>WGSN01000014.1:0-55034 GCA_014871645.1 Collinsella sp.
CACTCCGCCCCACCACTCCACCCACCATATATCGCAAAACACCCCAAGCATATGTTCGAAAACACAATATGTTGTGTTTAGAGCAAAGGCGGGATGCCACCTGTGGCACCCCGCCGTTCAACCTCAACCTTCAAGTTGACCTTGAGGCGATTTTTGCGTCCCTTTATATACCGTTCACATCGCCCCCCAAACTCCCCCACCCAAGGCACGTGCGGCCCACTACCGCGACGCCAAGTGGCGAAAAATGGGACGGGCCCCAGATTGCCCATGCGCGCGCAAAAGCACGCCGCGGCAATCTGGGGCCCGTCCCCAAGTACCTATAAATATGCAGGCCAGCGATGTGTTAACGATGTGCCAGCGGGTGCGCCGCCAGATAGACCTCGGCCAGTTGTGTACGATCGATATGCGTGTAGACCTGCGTGGTCGATATATCGGCATGTCCCAAGATCTCCTGTAGCACACGGAGGTCTGCGCCGCCCGCAAGCATATGGGTGGCAAAGGAGTGACGCAGCGTATGGGGATGGAGTCCCACCAGTCCCACCTGGCGCCCGTAGCGCTCACAGATGGCATGGATGCCCTGGCGCGACAGACGGCGGCCGTTCTTATTTAAAAAGACCGCCGAGGTCTCGGTTCCGCGGGCATGGGCCGCCAAGCGAGAACGCCCCTCAGTTACATAAAGCGTCAGAGCTCGCGCCGCGCTTCCCACCAGCGGGGACAGGCGTTCCTTCGAGCCCTTACCGCGAACGAGCACAAAGCCATCGTCGATATGGATATCGCCCACATCGAGTCCCACCAACTCGCTCACACGCAAACCGCATCCGTAGAGCACTTCCAAGATGGCATGGTCGCGCAAGCCCATCTCGCCCTCGGGGAAGTCTTGATCGAGCAGCGCCGAGACATCCTCCACCGATAGATACTCCGGCAAACGCTCAGCCTTTTTAGGCAGGCGCAACGCCGCCGTTGGATTTTGGGCCACAGCCCCATCGCGCACCAAAAAGGCATGCAGGCCCTTCACGGCCGCAAGCGCACGCTCCACCGAGGCATCCGAATAGCCCCCATCGCGACGGTCGGCGACAAAGCCCTCCACGACCTGACGGGTCACCTCTTCAAAAGACACAATACCCGCCCGCTCCAGATAGGCGCAGTACGTCGTCAGGTCACGACGATAGGCCGCAATCGTGTTGCGCGCCAAACCCCGCTCGACCGCGAGGTAATCGAGATACTCCCCCGCCGCCACGGCGAGCGACGAGGGAGTAGCTTCGGTATGTTCCTTATTCGCCGGCACCCTTAGTCCGTAGCGAGGTTCATGGGCGTCACCTGCAGACGGTCGACACCCTCGTGCTGGCCGATCGAAGCGCGCACGAACTCGCGGAACAGCGGCTGCGGGTTGGTCGGGCGGCTCTTGAACTCGGGATGAGCCTGGGTTGCCACATACCACGGATGCACGTCGCGCGGCAGCTCGACCATCTCGACCAGGCGCTCGTCGGGCGACAGACCCGAGATAACCAAGCCGGCGTCCTCGAGCTGGTCACGGAAGGCGTTGTTGAACTCAAAGCGATGACGGTGACGCTCGTAGACGAGCTCCTCGCCATATGCCTCGCGAGCAAGGGTATCGGCGGCGAGCTTGCACGGATAGGCGCCCAGGCGCATGGTGCCGCCCTTCTCGGTCACGTCCTCCTGCGAGCTCATCAGATCGATGACGCTAAACGGGCCGTCCGGATCGAACTCGGAGGAGCTGGCGCCGGCAAGGCCGACGACGTTGCGGGCGAACTCGCACACGGCCACCTGCATACCCAGGCAAATGCCCAGATACGGAATCTTGTGCTCACGGGCAAACTCGGCCGCGAGGATCTTGCCCTCCAGGGCGCGCTTGCCAAAGCCGCCGGGGACCAGGATGCCCGAGGCGTCGCCCAGAACCTCGGAGACATTCTGCTCGTCGAGGCTCTCGCCGTCGACCAGCTGGACGTCCACATGGCGATCGTAGAAGACGCCCGCATGGTGCAGGGCCTCGATAACCGACAGGTACGCATCGGGCAGCTGCGTGTACTTGCCCACGACGGCAATCTTCACCTTGTCGGCGTGATGGTTGGCGTGATTCTGTTTGCGCAGGAACTCGTTCCACTCGCTCATGTCGCGCTCACGCGGGTCCAGACCCAGGCGCTCGCAAATGCGCAGGTCAAAGTCCTGCTCGGCAAGCAGCTGCGGAACATCGTAAATGCTCGCGCAGTCCTCGTTGGTAAAGACACAATCGGTGTCGACGTCGCAGAAGCTTGCGATCTTTCCGCGGATAGCGTCATCGATATGGTGGTCGGAGCGCAGCACGATGATATCGGGCTGGATGCCAAAGCTGCGGAGCTCCTTGACGGAATGCTGCGTGGGCTTGGTCTTGACCTCGTGGGCGGCGGCGATATAGGGAACGAGCGACACGTGGATGTAGCAGACGTTCTCGGGGCCGGCCTCCTTGCGGTACTGACGGATGGCCTCGACAAACGGTTGGGACTCGATGTCGCCGATCGTGCCGCCCAGCTCGGTGATGACTACATCGGAGCCGGTCTGCTCCTCAATGCGGCGGAACTTGTCCTTAATGGCATTGGTGACGTGAGGAATCACCTGCACGGTACCGCCCAAAAAGTCGCCGCGACGCTCGCGGGCGATCAAACTCTTATAGATGGCGCCGGTCGTAAAGTTGGAATCGCGGGTCAGGTTCTCATCAATAAAGCGCTCGTAATGACCCAGGTCCAGGTCGGACTCGTAACCATCCTCGGTAACGAAGACCTCACCATGCTGGAAGGGGCTCATGGTACCGGGGTCGACGTTCAGATACGGATCGGCCTTCTGCATCGTTACTTTGTAGCCACGCGACTTGAGCAGACGGCCCAGCGAGGCCGCGGTGATACCCTTGCCCAGAGACGAAACCACGCCACCGGTTACGAACACATGCTTGGTCATATTGAGTTACCTGCGCTTCCCGTAGAAGTTGTTTATCCACATCTTACGGGTCTTCATTGTAATACTCGCGCCGCGGACCGTTCGCATTTTTTCTCGCGTGAGATTGCATTTCTCAATCTTGAAACAAAACGCCGCCCGGTTTCCCAGGCGGCGTCGCTATGGCAAGGGTTACATGCTGCTATCGATCAGCAACCTCGTCCTCAAGCATTTCTTGAACGAGCATGCCGGTACGGACGCCCTCAAGATACCACTCGCCACGTTCGGTGAGGCAAATGCCATTTGCAAGCTGACCGCCGTCGTCGCTATAACGCGAGACGACATCAATCATGCCTTCGGAATCCAAGCGATCGATTGCGGCGCGGGCACGATACGGCGAAACCCCCACGCGCTCGGCAAGCGTTTTGCGCGAGAAACCATACGGCCCGCCATTGTCTTCGGTTTGCTGGTCGATCTCCATCAACACCAGCACCTCGACACGCTTCATATCGTTGACACTCGCACGACCCTTGCCCGCCATAGCAGCCTCCTCAAACCGAGCACGAGCATCTAACGCGCCGTGCGCGACCGACACACCTCACGATGGCAGGTAATATCCATCATGCGGCATCCCGCTAAGGATGAAACAGTTACGGTTATTGTATACCGCTCAAATTGTTTCTAGGCAGGTAAACAGCTATTTTTCGCCGAAATAGGCGCTTTATTGATCAAAAAGCCGTACCGGGCGCTAACCCGATACGGCCAAAATGCAATGCAATTACCGCGGTGCTTCAAACTTAGCGATGGAAGAAACCGCGGCGCTCAAACTTGGGCTCGCAGCACACGTTGATACCCAGTTTGCGCAGTACCGTCTCGTCCGTCGGCGAGATAATCACGCTAAAGAAGGCATCGCAACCGCGCAGCTGCTCCAGGCCCGAAAGGACGCGAGCGGCCGTCTCACTCGTGGCCGAGGTGATCGACAGCGCCATAAGCGTCTCGTCGGTGTGGAGGCGCGGGTTTTTGCTGCCCAGGAAATGCGTCTTGAGCTTGCTGATGGGCTCGATCGCTTCATCGCTAATGACCTCGAGCTCAAGGTCGACGCCCGAGACATGCTTGAGGGCGTTCATAATGAGCGAACTTGCGGCGCCCAGGCGCGTGGAGGTCTTACCGGTCACCACGGAGCCATCGGGCATGACCATGGCACCCACGGGACCACCCGTCAGCTGCTCCCTGGTGAGGGCCGCCGAGCGCGCCGGTGAGTAGTTCTTATCGATGCCGGCTTTCTTCATAATAATCTTGAGACGGTCGACTTGCTCATCGCCCACGCCGGTACGGCGCACATTTTCGACCGCGGTAAAGTAGCGGCGGACGATCTCCATCTTGGAAGCGTCGCGGCAGGCATCGTCATCGGTAATGGCAAAGCCGACCATATTGACGCCCATGTCCGTAGGACTCTGGTAGGGGCTCTTGCCCAGGATCTTTTCCATCAGAGCACGGACCACCGGGAAGGCCTCGACGTCGCGGTTGTAGTTGACCGTGGTCTTGTTATAGGCCTCAAGGTGAAAGGAGTCGATGATATTGGCATCGTCGAGGTCCGCCGTGGCCGCCTCGTAGGCGATGTTGACCGGATGCGTGAGGGGAAGGTTCCAGACCGGGAAAGTCTCGAACTTGGCATAGCCGGCGGCCGTGCCATGCTTGTGCTCGTGATAGAGCTGAGACAGGCAGGTGGCAAGCTTGCCCGAGCCAGGACCGGGGGCAGTGACCACGACGAGCGGTCGGGTGGTCTCGACAAACTCATTCTTGCCGTAGCCATCGTCGGACACGATCAGATCGACATCGTGCGGATACCCCTCGATGGGATAGTGCAGCTTGGCGGGAATACCGAGCGCGTTCAGGCGGTTGCGGAACACATCGGCAGCAGGCTGGCCGGCGTACTGGGTGATGACCACAGCCGCGACAGCAAAGCCGTTGCCGCGGAACAGGTCAACCAGGCGCAGCACATCCTCGTCATAGGTAATGCCGAGGTCACCACGAGCCTTGTTTTTCTCGATGTGGTTCGCGTTGATCGCGATGATAACCTCGACATCGTCGGCGATGCTCTTGAGCATGCGGAACTTGCTGTCCGGTTCAAAACCCGGCAGCACGCGGCTCGCATGATAGTCATCGAACAGCTTACCGCCAAACTCCAAATAGAGCTTGCCACCAAACTGCGAGATGCGCTCCTTAATGTGAGCAGCCTGCAGCTCGATATACTTCGCGTTGTCGAAACCCTGGCGCATATATGGCTCCCGTCCCGTTTCCATTTAATGTTCTAGGCGATTATAACGGAGCCCGCCCTCCCCGATACCCAGACCATCAACAGGCACCAACCAAACATCCGTCAAACCTCTTGTCGGACATATTTGGTGCAAACTAACCTGACCCCATTGCACCGCCCCATAACACCAACAATGGCAGCGCCGCAGGTGGAGCAAAAGTCAGCGAAAGCCCGCCAGAGCGAGCAAGGTGACGTGAAAGAGGAGGGCATAGGCCTTTTGGCCATGCCCGACGATTGAACGTCAGATTGCCGCTCTGGCGGGCTTGCAGCGTCGAGTGGTTCCGGCGTTTGGTAAAACGCCGGAACACAAGAGCGCCCCCTCCCGCGCACGGAACGGAAGGGGGCTAAAGGTAGGAGTCTACCGGTGGGTTTACCCCGCCGGACAGACGATGACCAGGTGATCCTCTACAGGATCGTCAAGGTTTCCGTGGGGTACCCGTTGGGTACTTAGATCAACACGCAGGCGACGGTCAGGATGATGGCGCAGACGACGGAGAGCGCGACGATGAGCTTAAGGGCAAACTTGAGCCAGGTCGTCCACTCGATCTTGGCCAGGGCGAGACCGCCCATGATGGCGCCGGAGGTCGGGGTGAATAGGTTCACGACACCGATGGCGGCGGAGAAGATCATGACCATGACCTCAGGCGAGAAGCCGAGCTTAACAGCCAGCGGTCCCATGATGGGCATGGAGACGGTGGCCATACCGGAGGTCGAGGGGATCAGGAAGGACAGGCCGAAGTAGACCAGGAAGCTCATGGGAGCGAAGATCACGCCGGACAGGCCAGCCAGGGCATTGGCGGCAGCGTCGAGGACGAAGACATCGAGGCCGGTGTTAGCCATGAGGACGGAGATACCACGGGCGAGGGCGATGACGAGAACAACGGACATCATGTCGGCAGCGCCGGTGATAAAGGTGTTAACGATCTGCTTCTCGGACAGGCCACCGATGATACCGATCAGGACGGCCATGAGGAAGAACCAGGTGGAAGCCTCGTCGAAGTACCACTGGCCAATGGGCAGGCCGGTGATCAGGGCAGACCAGCCCTGGACGACGGCGTTACCGTCGGCGTCGTAGACAGCGCCAGCGTCGAAGAAGTTAGCGACGCCCTCGTTGAGGTCGGCCAGCGGAATGAAGCCGACGATCATGACGACGAAGGTGAAGGCGAAGGCAATCAGAACACCCTTCTGACGACCGGTGAGCTTGACCTCCTTGTGGACCTCGGAAGCAGCCTTGCCGTGAGCCTCTTCGGCGTCCTTGAGCTCCTGCATCGACAGGATGGTGGAACCCTTGTCAGCCTTGACCTTCTTGGCGTAGCTCATCACGAAGAAGATGGACATAGCGGTAGTGACAATCCACAGGACGGCACCGAGGCCGATGATGATGGACTGGTTGACCTCAATGCCAACGCCGGTCAGAGCGTCGACGGCAGCGCCGACGGCGAACGGGTTAACCGTGGAGCCCAGGCAGCCGCAGCCAGCGCCGAGCAGGACGGTAGCGGCACCGACCATGGGGTCGAAGCCAGCGGCCATCATGGTAGCGGCGAGCAGGGCGTAGAAGGGAACGGTCTCCTCGCACATACCATAGGTGGTACCACCGAGGGAGAAGATGAGCATCAGCACGGGAATGAGCATAATCTCGTTGCCCTTAAGCTTCTGCACCAGAACGGCGATGCCGTTGTCCAGGGCGCCGGTCTCGGTCATCATACCGAGGAAGCCGCCCAGGATCATAACGAAGAGGCAGACGGGCAGAGCGTCAGCGAAGCCCTTAATCGGGGCGGTGCAGAAATCGCTCAGACGGGCGGCAGTAACCGCGCCGCCGGACGTGCCGGAGACGATAACGGTAATCACTGCGACAATTGCCAGCAGAGCAAGAAGAATGGTGAACGATGAAGGCATACCGCGCTTTTTCTTAGCGGTCTCAGTCATAGTTCTCATCCCCCCTTCATAAATCATTTACTGATCTCGCCAGAAGCGGCTCTTCCGTGCCGTGCCTGCCGCTTGATGCGAGATTATTACCAGATAAAACCGCTCGGGGTGTGCAGCAATACACCCCGAGCGAGATGCTAGATGCTCTTACTTGAGCGTGGCGTACATGACAGCCTTGATGGTGTGCATGCGGTTCTCGGCCTCGTCGAAGACCTTGGAAGCGGGGCTCTCGAAGACCTCGTCGGTGACCTCCTGTTCGGTGATGCCGAACTGCTCGCACTTCTCGGCGCCAATGGTGGTGTTGGTGTCGTGGAAGCTGGGCAGGCAGTGCAGGAAGATGGCACCCGGGTTGGCCATAGCCATGACCTCGGAGGTGACACGATACGGGGTGAGCTGAGCGATGCGCTCGGCCCAGACCTCGTCGGGCTCGCCCATAGAGACCCACACGTCGGTGTAGATAACGTCGGCACCGGTGACGCCGTCCTTGACGTCGGTGGTCAGCTTGATGGTGCAACCGTTGGCCTCGGCGATGGGCTTGCAGGCCTCGATGACGTCGTCGGCGGGCATGCACTCCTCGGGGCCGCAGGCCACGAAGTTCATGCCGAGCTTGGAGCAGACGACCATGAGGGAGCGAGCGACGTTGTTCTTGCAGTCGCCCATGAAGACGAGGGTCTTGCCCTTGATGTCGTAGTTGAAGTTCTCCTGGACGGTCAGGATATCGGCGAGCATCTGGGTGGGATGCCACTCAGTGGTCAGGCCGTTCCACACGGGCACGCCGGACTTAGCAGCGAGCTCCTCGACGTCGTCCTGGGCAAAGCCACGGAACTCGATGCCGTCATACATGCGGCCGAGAACGCGGGCGGTGTCCTCGATGGACTCCTTCTTGCCCATCTGCGACGAACCCGGATCGAGGTAGGTGACGCCCATGCCCAGATCCATGCCGCCGACCTCGAAGGCGCAGCGGGTACGAGTAGAGGTCTTCTGGAAGAGCAGAACGATGTTCTTGCCCTCGAGATAGCGGTGCGGAACGCCAGCGCGCTTCATATCCTTGAAGTTCTTGGAGAGCTTGAGCAAGTACTCGATCTCCTCGGTGGTGAGGTCGAGAAGCTTGAGGAAGCTACGGCCGGAGAGGTTAACACCCATGGTTTGATTCCTTTCGAAGAAATGAATTACGTAAGTATTAGTGGTGCCCGTTTAACGGGCGAAGCCGGTGCGGTTGTAGGGGGACCGCACCGGAAACGGAAAGACTTAGAGGTCCTCGCGCCAGAAGGGCATGCTCATGCAGCGCGGGCCGCCGCGGCCGCGGGAGAGCTCGGCGGAGGGCACGACGAGAAGGTCCAGGCCCTCCTTGTACAGCACGTCGTTGGTGACGGTGTTGCGGGCGTAGACGCAGATCTTGCCGGGCTCGACGCACAGGGTGTTGGAGCCGTCGTTCCACTGCTCGCGGGAGGCCGCGATCGGGTCGCCGCCGCCGCAGGGGATCAGCTTGACCTGGTCGACGCCGGTGGCGTCCTCCAGGACGTGCTCGAGGGTGTCCTCGATCAGGCGGATGTTCACGTCGCCCGGGTTCTTGCCGGCGGTCAGCTCGTAGACGCGCAGGGTGCCCATGATGGCGGGGTGGATCGTGAACTTATCGACGTCGATCTGGGTGAAGACCGTGTCGAGGTGCATGAAGGCGCGCGAGACCGGGATGTCGAAGGCCAGGATGCGCTCGACCTTGGAGTCGGAGTTCCAGAAGATGTTCTGGGCCATGACGTCGATCGCGGCGGCCTGGGTGCGCTGGGAGATGCCGACGGCGAGGGTCTTCTCGTTGATGTTCAGCACGTCGCCGCCCTCGGTGTGGAACTGGCAGTCGCGGCGGAAGTACAGCGAGACGTCCTTGTAGTCGGGGTGGTACTTGAAGATGTACTTGCCGTACAGGGTCTCGCGGTTGCGGGTGACCGAGTACATGCGGTTGAGGTTGACGCCCTCGCCGACGACCGCGAACGGGTCGCGGGTGAAGTAGAGGTTGGGCATCGGGTCGATGATCAGGTCGGACTCGGACTCGGAGTTGACCAGGGAGTCGAGGGTCGTGGACGCCGTGAGGGGCATGTCGATCTCGGACTTGGTCATGCCGGCCATGGTCTTCTTGACGAACTCGAGGTTGTCCTCGATGGAGTCCAGCTTCTCGCGGACGATCTGCGGCATGTGCTGGCCGCGGATGCCGGCCTCGGCGATGTACTGGTCGGTGAACTCGGCGCGGGCGCCGGGGACCTGGTCGAACACCTCGGCGACGAGGTTCTCGAGATAGAGGACCTCCACGCCCTGGTCCCTCAGGATCTGGGCGAAGGTGTCGTGCTCCTGCTGCGCGACCTCCAGGAACGGGACGTCGTCGAACAGGAGTCGCTCGAGCTCGTCGGGCGGCAGGTTGAGGAGCTCGTCGCCGGGACGGTGCAGGCAGACCTTCCTGAGCTTGCCGATCTCGGAAGGCACGTGCAGACCTTTCGTCATGGCCTCCTACCTTTCTTTCGGGCCCTTGTCAGGGCCGATTCGTTAGCGCCCCTCCGTGTGAGGCGTTATTGCTGACGACATATTTATATCCAAAATCAGCTCATACTTCCACCTTGCCCCCGAACGGTTTTTTATAGGGGGTGAACGGCATACACATATACTTCACGCATGGCACACTTCATCTTAATAAAACGTATTTACGTGCTTAAACTCGTTTTAATCCTAAAATCAAATGGAACTAAACTTTGTTAAACCATCCTCAAATTGCATATTTCCAATAAAGCTATGAATAGAATTAGCAGTTCATACCGCGTCTCAACCATTTTCATTTTTATTCAGAAAAAAGTTTGTCCTATTCATTTCTGATAAATAAATTACCGTTTACCAGACGCTTGATACCGTTCACCGGAAACTCAGTATAAGGCCCAGCGGATACCGCCTCGCTTTACGGCCCCATTTGTAACAACTTGACTTCTCGGTATAGAAAAACGGACCCGCTTCCCCTAGGGAAACGGGTCCGTTTTCGATTATCTTCGGCTAATTTGGATAAGGCCCCCGAAGACCATCGGAATCCTAGCGATCGAACTCCGCCAGTGCCTCGCCCAAAAGCCTCAGGCCCTCGCGCAGAACGTCCTCGCTCGCGCAGTAGCCCAGGCGTGCGCCGCAGGGAAGCTCAAAACGGCTACCGGGGACCAGCAGCACTCCCCTCTCGGACAGCAGGCGCCTGCAGAACTCCTCGTCATCCTCGGGAATATCCAGCTGGATAAACGAGGTGGACACGCCCTGCGGGGCCGTCCAGGAAACGCGATGCTGCGTATCGATCCAAGCCTGCGCGATATCGCGGTTGCCAAACACGATCTTGCGATTGCGCTCGAGAATCTTATCCTTGTGCTCAAGCACATAGGTCGCCAGAGCATCGTTGAACACGCCGCCGCAGATCATGGTGTAATCGCGATAGGTACGGATGCGGTTGGACACCTCTTTGTCGGCCAGGACCCAGCCCACGCGGGCCGCAGGTGTCGAATAGGTCTTCGACAACGAGTTGGTGACAATGGCCCTCTCGTACACGTCGACCATCGACATAAAGGACTCAGTGTTTTCGAGCGGCAGATATACCTCGTCGCACAGCACGTAGGCGCCCACCGAGCGGGCGATCTCGGCAATCTGGCCGAGCATATCGGCATCGAGCACCGTACCGATGGGGTTAGATGCGTTGTTTATGCAGATAAGCTTGGTGTTGGGACGCACCAAGCGCTTGAGTTCCTCGATATCGGGCTTCCAGCCGAGTTCCTCGCGAAGCTCCCAATACTCGACCTCGGCGCCCAGCGTGCGCGGAATCTCGTAGAGCGGCGCGTAGGTGGGCCACTCGGCGATAACATGGTCGCCGGGCTCGACCACAGCCATGATGGCGTTGAGGTTAGCGCCCGTGCAGCCATTGGTCTGCAGAATGTGATCGGGATTGACCTCCCGACGATACAGCTTGGCAACCTCGGCCTTAAACTCCGGCGAGCCCTCGATCCAGCCGTAGTTCATCTTCTCGCGGTCCAGGCGCTCGTAGAACGTGGCGCCGTCCTGTTCATCGAGCGCGCGCAGCTCGCCCATGGTGAGCGACGAGATCGTCGACTGGGCGATGTCCCACGTGGCGCTCTTCTCCCAAACGTTGAGCCATTCCTCAACGCCAATCGTCTTGATGTCCATGGCCAAGCTCCTTACAAAAGCAGTCATCCAATCGTGTTGACGTTCCTCATACAAGATTGGGGCGGTGCGAAAACCCGCACCGCCCCAATGGGAGACATCTAATGGCAGCTAGATGTATGTATTATGACCCGTACGAGTCCTTGAAGACCTTAGAGGTCCTCGCGCCAGAAGGGCATGCTCATGCAGCGCGGGCCGCCGCGGCCGCGGGAGAGCTCGGCGGAGGGCACGACGAGAAGGTCCAGGCCCTCCTTGTACAGCACGTCGTTGGTGACGGTGTTGCGGGCGTAGACGCAGATCTTGCCGGGCTCGACGCACAGGGTGTTGGAGCCGTCGTTCCACTGCTCGCGGGAGGCCGCGATCGGGTCGCCGCCGCCGCAGGGGATCAGCTTGACCTGGTCGACGCCGGTGGCGTCCTCCAGGACGTGCTCGAGGGTGTCCTCGATCAGGCGGATGTTCACGTCGCCCGGGTTCTTGCCGGCGGTCAGCTCGTAGACGCGCAGGGTGCCCATGATGGCGGGGTGGATCGTGAACTTATCGACGTCGATCTGGGTGAAGACCGTGTCGAGGTGCATGAAGGCGCGCGAGACCGGGATGTCGAAGGCCAGGATGCGCTCGACCTTGGAGTCGGAGTTCCAGAAGATGTTCTGGGCCATGACGTCGATCGCGGCGGCCTGGGTGCGCTGGGAGATGCCGACGGCGAGGGTCTTCTCGTTGATGTTCAGCACGTCGCCGCCCTCGGTGTGGAACTGGCAGTCGCGGCGGAAGTACAGCGAGACGTCCTTGTAGTCGGGGTGGTACTTGAAGATGTACTTGCCGTACAGGGTCTCGCGGTTGCGGGTGACCGAGTACATGCGGTTGAGGTTGACGCCCTCGCCGACGACCGCGAACGGGTCGCGGGTGAAGTAGAGGTTGGGCATCGGGTCGATGATCAGGTCGGACTCGGACTCGGAGTTGACCAGGGAGTCGAGGGTCGTGGACGCCGTGAGGGGCATGTCGATCTCGGACTTGGTCATGCCGGCCATGGTCTTCTTGACGAACTCGAGGTTGTCCTCGATGGAGTCCAGCTTCTCGCGGACGATCTGCGGCATGTGCTGGCCGCGGATGCCGGCCTCGGCGATGTACTGGTCGGTGAACTCGGCGCGGGCGCCGGGGACCTGGTCGAACACCTCGGCGACGAGGTTCTCGAGATAGAGGACCTCCACGCCCTGGTCCCTCAGGATCTGGGCGAAGGTGTCGTGCTCCTGCTGCGCGACCTCCAGGAACGGGACGTCGTCGAACAGGAGTCGCTCGAGCTCGTCGGGCGGCAGGTTGAGGAGCTCGTCGCCGGGACGGTGCAGGCAGACCTTCCTGAGCTTGCCGATCTCGGAAGGCACGTGCAGACCTTTCGTCATGGCCTCCTACCTTTCTTTCGGGCCTTTCGGCCGAATCTCTCAGCGCCCTTCCATAGCGGACGCTGCTTGCTGACAGCTCTAGTTATATCCAAATTCCACCCGCAATTCCACCTCGCCCCCGAACGGTCAACAAAGTGCGATGAACGGTATATCGCATGAGATTCCCCCATAATGTACTTCGGCGTTCTAAAGTAACTTTTCTAAGGTAAACGCTCTTTTTTCCTAAAAACTATTTGCAATTGCATCTCTAAACTTTTGATTCAGAATTGCATAGCTAAATCGGTTTTATGTATATAAATGATGTTTGTTTACGTTTCCGCCTGCATTCAATGATATTCAGCTATCCATCATTCTTATTCACACTTACGTACCAGTTGAGTGAGGATATAGACCGCTTGCAGACGAGCAGGGCGTCAGTCCTATGACTTGTCAGCGTAAGAAGTAGGTAAAGATACCGTTCGCACAATACGTCCGTGCCACAAGTCGACTAAATTGAGACAATAGTGAATAGGGTTAGGCTACCGTCCCCTGCGGGGACTGAACGGACAGATGCATATGCCGAGCAAAATCGAAAAAAAGCAAGCCGCCGCAAAGCTGCGCAAACCGCCTCGCGACTTCTCGTACACGCAGAACCGAGAGCTCAGCTGGCTACGCTTTGACAACCGTGTGCTTGACGAAGCCTTCGATGAGACCGTTCCGCTGTTCGAGCGTCTAAAGTTCGTATCGATTTTCGAGTCTAACCTCGACGAGTTTCTCATGGTGCGCGTGGGCGGCCTGTCCGATCTGGCAGAGCTCAAAAAGCAACCTGTCGACAACAAGAGCAATATGACCGCCTCCGAACAGGTCGATGCTGTCATGGCCGAAATGCCCGGGCTCCTTACCCGTTGGGAGTCCATCTTTAAGAGCATCGAGGGCAAGCTCGACACCTTGGGCGTTCACCGCGCCCGCATCGATTCGCTTACGCCCGAGGAGCGCACCTTTGTAACCCGCTACTTCCAGGCCTACGTGTCGCCGGTCATCTCGCCGCTGGTCATCGATCCTCGCCACCCCTTCCCCAACCTACGCAATGGCGCGCTCTATCTGGCCTGTGGTCTGGACGGCGCCACCGACGAGGAGAGCCTGCTGGGCCTTATCGAGATTCCCGCCTCGATGAACCGCGTGGTCGAGATCCCCTCGCCCACCGGCACCTACTCCTACATCTTGCTCGAGGACGTCATCCTCGCCTGCCTGGACAGCTGCTTTGGCTCCTATAAGCCGCTGGATCGTGCGCTGATCCGCGTCACCCGCAACGCCGACATCGATCCGGACGGCGAGGGCGTCGAAGAGGAAGAGGACTACCGCCAGCACATGAAGCGCATCCTCAAGAAGCGCCTGCGTCTGCAGCCGGTAGTGCTCGCGGTCTCGGGGTCGCTCGAGAAGGCAACGCTCAAGACCATCCGCAAGGCGCTCGAGCTTTCGCGCCGCTCTGTCTTTACCTGCGATATCCCGCTCGACCTGGGCTACGTCTTTGGCATTGAGGGCAAGATTCCCGAGCACCTGCGCAACGAGCTGCTCTTTACGCCGTTTAGGCCGCAGCCCAATCCCACCATCGACATGACCCGCTCCATCCGCGAGCAGGTGCTGCAGCACGACAAGCTGCTCTTTTATCCCTACGAGGCCATGAACCCCTTCCTGGATCTGGTGCACGAGGCCGCCTACGACCCCGAGTGCATCTCGCTGCGCATCACGCTCTACCGCGTGGCCAAGCAGAGCCGCCTGTGCGAGTCGCTGATCGATGCTGCCGAGAACGGCAAAGAGGTCACGGTGCTCATGGAACTTCGTGCCCGCTTTGACGAGCAGAACAACATCGAGTGGGCCGAGCGCCTGGAAGAGGCCGGCTGCACCGTCATCTATGGTTCCGAGGGCTTTAAATGCCACTCAAAGATCTGCCAGCTCACCTATCGCGAGGGCATGGCGCTAACGCGGCTCACGCTTTTGGGCACCGGCAACTTTAACGAGAAGACGGCCAAACTCTACAGCGACTTTATGCTCATGACAGCCCATCCCGGCATCGGCGAGGACGCCAACCTGTTCTTCCGCAATCTGTCGCTGGGCAACCTGCGCGGCGACTACCGCTTCCTGGGTGTGGCGCCCGTCGGACTGAAACCGCTCATCATGCGCGGGCTTGACCGCGAGATCCAGCGCGCCCTTGCCGGCGAGCCCGCCCGCGTGTTCTTTAAGCTCAACTCGCTGACCGACCGCGAGGTTATCGACAAGATCGCCGAGGCATCGTGTGCCGGCGTGCGCGTAGACATGATCATCCGCGGCATCTCGTGCCTCAAGCCCGGTGTTCCGGGCAAGACCGAGAACGTGCATGTCCGCTCCATCGTCGGACGCTTTTTGGAGCACGCGCGCGTCTATGCTTTCGGCGTGGACTCGGACATGATTTACCTGAGCTCGGCAGACATGATGACGCGCAACACCGAGCACCGCGTGGAGATTGCCTTCCCCGTGCTCGACCCCACCTGCCGCGCCCTAGTGCACGAGTACATGGGCATGCAGCTGCGCGACAACGTGAAGGCCCGCAGCCTCACGAGCGACGGCACCTGGGTCCCCGTGGAGCGTGCAGAGGGTGAGAAACCCTTCAACTCGCAGGAAGCCCTGCTGGAGCGTGCCTATCGCAACGCCGAGGCCGCCGCGCAGCAGCGCGCACAGGAGAAGGAACGTGTGGCCGAGGAGGCCATTCAGGCCGAGGTTGAACACGGGGCAGCTGCCAAACCAGAAGCGGTTGCAGCTCCCCCGGTGAATGAGCCCGAGGCTGCCGCAGAGCCCGCCGTGGAGAAAGCGCCCGAGCCCGCTACTGCGACTCCGGAGCCCGCCGCCGAGGCAAAGCCCGCCCCTGCTCCTGAGCCGCAGCCGGCCACACCCAAGGTCCAAGAGGTCCAGGCGACCGTCATTGAGCCCGAGCCTGCACCTGCACCTCAGCCCGATCCGCAGGTCATCAAGCCCGCACCCGAGACGAGCGCCCGTCGCGATAAGCCCGCCGGCAAGACCAAGGCCATCGAGCGCCATCGCCCCGGCCGCGTGCGCATGGGCCTGGGTCTGATCGGCCTGGGTCTTAAGACGCTCATTACCGGCAAGACGAAATAGTCGTTTGTAGAAGCAGTTTGTAGAAGCGCCCCGCATTTGAGGAAAGCCTCGGATGCGGGGCGCTTTTCCCTGCTACCATGGTGCGAACAACAACGCGAATGACAGGCAGGAATATGAAGCTCACTATAGAATCGATGACCTACGGCGCCGACGGGCTGGCGCACGCCGACAACGGCAAGGCCGTCTTTGTGCAGGGCGCCGTGGCAGGCGACACCGTCGAGGCCGAGGTCGTACAGGACGGCAAGTCGTTCATGCGTGCCCGCACCACCGAGATTCTGGAGCCAAGCCCCGATCGCATTCAGTCTCCCTGCCCCTTCGTGGGCATCTGCGGCGGCTGCTCGTGGGGCAATCTCTCACGCACGGCACAGCTCGCCGCCAAGGAGCAAAATCTGCGCTCCACGCTCGAGCGTATCGGCAAGTTCAGCCCCGATCAAGTCGATGAACTGGTGCAACCCATCCGCCACACCAAGGATGATTGGGGCTACCGCAATAAAATCGAACTCGAGCCGACCGTTGTAAACGGCCGCGTGCGTCTTGGCATGCACGGTGTCGATCCTCGCAAGATCGTGACCGTCGATTCGTGCCCGTTGTTCGACAAACGCTTCCCCAAGGCACTCAAATCGGTCGTCGGCGCGCTCAATTATCTGAGCGGCAGCCACGACCTGGGCCTTGAGCGCGTGGGCATTCGCGCCTCGCGTCGCACCAAGGCACTCGAGGTGGCGCTCTGGACGCCTACGGGCTCTTTCCCGCGCTCGCAAGTCTCGCGCGTGTTGGCAGACGCCGCGCACCCCACAAGTGTCGTACGCGTGATGAGCAAGGGCGAAAAGAAGGCCCGCCGTGTTTCCAAGGTCGAAATGCTCGCCGGAGAGGGCTCATGGACCGAGAATATCGCCGAGGGTCAGATGCGCTTGTCTGCCCCGTCTTTTTTCCAGGTCAACACCAAGGGTGCCGAGATTTTGATCGAGCTTGTCATGGAAACGCTCGATCCGCAGGAAGACGAGCTTGCCGTGGACCTGTACTGCGGTGCCGGCACCTTTACCCTGCCGCTCGCCCGCCGCTGCGACTTTGTCGCCGCCGTCGAGGCCTACGGCCCCGCCGTGCGCGACCTGCGCCGTAACCTGGAGATCAACAAGCTTGATAACGTCGACGTCATTGGCGGAGACGCGGTGCGCGAGTTCCCCGACCAGGATGCCGACGTCTTGGTGGTCGACCCGCCGCGCGCAGGCCTCGCCCCCGAAGCGATCGACCTTATCGCCAGCACGAGTGCCCACGATGTCGCCTACGTGAGCTGCGACCCGGCCACCCTGGCGCGCGATCTCAAACGCTTTGTCGAAGAAGGCACCTTCTCCCCCGTAAAGATCACGCCAGTCGACCTGTTCCCACAAACCTTCCACTGCGAGACCGTCGTCCACCTTAGGCGCAACTAGCCACTTAATCATTGCTCAGAAAAATCATTGGGAAATCGAGCGTGGCAAGCGGAGGTCTTCGGGGTATAAGACGGCTAATTGTATGCCGCCTATGAAAGGAACCCTCATGCCCAGCGTTGCCGTTCTCGCCGCCGATGGCTTTGAAACTATTGAATGCTTGACCATGGTCGATGTCATGCGTCGCGGCGGCGTGCGTGCCACGCTCGTCTCGATTATGCCCACGCGTGAGGTCGTAAGCTCGCTGCAGATCCCCGTGACCTGCGATGCGCTCTTTGATGAGATCAACTTTGACGAGTACGACTGCGTCGTGCTGCCCGGCGGCCTGCCCGGTGCCACCAACCTGCGCGCCGATCAGCGTGTCTGCGACGTGGTCTGCGAGTTCGCCGCGACCAAGCACGTCGCCGCCATCTGCGCCGCCCCGTTTATCCTGGGCGAGCTCGACCTACTCGAGGGGCGCCACGCCACGTGCTTCCCTGGCTTTGAGAAAAGCTTCCCCGAAGGCGCCTATACTGGCGAGAAGGTCACGCAAGACGGCAACATCATCACTGCCAGCGGCATGGCACAGTCACTCCCCTTTGCATTGGAGCTGCTGCGCACGCTCGCTGGCGACAAGGCCGTCGAGAAGGTCGCCGAGGGCATCCAACTATGATTTTGGCTTCGCAATCGCCGCGCCGCATAGAGCTGATGCGCGAGGCAGGCTACAACATTCGCGTGATTCCCGCGGATATCGACGAAACGCCCTTTGATGGCGAGGCTCCGCTCACGCTTGTCGAGCGCTTGGCACGCGCCAAGGCGGCTGCCGTTGCTGCCGAGTATGCCGAGCCCAAAGAACTGACGGTCGCGGCCGACACCATCGTCACCTTCGACGGCAAGATTTTGGGCAAGCCGGCAACCGAGGGCGAGGCGCGCACCATGCTCCGTGAGCTTTCGGGCCGCACGCACCAGGTCGCAACCGGCGTCTGCATCGTTAAGGCAGGCGATACGGCCGCCCCGCATGCCGCCGAGAGCCTGTCGTTTGTCGATGTGACCGACGTGACATTCTACGAGCTCACCGACGAGCAGATCGAGCACTACGTTGCCTCGGGTGAGCCCATGGATAAGGCAGGCGCCTACGGCATCCAGGGCACAGGCGGCCGCATGCTCGTGCACGATATTTCGGGCGACTTCTATAACGTAGTGGGCCTACCCATCGCCCGCGTCGCGCGCGCGATTCAAAAACTCTCGTAATTGCATCTGGCGCTGGGTATTCCCCAGCGCCTACAATTTTGGCGTACCGTACGGATCCCGACCGGGCACAAGGCGCGGCGGAAAACCGATAGGAGTTAAACATGGATACACTGCTCGAGGCCATTGACGTCTGCGATGTCGATGGCTTTTGCTATGGCAACTATACGGACGAGGAGGCCGGCACCGGTTGCACCGTAATCGTGGCACCCGAGGGCGCCACCGGCGGCGTTGACGTACGCGGTGGCGCTCCCGCTTCGCGCGAGACCGACCTGCTACGACCCGAGAACACCGTCGACAAGGTCCACGCCGTCTGCCTTTCGGGCGGATCGGCCTTTGGCCTCGAAGCTGCAAGCGGCGTCGCTCGCGAGCTTGAGAGCCGCGGCATCGGCCTTCCCGTCGGCCCCACGCAGGTGCCTATCGTGTGCTCCAGCTGTATCTTCGACCTTGCCTTTGGCGACCCCACCGTGCGCCCCGACATTGAGGCCGGCATCGCCGCCGTGCGCGAAGCACTCGACCACACCCCCACCAAGCTCGAACAGGGCAACGTAGGCGCCGGCACGGGCGCCACCGTGGGTAAGCTCATGGGGCCTGCCACCTGCATGAAGGCCGGTCTTGGAGCTGCCGCCGTGGCACTCGGTCCCGTCAAGGTGGGCGCCGTGGTCTCGGTCAACGCCTGCGGCAACGTTGTCGACCCCTTCACCGGCGAGTGGGTCGCCGGCATGCGCGCCGCAGCCGATAGCGACCAGATCGTCGACATGGAACTCGCAGCCTTTGCCGCCGCCGGATCCATGCAGATGCCGCTCGACCGCACCAACACCACCATCAGCTGCATCATCACCAACGTGGAACTCACTAAGGCACAAGCCACCAAGGTCTCCCAGATGGCCGCAGACGCCTACGCACACGCCATCCGTCCCACGCACACCACCAACGACGGCGACACCATCTACACCCTCGCCAGCGGCAAACTGGGCGCCCAGGCAAGCGCCGCCGTTCCCCTAGACCTGCTGGGCATGCTCGCAGTAAGGGCCCTGGAAACTGCCATCGTAAACGGAGCCAAAACCGCCAAAACCTCCCACAGCATCCCCGGCGCCGCGAAGTAGTCCACTCGACCGTCGGTCGGAGACGGGCGGGCGTTACGTTTGCTGCTCTACAGTCCTATGCAAGACGAAGGCCACATTAAGTGGCCTTCTTTGCATGCGGAACTCGCGACAAACGTAATGCCCGCCCGCCTCCGACCGACTTCCAACCTAATTCTTTTCAGCCCAGGCCCCTGTGTACCGCGCTTCGAAGATCTTCAAATTCAAATAACCTGACAATCGATTCTTATAGCAGAGGCCCCTTGGCCTTTAGTTTGATACAAGTTCCGCGCGAGCAGGACTGTTCGCAGTAGCAAACTAAAGGCCAAGGGGCCCAGTCAACCTATCAGCAGCGATTACTCAGCAGCTAGTTGAATTTGAAGATCTTTGAGGCAAAACGGTATAGGCCGAGTGTGGTTTTGTCACCGGCACGACCGCGCAGATTGGTGAAGAACCCGACCACGCCGTAGCGGGCACGACGATACATGCGCTCGTCATAGGCCTTCAAATCATTCCACAGCGTCTTTAGGCGCTCGTCGGCGCAATCTTCCTCGGAAAGCTTGGTAAGCACCGAGCAGATCGCCATCATCATGGTGAAGTAGCCCATCATGTACGAACGCAGGCGCGACGACCCAACATCGCTGTACAAGTGGTACGACTCCATCATGATACGCGTAACACGGAACTGCTGGTCCAGACGCTTGACCATCGTTGCCTCGTTGACGCTCTGGCCCTCGCGACCGATAAAGTAGCGGTAGAGGTCGATGTCGGCGTAGTACATGGTCTTGCAACGCGGCAGCGGCACGTAGGCGTAGATGTTGTCCACATAGAACGTGTGCGGCGGCATGGGAAGGTTGGACTCGCGCAGCACATCCGTGCGATAGCACAGGCTGTGCATGAGAAGGTTCTGGTCCAGGCGGAAATGACCGATCTGATCCCAGGAAAAGATCTTTTTGCGCGGCAGGGCAAATTTGTAGCCAATAGCGGTATGCGTGCCCTCGTAAACCTTCTCGTACACGTAGTTCGAGATAAACAGGTCAACGCGCTGGTCGCGCTCCTCAAAGCCACGCAGAATCGACAGCATGGTCGAAAGGGCAGCGCCGTCAAGCCAGTCGTCCGAGTCGACAACCTTGTAGTAGGTGCCCTGCGCCTCGCGCAGACCCGAAAGGACGGCAATACCGTGACCGCCATTCTCCTGGTGCACCGCGCGGATGATTCCAGGATAACGTGCCTCCCACTCATCGGCCTTATCGGCCGTCTCGTCCTTGGAGCCGTCGTCCACCACGATAATCTCGATATCGGTAGCGTAATTGCTCCCCTCCAAGATGGAGGTGATGCAATGGTCCATGTCCTTGGCGGCGTTATACGAGGGAATACCGAATGTTATGACTTTATGCATGGCAGGCGATAATCTCATCCGAAAGATCGAGGGCAGAATTGGTCACGGCGTCCATATCGTAGTAACGATACTCGGCCAGACGACCCACCGGGTGGAAGTTCGTCAGGTTCTGGACGCGCTCAAGATAGCGCTCATAGAGCTCACGGTTCTCGGGCTCAAGAATGGCGTAGTACGGCGTCTCGCCCGAGCCGGGCGTATAGGCCTTGGAGTACTCCTTCATGATGGTGGTCTTGCCGGGCAGGACCTGACCGGTCATGTTCTTGAACTCGGTGATGCGCGTGTAGTCCTCGCTCGTGGTGTAGTTGACGGTGCCCACGGGCTGGAACTGGTCCATATCGAGCGTCTCGAACTTCATATCGAGCGTGCGGTACGGCAACGCACCCAAGTCGAGGTTGAACAGCTCGTCGAGTGGACCGGTATAGACAATCTCGCCACCATAGACCTTGCCGTCGATCTTGACGGTGGTCTCGTCGATCTCAAAGAGATCGCGGGCGTCCACGTCGCAGAACACGTCGATCAGGTCGTGGTCGAGCATGTGCTCAAAGAGCGCCGTGTAGCCCTCCTGCGGCATGCCCTGGAAGGGGGCTTGCGGGAAGTAGCGGTCATCATCGCCCACAAAGACGGGAACGCGGCCGGTGATCGAGGGATCGATCTGATCGGGCGTCTGGCCCCACTGCTTCATGGTGTAATGCAAAAAGACGTTCTCGTAGACGTAATCGGCGACCTCGGCCAAGTCGGGGTCGTTCTTCTTACGCAGCTCCATAATGGGCACCTTGACATCCTTGCCAAAGGTCTCCACGAGCTTCTGATACAGCTCCTCGCCGCGCTCGTCACCAAAGGCGAGCTTGAGACTCGCATGGTTGAAGGGCACGGGCATAAGGGTACCGTTGATGTTGGCGAGCACCTTGTGCTGATAATCCGTCCACTTGGTAAAGCGCGACAGGAAATTGTGCACGCGCTCGTTAAAGGTGTGATAGATATGCGGACCGTACTCGTGAATCAGGATTCCGGCCTCATCAGTGCAGTCATAGGCATTGCCCGCAATGTGGCTACGGCGCTCCAAAACGGCAACACGATAGCCGATGGTCTCGGCAAGACGGCGGGCGCAAACGGCACCGGCATATCCAGCACCGACGACAATCATGTCGTACGCGCCGGCGTTAAAGCCTTCAGGCAGGCCTGAGGTAATCTGCATCGATACTCCTTGTCAAAAGCCACGGGCTCGTTAGCTGGGCTTTTCTCGAACATTCTTCGAGACATATTTATCAGAGCGATTATAGCGCTAATGCGTCCTATAATGAGCTTGCCACACAAGGAAAGCTCAAGCACCGCGGCGAACATAATTGAAAGGTAAACCCGCTAGCAGCGGGTTTATTCGTGAACAGCCGGGCGCCTGGAGCTTAGCGAAACGCTTGTAAGGAGTAACATGAGCGATTTCCTAAACCGTATGAAGTCTGCCGCCAAGGCCGACCTTAAGACGATCGTCCTGCCCGAGGGCGAGGATCCGCGCACCATCGTCGCGGCCACCAAGATCATCGAGGAGGGCCTGGCAAAGATCGTCATCCTGGGCAACCCCGACGAGATCGACGTTCCCGGCGCTACCGTCATCGACCCGCGCAATGCCGAGAAGCACGAGGAGTACGCGCAGAAGTTTGCCGAGCTCCGCGCCAAGAAGGGCGTTACCATCGAGCAGGCTCGCGCCCAGATGATGGACGCCACCTACTTTGGCACCATGATGGTCAAGATGGGCGATGCCGACGGCCTGGTCTCCGGCGCCTGCCACTCCACCGCCGACACCCTGCGCCCCGCGCTTCAGATCCTCAAGACCGCCCCGGGCACCAAGCTGGTCTCGGCCTTCTTCGTGATGTGCACCGACACCCCGCAGTTCGGCACCGACGGCACGCTGATCTTCGCCGACTGCGGCCTCAACATCAACCCGTCCTCCGACGAGCTCTCCGAGATCGCCATCGCCTCCGCTCACTCCTGGTCCACCTTCATGGGCAACGTTGAGCCGCACGTGGCCATGCTCTCCTACTCCACCATGGGCTCCGCCGGCGGCGAGGTCGCCAAGAAGGTCCAGGAGGCCGTGAAGTTCTGCAAGGAGAAAGCTCCCGAGCTCGCCATCGACGGCGATCTGCAGCTCGACGCCGCCATCGTCCCCACCGTCGCCCAGCTCAAGGCTCCCGGCTCCTCCGTTGCCGGCAAGGCCAATGTGCTCGTGTTCCCCGACCTCGAGGCCGGCAACATCGGCTACAAGCTGGTCCAGCGCTTCGCCGGCGCCGACGCCTACGGCCCCATCCTGCAGGGCATCGCCAAGCCGGTCAACGATCTGTCGCGCGGCTGCTCTGCCGACGACATCGTGGGTGTCGTGGCCATCACCGCCGTCCAGGCCCAGATGGCTGAGTAGCGGACATATCCCCTCGGGACCCTACAGGGTAAAGCTCTGAAAACGTCCTCGGACATGCAAGAAACCCCCGCTGCGCACTTCGTGCGGCGGGGGTTTCATGCGTCCTGCGGAATATTTTCAGAGCTTTACCCTGTAGGGTCCCTGCCGCCACGTAGCAATCAGGGAATCCGGGGTGGACGGCGGCTTGGCTACGCGCTGGAGCTGAAAATCTGAATGGATGGGTGCCGTTGCTGGGAGCGCAGGCGTTGCTGATGATGATCACTTTGGAGATTGAAAGGCCGGTGGGCTTCGGCGGTTGTTGTGCCGGAAACTACATCCCAGTTTGGAGGCGGATTGTGGGATGTGGCTTCCGCTTGGGGCCTGTTTGGGAAACTTTGGGACGGAATTTTGCTTTATTGTGGGTCGCACTTTCCGCAACATGCCTCAACCGGAAAGCGTGTCCCAGAATTTGTGCTCGAAATGGGACAAAGTTTCCGCCGCCCGCCTGCTAGCAAAAAGGCCTCCGGAGCTGTTGCTCTGGAGGCCTTTCGTTTACTTGCAAATGCGCGCGTTAGTTGTTCTTGGTCAGACGCTCGACGTCGTGGGCGATCATGTATTCCTCGTCAGTGGGGATGACCATGACCGTGACGGCGGAACCGGCGGCGCTGATGACCTGCGGGCCGTTGCCCACGGCCTCGCGGTTCTTGTTATTGTCGATGCGCACGCCCAGCCACTCAAAGCAGTCGCAGAAGGCCTTGCGAATCGACCAGTCGTTCTCGCCGATGCCGGCGGTAAAGGTGATGGTATCCACGCCCGCCATGGAGGCGATCATGGAGCCGGCCTGCTGCATAGCCTTGTAGGCAAACATATCGAAGGCGAGCAGGCAGCGCTCGTCGCCCTCGGAGGCGCGTGTACGGATGTCGCGAGCGTCGTTGGAGATGCCCGAAATGGCAAGCAGACCAGACTGCTTGTTCATCATGTCGTCGACTTCCTGGTAACTGTATCCGCCCTCGCGCTGCAGGTAGCACACGGTGGCCGGGTCAATGGAACCACAACGGGTGCCCATCATCAGGCCGTCGAGCGGCGTGAGGCCCATCGTGGTATCGCGGCACACGCCGTCCTCGATGGCGGCGAGCGAAGCACCGTTGCCCAGATGGCACGAAAGCAGACGGTGGCAGCGCGAGCCCAGGATCTCCTTGGCCATCATCCACTCATAGCGGTGGCTCGTGCCGTGGGCGCCGTACTTGCGCACGTGGTACTTGTCGCACACGTCCTTGGGCAGCGCATAGGTATAGGCGACCTCGGGCATGGTCATGTGGAACGAGGTATCGAAGACCGCCACGTTGGGCAGCTCCGGATACTTCTCACGGCAATACTCAATCGCCGCGGCCTCGCCGTAGTTGTGCAGCGGAGCAAGTGGGGCCACCTCAAGGATCTTAGCCATGACCTCATCGTCGACGACCGCGGAATCATCGAAGTGCCAGCCGCCCTGAACGATACGATGGCCAATGCCATCAATCGTAAAGTCGGTCTTCTCGAGCTCCTCGAGCACGCGAGCGATAGCAGAGCGATGATCGGGGAAAGGGACCTCCTCGGTCTGCTTGGCGCCACCGTTCTCGGAGTGGCCAAAGATGCCCATGTCCGAACCGATGCGTTCGCAGTTGCCCTTGGCGAAAACCTCGCGGGTATCGGTATCCAAAAGCTGATATTTAAGGCTTGAGCTGCCGGCGTTGACAACAAGTACGTTCATGAGACTCCTTTGCAGTGCAATACGGTCGACGCAGACCCCTTAAGGCGGCCGCATTTTAATAAGAAGTTATCACAACTTGATAAATAGCTATCAGTCATATCGCCCAACGAGCGCAAAAGCGGGGCCGAACGGCGCTCGGTCGTCCAGCCCCTCCCCTCTTGCAATTACTTGCCGTTGACGATGCGCTCGACGTCAGAAGCGATCATGAACTCCTCGTCCGTGGGGATGACGAAGATCTTGACCTTGGAATCCTTGGCAGACAGGCACCAAGCGCCGTCACCACGCAGGGCGTTGCGGGCATGATCCATCTTGACGCCCATAAAGGCCAGGCGGTCGGCAACGCCGGCGCGGACCGCCGGAGCGTGCTCGCCAATGCCGGCAGTAAAGACCAGGGTGTCCATACCGCACATAGAAGTAGCCATCTCGGCAGCCTTGGCGGCAATCTTGTAGACGAACATATCGAAGGCGAGCTGAGCCTCGGGGTCACCAGCAGCGGCGAGCTCCTCGACGTTACGGCAGTCGTTGGTCTTGCCGCCGGTCACGGCCAAAAGGCCGGACTTCTTGTTCATCATCTCATCGACCTCGTCGAAGGTGTAGCCACCCTCACGCTGCAGGTAGCACACGGTAGCCGGGTCGATGGAGCCACAGCGGGTGCCCATCATGACGCCGTCGAGCGGGGTGAGACCCATGGTGGTGTCCATGCACTTGCCATCCTCGATGGCGCACAGGGAAGCGCCGGAGCCGATATGGCACACGACGACCTTGCGGGCCTCGCCGTTGGTCATCTCGGCGACCTTCTTGGAGATGTAACGGTAGCTGGTGCCGTGAGCGCCGTACTTACGGATGTGCAGCTTGTCGCAAACATCCTTGGGAAGGGCGTAGGTCTTGGCGACCTCAGGCATATTGAAGTGGAAAGCGGTGTCGTAAACCGTGACGTTGGGCAGATCGGGATACTGCTCCAGGCAGAACTCGATAACGTTGGCCTCGGGGTTGTTGTGCAGCGGAGCGAGCGGAGCGACCTCGCGGATCTTGGCGAGAACGTCCTCGTCGACGAGGGAGGAATCGCCAAAGTACCAACCGCCCTGAACGATGCGATGGCCGATGCCCTCAATCTTGACGCCGTTGGCCTCGAGGTCCTTCAAGACGACCTCGATGGCGACCTTGTGGTCGGGGAACTCGATGTTCTCGGTCACCTTCTTGGAGCCGTTGGCAGCGTGGGTGAAGGTGCCGCCGGTAAAGCAGACGCGCTCGCAGGAGCCCTTCGCGGACACCTTGTGAGACTTGGTATCGATGACCTGATACTTAAGGGTCGAAGATCCTGCGTTGACGACCAGAACGTTCATGTGTCTCCCTACTAACAGGCGGTGTGGCGCCGCCAGGTTACATACGCTTCAATAATAAACCCAAACGCCCTCGCGCTCGGGTTTATTGCGTTGATATATAAGTTATCGGTGCCTAAATACTCATGTCCTTTGGCTTGTAAGACGAAAGAGCGCGGGGATATATACCAAAGAAGAAATCCCGAGTGCGACAAGCAATACGACTCGAATGCCCGCGATGTTGCTCAACGCAGCATTGAACAAATAGAAAAGGATAGCGCCCACCGCAACCATCTGGCTTTGAACCGAAATCAGTGAACAGCACATCGAAGAATCGGCAGCATTTTGAAAAATTGAGTATTTAATCGGAGCAAATAACGAGTAAGCGACCGTCTGCAACACATAGAACACAGGCAGCAAACAGACCGGAGTAAAGGGAATCAAAAACAGAGCAGTCAGGGAAAGGCGAACAATGCCGCAAATACACGCAAAACGGCCCTTGTCGACACGGGTAATCACACTGGGCACAATAAACCCTATGGAGGCGGAGGCAAGGAGCTGGACCGCAATGGTCACGCCCGAAGCGACGGCATTCATTCCGCGACCCGCAAGCAGCAGTGAGAAAAAGTCTTCCAGGGCGACAAAAGCAAATGCCTGAGAACAGTCCATGATGAACGCCGAACGAAGAATGCCATTACCCGCAATAGCGGCACCGATCATCTTCGGACTAATTTCACGCTCAGGTGTCGCCGCAGTGCCCCCTCTTCGCATCTCAGGAATGCAGACAACAACAACCAACGTCAACACCATTGCAGCGATATCGACCGAAAACCCAACGAGATACGCGCCAGCGGACGAAATGAAACCGCCCACACAAGCGGAGAGGGCATAAGACGCATAGAAGACAAATCGCTCAACGATATTAAGTCTTACGAGCTGGCCTTGAGAGACGCTGTCAATGTAAATCGCTTCGATGGATCCGCTCACACATGCAACGGCAAAACCTTTGAGAGCAAACGCACCGATTAAAAGCAGAGGAGATCGGACGAGGAGCAGAGCGGTGTAATATCCGAGCATTCCCGCGACGCCAACGAGGCCGCTTACCTTTCGCCCAAACCTGTCAGCAATATAGCCAGTAGGAACCTCGAGAATGAACTTGCTCACTTGGTAGGCGATCATCATGCTGGATATCGCCACCATCGAGAAGCCGACAAACTCAAGGTAAACCGTCAGAAAATACAGAATAGTGCTGAAATTCGACAGGAAAACGAACGCCATATAAAGCAAAACCATACGGTTTTTCATGCTCCGCCCTCCAAGAGCCAATAACCCAAACCGAAATCTTGGAAAAGCATGACGGCAAAGCCGTCAGTCATGTGTTACAAGACGTCAATATTCACTTGACGACACGAGGCCAAATGGCCTCACGAAGCAAGATGGCGCAATAGGTGCAGAAAAACCGTCTGGTGTCGATCGGTCCAAGCATTTTGTCGATAGCAAAAGTAGATAGGCAAGGCTACGTCATGCGAGGCTTCAATGGAGCACTCGCTCACTTCCAATCCATCTGATGCGAGAGAAGAGCCAGAAAAACTCAATATCAATCCCCCGGCTTGAAGAAACTCAGCCTGCGCCCTGTTTCCGTATTCGACGTCGCGGAAGCGGAAATTAACCAGCTGAGCTTCGGGGCATTGATTGATTGCATTGAGACAGGGTGACAAATTAATTGGAACAGCGAGCCTGCCGCCCAGTAACTCACGAACGGTCATAGCACCCACAGATTGATGACCCGCTGGGCACGACAGAACCTTGAGCTCCTTTTCACCCAAGTATTTCGAAGAAAGGACACTGTCCCGCGGCTCCTCAAACGAGATAGCCGCGTCCGAAATGCCAAGCACAAGTGATTCAAAGCATGTAGCCGTTGGCTGATGCCACACATCAAGGTGAATCTGAGGGTGCGAGCTTTCAAACGAGTCGTACCAGTTTTCGGAAAAAAGACGCCCCCGCCCGTGAAGGCAGGGGGCGTAAAGACGAAAGTGGCCATCGGGCGAGACGCCGTCGTCCCTTGATTGAGCGTACTTTTTGAGATCGTCGACTTGTGCCAGAATCACGCGTGCACGACGCGCAAATTCTCTGCCTGCCGGAGACAAAACAGCCTCCCCCGCCGATCGGTCGAGCAAAACAATCTGATACTCAGATTCCAACTTTTTGATTGCCGACGAAACAGCCTGCGGACTCACATGAACGGCGCGAGCTGCTTTGCGCACGCCGCCATAGTTCGCTACAGCTTGAAGGTATTCGAGTTGAGAAAGCTGCATAGATTACTCCAAAGGCAGCCAAGTCGACAGGCCACGCGTCCTCAGATGAGGTTCTCGCCCAAGTTCTTGCCGCCGAGGACGTGCATGTGGAAGTGCATGACGGTCTGACCGGCGTTGACGCCCTTGTTGGAGATGACGCGGAAACCGTCCTCCAGGCCCTTGGCCTTAGCGACCTCCTGGATGGCGTGAGCCATGGCGCCCATGGTCTCGGCAGGCACGTTGTCGGCGATGTCGCTGTAGTGCTTCTTGGGGATCACGAGGGTGTGGACCGGCGCCTGGGGGTTGAGGTCGTCGAACGCGATGACCTGGTCGTCCTCATAGACAACAGTCGAGGGGATCTCGTGGTTGGCAATTTTGCAGAAGATGCAATCACACATGGTTGGTTCCTTTCTCACAGACCAAGGTAGTCTTTTTGGGACGGGGCTTTTTTGACTACTTTTTCGCAAGCGCAAACACTCGGCAAGCCGTCGCGCAAGGGTAGTCAAAAAAGCCCCGTCCCAAAAAGACTACCCCAAAGTAGGCTGCGAGATGGTTAGAACGAGAGGTTGTCGTCGGTGTTGGCGGCCTCGCCATCGGCGAGCACGTCGTTACCGTCGACGTCCTTCAGGAGCACCGAGACCTTCTGCTCGGCATCGGACAAGCGGGTGCGCAGGCTCTTGAGGAGCTCGACGCCGCGGGTGTAGCTCTCGAGCGACTCCTCGAGCTCCATATCGCCCGACTCCAGGCTGCGGATGATGAGCTCCAGCTCCTGCGAGGCCTGCTTGTACGTAAGCTGCTCGACCGGGGTCTTCTCTGCCATATCTGTTTCCTTTCCTAAAGGTTTATCGCTATGAAACGCGGCCTACTCGACCGTATCGACCGTTGCCGCCACGTTGCCGTCTGCCATGCGCACGCGAATGGCATCGCCGGGCTTAAAGGTCTTAGCGCTCGTAGCCACACCGTCATCGCTGTACGCGATGGAGTAACCGCGGGCAAGCACCTTGAGCGGCGACAAGGCATCGAGCGACGCGGCAGCTCGGCCCAGGTCAGACGTGGGTTTGCTGAGCATCGTACGTCCCTGATGCTCCAGACGGGAGCTCGCAAGCGTGAGCGCATGGCGCTTGCCATCGAGCCCTGAGGTGCTTGCGATCAAGCGCTCGGGCAGACGCTCGAAGTTGGAGCGAAAGGCCCCAACCGAACGCGTTATGGCGCCGGACAGACGATCGGCCGTCAAGGCAAGCTCAGACTCGCGACGCTCGACCATAAACGTTGGATCGTTGAGGCACGGGCGGCACGCGGCCGCATCGAGCGCGTCGCCCAAGCGAGCCGTATAGGTATCCCAGGCACGGCGACCGCGCTGATCGAGCATCTCCAGGTCGACCTGGGCCGACCCAATCATCGATGCCATCGCGGCACCCAGACGCTGATGGCGCGCCTCGAGCACATCAGCCAACTCCGTCATAGCCGGCGCCACCGATTCTGCCGCCGCCGTGGGCGTGGAGGCGCGGCGGTCGCTCACCATGTCGCAAATCGAGGTATCGGGCTCATGGCCAATGCCGGTCACCACGGGCACAGGACAAGCCGCCACCGCGCGGGCAAGCTCCTCGTCATTAAAGGTCATGAGGTCCTCGAAGGAGCCGCCGCCGCGCACCAGCAAAATACAGTCAGGCGCCGGCGTAATGGCAGCGGCGCGGCGCAAGCCCTCAATGAGCTCTGTCGGCGCACCCTCGCCTTGAACCTTGGCGCCCACGCAGACGAGCTCGACGAGTGGATTGCGACGACGCAATGTGCGCTTGACGTCGTCGATTACGGCACCCGAAAGCGAGGTGACGACCGCCACACGCGAGCAAAACACCGGAATGCGGCGCTTGCGTGCTTCGTCCATCAGGCCCTCGCGGCGTAGCTTTTCGGCCAGTTGCGCCACTTGTTGACGCAGCAGGCCCTCCCCCGCCAGCGAAAACGAGCGAGCGACAAAGCTCATGCGGCCCGTGGCCTTATAGAGATTGAAGCTGCCCTTAAAGCTCACCTGCATGCCGTCGCGCAGATCGAACGTGCGCTTGAGATAGGCACCCTTCCAAATGATGCAGTCAACGGCGGCCGAATCGTCCTTGATCTGGAAGTAGCAGTGGCCGCTTCGGGCATTGGGGCCACGGAAGCCCGTGACCTCGCCCAGGACGCTCAGCTGCGGAATGGCATCGAGCGCACCGGCAGCGATCTCTACCGCCTGGCTCACGCTGAGCTCCTTGCGCTCCTGCTCATCCGAACCGTCGAACTCGGCGGAAACGGCATTGCCGGTTAGATTCCAGCCTGCCACGCAGCCTCCTTTCGTCATCGTGCACAAGGGCTCCTGCCCTGCGCAAATTCAAGTCCAACACATAGTACAGCGCCGCGGGGACACAAATTCCCGCGGCGCCCAGCGACCCAATTTGTTATCGGTTGGAGTTTCTGTTGTAGCGAGCCATCAGGTAGAGCAGCTGAATAATCGAAGTGAGCGCTGCGGCCACATAGGTAAGTGCGGCTGCCGTCAGGACCTTCTTGGCACCGTTGACCTGCTTGGAGCTCATGCCCGACTGCTCAATATACGCCACGGCGCGTCGGCTGGCGTCAATCTCGACAGGCAGCGTAACGAGTTGGAACAGTACACTAAACGAGAAGAAGACCAACGCGAGGGATGTGAGCCCGGCAATGTTCATAAACAGGCCCAAGAGCAACACGATGGTCCAAGTGTTCTGGGTAAAGTTGACAACCGGGACCAGGGCGGTGCGCACCTTCATCATGGCATAGCCGCTTTGACGCTGAGCGGCGTGGCCTGCCTCGTGACAGGCGACGGCAACGCTTGCGACCGATCCGCCCGAACGGTTGGCATCCGACAGATACAGGTTGTTGTCCTGCGGGTTGTAATGGTCGGTGAGCTCGCCAGCGACACCCTTGATACCCACGGCGCTACAACCGTTGGCATCGAGCATGCGGCGAGCGACTGTGGCACCCGTATCGCCGTCCGAGCGAACCTTGGACCAGGTTTTGTACGTCGAGTTGATATAGTTCTGTGCGGCAAGGCCAAGCACCGTGCAGACAAGAACAACCAGCAGGTACAGCGGGTCGATGCCAAAGCCGTATCCATAGTAATAAGGCATGCGAATTCCTCCGAATCGAGTTGCACGTTGGAGGCATTTTACCCACTCAAACGGCTAGGCTTCCTTACAGCAATTCGATTTTTCCGTCCTTCACCGTCAACCCCATATTGCCGGAAAGCAGATCGTCCAGGCGCGAGCCCACAAGCTCAAAGCGCCAGCCTTCGCGCAAGGGGCTCTGCTCGGGATGCTCAATATAGTCGGCCAGGTCATCGCGCGAGGCAATGACCGAAGTCGCCACGCCCGAGCGCTCGGCAACCAGGCGGATGAGCGCGTACATCAGGTCCGTCACACTCTCCAACTCCGGCGAAATCTGACGGTGCCCGCGCACCATGAGCGGCAGGCGATCGTGCGGGCAGCTCGCGCCGCGCTTGATGGCCATGAGCGCACCGTCCACGTCGCGCTCCCCCAACTGATCGGTACCGCGGATGCTACGGAACTCCTCAACGCGCACGGGATTGCGCTTAACGAGCGCAAGCAGCGTGTCGTCGGACATGACCCACTTGCGCGGGATGTTACGGCGCTCGGCGCGGTCCTCGCGCCAGGCGGCGAGCTCGCGCGCGATGCCCAACTGGTGACGGCTGCACGAATTGATGCGTTTGACCTTGCGGAACGCCTCGTGGCGATCGGCGCGATAGTGCGACTCGTCAGCCAGCGGGCGCAGTTCGTCGAGCACCCAGTCCACACGGCCCAGCTCGCGCAGGCGGCTCATCATCTCGGTATAGGCGACGATCAGGTACTTGACGTCATCGATCGCATACTCAATCTGCTTATCGGTCAGCGGGCGGCGCGACCAGTCGGTCAGCGACTCGGTCTTGGGCAGCGATACGCCGCAGAACGTCTGAACAAGCGCGCCATACGAAATCTGCTGGCGCTCGCCCAAAAAGGCGGCGGCGACCTGCGTATCGAAAATCGGTCGTGGCAGCACGCCCACGGTATGGAGCATGACCTCCATATCCTGCGAGCACGCGTGGAAGACCTTGGTCACGTTCTCGTCGGCCATAAGCTCGGCCAGCGGCGATAGGTCGTCGATTACCAGGGGATCGACCGCGACGCTCTCGGCAGGGGTGGCAATCTGAACCAAACACAGACGCGGGTGGAATGTGCGCTCGCGCAAAAACTCGGTATCGACGGCAATCGCGTCGAACTCACGGGCGCGCTGGCAAAAGGCGAGTAGAGCCTGATGTGTGGAAATGTACATATCAACCCATCGAATAAGGTTAGGCCCGAAAAACACGGGTAGGATATCGGCATTGCCTTACAACTATACTCGGTTAGTCACAGAACGGGAACGTAAGTATGCGCTGCCTTATCATCCACAACCCGGCATCGGGCCCCAGCTCAGATGAAATCTACGCATTCACGCACGCCCTCGCGCAGGGCGGCGACGAGGTCGTGATGCGTTTTATCGGCGATGGCATGGAGCCCGAGGATGCCGTGGCAGACGTGCGCGAGTTTGATCGCGTGGTCGTTTCGGGCGGCGACGGCACCGTCTCCAACGTGCTCGACCAGATGCGCGGGTGCGGTGTCCCCACGCTCGTCTTCCCCTCCGGCACAGCCTGTCTATTCTTTAACAACATCGGTAATGCCCCCGAGGCAGCGGCGCTCGCCAAGGCCTGCCGTGCCGGTCGCACGGTCAAAGTCGACATGGGTGAGCTCTTTTGGCTCGACGAGAACGGCAACGAGAAGCGCCACGGCTTTATCATCATCGCCGGCTCGGGCTTCGACGCCGAGATCATGATGAAGGCCGCCCCCACCAAAAACGACATCGGCGAGATCGCTTACTTCCTCTCCGCGCTCGCCACGCCCAATCCCACGGTGGCGCACTTTACGATTGAGCATGACGGCATTGTCGAGGAGCTCGACGGCATCTGCTGCATGGCCGGCAACACCTCGGTCATCCAAAACGACATCAACCTGTTCCCCGACTGCCGTATGAACGATGGCATGGTCGACATTGCGGTCATCGAACCCGTGCGCACTGTGCAGCTGCTGCCTACCGTGATCACCGCTGCGCTTGACCCCGCCGGCAAGGTACTCGGGCGCCCGCAGTTCAAGATCATCCAGACCAAGGAAGCCAAGATCACCTGCACCCCGTCGCTGGGCATGCAGTTCGATGGCGAAATTATCTCCAGCAATTCGGGCGTCTTTGGAGCCCGCGCGCTTCCACAATGCCTCGACCTCATCGTCGACGAATTCTCCCCGCTCGGAAAATAGGAGGACCCTATGAACGACAATCCCCTGCTCGGCTTTATCATCATCGTTTTGGCCATGCTCGTCGGCTATGCGATCAACGTGATCCACCGCCGGAAGAAGTAATTCCACATTGGTATGATATTCATCAAATTATCGTCTCCCCTGCTGTTTATGCATTTGCCAAACAGCGGGGGATTTTCATTTCGGGCATTCCCAGTTACTTTATTCGGCTACAGTAATTACAGGGCGTCTTTATTAAAGTAAAGCTACAAACTGAGTACAATTAACCGCTCATCGCATATTTCATCACGCTTATCGAGTAAGTTTTTTTCATAGATGAATATTGTTTCCAGTTCGTTACGCTAATGAGGTGTCTTTATTGGCTGAAGCCCTCTGGCAACGGAGGGCTTTCGCACGCTGGGAGGGAAAATGAGGAAAACTCACCCCGTCAACGCGCTCAAGAAGCTAGGCATAGGCCTCGCCTTTGGAGCTGCAACCATCATGTCCATGCCGACATCTGCGCTCGCCTGCACGCAGATATACATGGGCAACAAGCTGACGGCCGACGGTAATACGTACTACGGCCGTGCTGAGGACTACCGCAAGCGTTACCTCAAGCACTTTGGCATCGAGCCTTCGTTTGGCCCTGGTCACACCTACAGCTCGGATGAGTCTGCATTCGTGTATACCTCGACCAAGACCTCGTATCGCTACACCTATGTGCGTGACCACCCCAGTCAGTGGGACGAGCGCTGGGATGCCTACTCCGAGGCTGGCATCAACGAGAAGGGTGTCTCCTGCTCCGCCACGCTGACCACCTACATGAATGCAGCTGCCAAGGCTGCGGACCCCCTGACCGATACTGGCATTGGCGAATATAGCTACGGCAGCGTAATCTTGGGCGAAAGCGCCACGGCACGTGAGGGTGTCGAACTCCTCGGCAAGATCATCGACGACCAGGGCGCCTGCGGCAACGACCAGATAATCATCTCCGACAACAACGAGACCTGGCTGTTCGCCACACTTTCCGCCCATCAGTGGATCGCCATGAAGCTCGCTGACGACGTCGCGTCGCTCAACCCTAATATCGGGAGCCTCAACTACGATGTCGACCTCAATGACACCGAGAATTGCCTCCACTCTGAAAAGATCCAATCCATGCCCGAAGAAAAGGGTTTCGCCAAATACTCCGCTGACGGCAAATTCGATGTCGCCCAAACGTATGGCGAAAGCCTCGCCGATTCCGGCGTAAACCAGTGGTCCCGTTATGTGCAAGGCCGCAATTATTTTGGTAGTCAGCTGACCGAAGGCACAGATTACGACATTATCACAGTAAAGGAGAAAGGAAAACCTGACCAAAAGGGAGCCATGGTCAGCGAAATCCAGCCCCTGTTCTTCAAGCCTGGCAAGTCTGGTTGGAGCACTTTCGAGTTGATTCGCGCCTTCGGCAACCGCGGCGAGAACGTCCCTGGCCTCAACGCGAACACTGATGGTGTTTATTGCATCGGCAGCGAGCGCAACACCGAGATCAACCTCTTCCAGATTCGTCGCGGGTATGACCCCGAAGTCGCTACCATCCAGTGGGAAATGCTCTCCCGCGCCGCGTACTCCGTCGCCATCCCGTTGTACTCCGCTCTGATAACTGAGGTCAGCCCGTACTTCAGCGATCAGACCGTCTCCTACGATCACTGCAAACAGACTGACGTCGTGTACAACGAGGAGCCCGAGAACTCAATCAACTACGTCCTCATGGACATCAGCTCGCTCTGCTTTGAGAACCCTGACACCCTTGGTATCAGCGTCCGTGCCTACCTCGATGCGCTCCAGAACGAGCTCATCGAGCAGAACAAGGAAGTTGACGCCGCCATGCTAGCCGAGACGACCACCGAGGGCCGCACTGCCCTGGCTAACAAGGCCGGCAAGGCTGCTACCGAGAACACCTACAAGAAGTGCAAGGCACTGCTCCAGGAGATGCGCGCCTATCAGAAGGCCGAAAACTTCGACCAGCCCTTCACCCCGAGCGACCTGAACACCGAGATCAACGGCCTCAAGGTGTCCATCACCTACGCCAAGGACGCTCTTGCCACCGACCCGGTAACCCCGGATCAGCCTGGTACTCCTGAGCAGCCCGGTACTCCTGAGCAGCCCGGTACCCCCGAGCAGCCCGCTAAGCCCGAGCAGCCCACCACCAAGCCCGAGAAGCCTGGCAAGTCGGACACCACGACCACGGTAACCACCAACAAGACGAACACCAAGGGCGGCCTGCCCACCACCGGTGATCGTTTTGATGGCCGCATGGTGGCCGCATTCGCCATCGCTGGCGTTGCCGTCATCTCCGCGGGCGGTTACTTCCTCTACCGTCGCAATAAGGAGTAACGTCTTAGCTGAGCGGACAAGGCAGCAATGGCAGCCTCGCCCGCTCAGCCCGCTCTTTTGACCGGCGGGAAACCCGCCTGAAATCTTTTTAAAAAAGATTTCCCCGCACACACTTCGCTGTGCTATAGTGCAGCGCAACAGCAACTAGGTGCGACCGCGCCACGGCATCACGAAAGGAGCCACCAACATGAAGAACACGATGAAGTCTCTCAACAACTGGTGGTGGCGTGATGCGAATACGATCGGTCGACAGTGAGTCCCTCACGCCTGTTTTTGCGCTCTAGGTGATTGGAAGGCCTCCGGTTTCGACCGGGGGCCTTTTTCTATCTCGAGCCCGATCGCATTCGCATCACGCGCCTCCGCTTTTCTCTTGCACCCCCATTCCGAAAGGATTTTCACCATGTCTCAGAACACCACCGCCGCCCAGCCCCGCACCGTCCAGACCGCCGACCGCGGCAAACTCGACGTCCGCGCCCTCGTCCTGCTCGCCATCCTGCTCGCTGCCGGCTTCATCCTCAACTTCACCGTCGGCAAGGCCATCTCGGGCATCTCGGGCGGCATGATCAGCCCCGAGTTCATCATCTCGGCCTTCTGCCTCACCATCCTGGTCGTTCGTCCCAACATCGGCCAGGCGCTCGTCATTGGCCTCATCTCGGCTGCCGTGATCCAGATCACCACCACTTCGCCGTTCGTCGATTTTGCCGCCGAGGGCATCGCCGCCATGCTCATGGCCGGCATCGTCAACGCCGCCGGCAAGAACGGTCAGGTCAAGCCAGCCATCGCCATTGTCGCAACCTTCCTGACCACCTTTGTCTCCGGCGTCATCTTCATGATCATCAAGATGGCCATGCTCGGCGTGGTCGGCGAGCTCGCCGCCGCCATGCTGCCCGTCGTTGCCATGACCGCCGTCTTTAACGCCATTCTGGTCGGCGCCCTCTACCTGCCCATCCAGAAGGCTCTTAGACTCAACTAACCCGCTCGGCTTTACGAGCCACCCCATCTTGGCGTTCATTCGTCGCTCGCGTACCCAAGTACGCTTCGCTCCTCTTTCTCGCGCCAACCTGGGGCCCCTCGTAAAGCCGTCTCCGTGCTTCACCACCAAAAACTGTCCCAAACGACTAGCTTTTGGGGACGTTCTTAAACGACTAGTCATTAAAGAACGTCCCCAATGACTATGAAAGGTATCCATGGAAACGATCATCAACGTCGACGATGTCTCGTTCTCCTATGGCACGCAGACCGAGCAAGCGCTCAGCCACATCTCGCTCAGCGTGAACAAGGGAGATTTCATCGGCATCATCGGACCCTCGGGCGCCGGCAAGTCCACGCTTGCCGCCTGTCTGTCGGGCGCCGTGCCCCACCACTACACCGGCACGTTCTTTGGGTCCGTCATGGTCGACGGCCACGACACCTGCGAAGTCTCGCTCACCGACGTGTCGCAAATCGTCGGCAGTGTGCTGCAGGATATCGACACGCAGATGGTCGCTTCGGTCGTCGAGGACGAGATGCTCTTTGGCCTCGAGAACTTTGGCGTTCCCCACGACCAGATCAAGCAGCGCGTGAGCGAAACTCTCGAGACCGTCGGCATCAGCGACCTGCGCGACCGCGAGATCGCCACCCTCTCGGGCGGACAGAAGCAAAAGGTAGCCATCGCCGCCATCCTCGCCATGCGTCCGCGCGTCTTGGTTCTCGACGAGCCCACCGCGGCACTCGACCCCGCCAGCTCCACGTTGGTCTTCGAGACGCTGCGTGAGGCAAACCGCGCACTTGGAATCACCATCGTCGTCGTTGAGCAAAAGGTCGCCCTGCTCTCGGAGTACTGCAACCGCGTGCTCGTGCTCAATCATGGCGAAATTGCGCTGCAGGGCGAGCCACACGAGGTCTTCGCGCATACCGACGAGCTCCGTGCCATCGGCGTCGACTGCCCTCGCGTCACGCGTATCTTCAATAGCCTCGAGGCCGATGGCCTGGTAAGCGGTACCCCCTGCTTGGATGTCGATGAGGCCGAGCGCATGATTTCGGGCATCGTCGACCCCGCACACGCGGCTATCGAAGCTCAGGCGCCCGCCGGTTCCCCGCATGCACCGTCGTTGCGCCCTCATGCCAAGGACGCCGAACCCGTACTCACCTTCGACCATGTTGAGTTTGCCTATCCCAATGGCGGCGCCGCCGTACACGACCTTAGCCTGACGCTCTATCCTGGCGAGCTCGTGGGCATCGTCGGCCAAAACGGTGCCGGCAAGACCACGCTCACCAAGCTGCTCACGGGCCTGCTCAAGCCCGCCTCGGGCAGCGTGCGCGTCACGGGACTGGATACCGCAGCCGTTCCCACGAGCCGCATTGCCCGCGAGGTCGCGACCCTCTTCCAAAACCCCGACCGTCAGATCTGCAAGGACACCGTGCTCGACGAGGTCGCCTTTGGCTTGGAACTGGGCGGCATGGACCGCGCCGAGGCCCTGCGTCGCGCCCAGCTGGTCATCGATCGCTTTGGCTTGCCGGCCGACGAGGCGCCCTTCTCGCTTTCGCGCGGCCAGCGACAAATGGTGGCGCTTGCCTCCGTCGTAGTGGTTGAGCCCAAGATCGTCGTGCTCGACGAGCCCACGAGCGGCCTTGACTACCGCGAGTGCATGACCGTCATGGAAACCGTGCGCACCATGGCCGAGCGCGGCTGCGCCGTTATCATGGTCTGCCACGACATGGAAGTTGTCTCCGACTTTGCCGAGCGCATCGTGGTAATGGCCGACGGCCGCATCCTCGACCGCGGCCGCACGCACGAGCTATTCTCGAACATCGATCTCACGCAGCGTGCCTACGTTGAGCCGCCCCAGGTCATCGAACTCTCGCGCCGTCTGGCATCTTCCGTCTCGCCCGCTTTTGCGCAGGTGAGCGAGGTCACCGATGTCGTTCGAATTACCAAGGAGATGGTCCACCGTGGTTAACGTCATCGACTACATGCCGGGCGATACGCTGCTGCATCGCCTGAACCCCGTCATCAAACTGGGCCTCGCCGCCGCCATCATCGTCGGCATCTTTTTGTCCGACACCTACGTGGCGCTGCTGGGCTTTTTGGCACTCACCCTTGCGCTGGGTGCCTACGCCGGCGTCGTCGACCGTCTGTTCTCGCTGCTCAAGTTGCTGATTCCGCTCGCGCTTATCATGCTGGTGCTCCAGCTGGCCTTTATGCGCGATGGCAACGTGGTGTGGGGTTTCATCACCGACACGGGCCTCATCACAGGATCGAAGGCCTGCCTGCGCCTGCTGGGTGTGGCGTTACCACTCATCCTCATGCTCATGGTGACCAAACTCAACGACCTTGCCAACGCCTGCGTCGAGGTGCTGCACGTGCCGTATCGCTATGCCTTCACCTTTACCACGGCGCTGCGCTTTGTGCCGGTGTTTGGTCAGGAGATGAACGCCATCATGGAGGCGCAGACCGCACGCGGCGTCGAGTATGACACCAAGAACCCCATCAAGAAGCTTAAGCTCATGCTGCCACTGTGTGTGCCACTGCTCATCTCGAGCGTGGGCAAGACCGATGCCACAGCCTTGGCGGCAGAACAGCGCGGCTTCTATCTGCGTACGCGCGCCAGCTCGTACAAGCGCTACCCCATCAAGGGCCTGGACATCGCCGTGCTAATCGTCAGCATCGCCCTCATCGCCATCGGCTTCCTGTTATAGTTCACCACCGACAGCAACAGCCCAACGCAAAAGGCCTCGGCTCGCACCAAACGAGCCGAGGCCTTTACTGTTTCACCAGATAAAACCTACCAAAATTAACCTGTCCCTTTTTGACAGGTCGGAAGCTAGAGGCGGTAGGGGGCGCCGCTGCGGATGATGGATTCGCGCACTAGGACATCCATGGCGTCGAGGGTGATCTCGGGCATCTCTCGGTACTTTTGCAGCACCGAGAGCTCGGTGCAGGCCAGAATGACGCGGTCGCAGCCGCTACGGGCGAACTCCCACATCACGCGGTCGAACTTATCCATATCGGGCTCACGTCCGGCCTTCACATCATCGTAGATAAGCGACATCACATCGTTCTGACGTTTCTCGCTGGGATAGACGACCTCAACACCCGCAGCCTTACATTCGCGGCCGTAGACACCCGCGCCCACGGTTCCGTCGGTGCCCATAATGCCAATCTTGTGCACCGGCTCGGCCGGCATACTCAGGTTGGGGTCGAACTCGCACTCCCCCATCACCGCACCGGCCAGAGCATAGCGCACCGACTCACGCGGCATGTGGATAATCGGCACCTTCGTAAACGACTGGATCTGGTCGTAGAAGTAGTGCGACGTGTTGCAGGGAATGGCAATGTGCGCACAGCCCAGCGACTCGAGTGCCTGGGCACACTCTTTCATGGTCGCCAGCAGCTTGGCATGCTCGCCGGTCTTAATGGCCAACGTGCGGTCGGGCATGGTCGACTTGGAGAGCACCACCATGTCGATATGTTCCTGATCGCAGGCAGCAGCCGTATGACGCACCACCTGGTCGTAGTAATACGACGTGGCCTCGGCGCCCATGCCGCCGATAACTCCCAGCTTTTCCATCGCCGCCTCCTTGGTGACGCTTGCGCAATTGCGCGTATCATACCCGCGCCCGCCCGATGCAAACCGGACGGGCGCCGCGCTCATCTACTTGTAATACGTCTTGAACAGCTTAAAGTGGCGCAGCTTGGTGTGCCACATGCGCAGCCAGCGGTTAAAGACAAAGTCGCCCTTCATAAACGAAGGGTCGGCGCCCTTGCCTTCCTTGTCCAGGCGATGCACCTTAGCGCGCAGCTCGGGATCCTTGACGTACTTGTCGACGACGCCCATGGGGACGACCATCCACAGGGCCTCGTCCTGAGCCGTCACAAACTCCGGCTCAAACGGACGGTTGAACACATACTCGTCCACCACATACTTGGCAACGTTAAAGCCGCTGTTGGTAACGTAGTAGTTGCTGCGACCCTGGCGCGTGTTGAAATCGAAGAACTTAAACGAGCCGTCGCGCTCGTCGTACTTAACGTCAAAGTTGGAATAGCCCACAAAGTGAAGGTCCTCGAGCAGCTTGCGCACGCCGCCCATGAGTTCGTCGTTAGGCTCGGTAATGATACAGGCATGGTTGCCGACACCGTGGGGCTGATGCTCCTCGAGCAGCACATGGCCCAGGCACATCATGCGGACCTTACCGTTGCGGTCGGAATAGCTGGTGAGCACGCGCATGTACTCGTCGTTGCCGGGCACGCGATCCTGCAAGATCAGATCGTCGGTGTAGCCGCTGGCATACGAATCGCGAATGACCTGTTCCAGCTCGGCGCGGTCGGCAATCTCATAGGCCTTCTTCTGGCCCTCGAACTCATGCTGCCACCACATGATGCCGTCAGAAGGCTTCAGAATCATCGGGTAAGGAAAATCGATCTGGTCGAGCACTTCGGCAGGCGCCTCACCCTGAGCATTGAGCATCGCCTTGGTAAAGGTAAACGTGTGTGGATAGGGCACGCCATGCTTCTCGCACAGCTCGTAGAAGATCTCCTTCTTCTGGCACTGCTCGAGCATGCTGTAGGGCGCGTAGGGAGCGACGATGTTATCCGCCAGCTCATGAGCATCCTTGGCTTGAGCCACGAGAGCGACATAGTTGTCGCCGCAGCCCACAAGGACAATAGTCTTGTCGGCATGCGCTTGGGCAATGCCGTTGACGGTTTTGAGCATCACGGGCATGGTGTCGATATCCACGTTGGGCGTGTAGTCGATAATCTGGCTGCGGTACGCGGGACCCGTCTGATACTTGCCAAAGACCAGACTCTTGACCTGGTACTCCTCGTAGAAGGCGCGCGCCACCGAATAGGCGTTGATGTCGCCACCGAGCAGCACGGGAATGAACTCGCGCTCTGTAAATTGCAATGCCATGGAAACTTCCTATCATGAACTGCCCACACAACGGGCGGTCTTTGCGCAACTGATTTATTCTAGCGTGCCAAGCCGCCGGCGCCCAAAGCTCCACCGTATCTATGGCAATCGACGTAATCGTCCAGCACGAAGGCCAGCACGAAGACGGCGCTCACCGTTGTATGACAACGGGCAATGAACCTACCATTGTTGTAGGATTCAGTGTATTGACATCCTCGAGCGAAAGGCGCGCACGTGCCCCAAGACCATCCGACCGATAATCCCATCCTCAATGCCGCGAGGCGCGAGCTGGCGAAACGTGCGAAAGCGACCGCTCCCCTGTGCACGGCAAACGACGCCTACAACGGACCCGCCCACATCGTCTCGATCAACACGTCGGTACACAAGGGCACTCGCAAGTCGCCCGTCGCCGATGGACGCGACACCGTTATAGAGCAATTTGGCCTCGCCACCGATGCGCACGCCGGACATTGGCACCGTCAGGTTTCCTTTTTAGCCGCGGAGTCCATCCAGACGGCGCAGGCACGCGGGCTCGACGTACACGAGGGTGACTTTGGGGAGAACTTCACAACCCGGGGCATCAACCTGCTCTCGCTCCCTTTGGGCACACAGCTCAAGCTTGGAAGCGACGTGCTCGTCGAAATCAGCCAAATCGGCAAGGTCTGCCACACCCGTTGCGCCATCTACTATCTCGCCGGCGACTGCATCTTTCCCCACGAGGGCGTTTTCGGCGTGGTACTAAAGGGCGGAGAGGTCAACGCTGGTGACGAAATCCAGGTAGTCAAGCTCGGCGACGGCACCTGTTCGTTCACCCCCGCCGAGGCCCTCGAAGAGATTGAGCAGGCTCGCCAGAAGGGCACGCTGTAGTTATAAAACCCCACGTTGAGATGGCTTTTACAGCCCAAAACTCCTCTCAAACAGAGCTCTGTAACGTTAAAGTTGAACTCTATGGTTTCTCAACAATTCATCATAACTGCAGGTCAAAGCCAAAGCCTCAAGTTCAACTTGACCCTTTGGAACCTTTAAGGTTCAAGTTGAGGTCGAAAGCAGTAGTAGAATACCGTTCGAACCATAACCTACGATTGATTGCAGAGGGACTGGATGCAGCATTCGAATCATCGCACCGCAGCGTTCATTGCGTCGAAGCCGGCTCGTATCATCACGAGCGCCGTGCTCGCCGTTGCGCTGACGGCCACGCCGATGCTCTCCCCCGTTGCGGCGTATGCCGCCTCGCAGGCAACGCAGGACCAGCTTTCCGCAGCCCAGCAGAAGATCGAAGCCGCCACGAGCGCCTACAACGACGCCCGCACCAAACTCGATGACCTGCAAAAGCAGATTGACTCCAATGAGGCAAGCATCGAGGAAATCGAGGCCAAGCTTCCCGAGCAGCAGGCCAAGGCAAGCTCCGCCATGCGCGATCTGTACAAGTATCAGAAGGGCACCAATCCCATCGTGAGCTTCCTGGTCAACGCACAGAGCCTGGGTGAGTTCATCACGACCTGCAAATACACCAACCAGATCACGAGCTCGAGCGTCGACGAGATCGAACAGCTCAATAACATGCAAACCGAACTCGAGCAGAACAAGGCTGAGCTCCAGCAGGCCAAGTCTCAGCTTGAGGCAGAGCAGAAAAACGCCGAGGATGCGCTGGCACAGGCCCAGCAGCTCCGCAGCGAGGCACAGGCAAAAGCCGAGCAGGAAAATGCCGCCGAGCTTGCCAAGCTTGAGGCCGATAAGGCCGCTGCCGCCGAGAAGCTCTCGGGCGAGGGCGTAAGCGGCAGCAATTCCAGCAGCCAGGCCACCAACACCAACACCACCATCGACACCACGGTGAACAGCTCCAATACTGGTAGCTCCGATTACGATTCGTTCATTAATGAGTGGACAGGCCGCATCGACAATTATCTCGCCGGCTCCCCCATGGCAGGCCAGGGCTATAACTTTGCCGTCGCCGCTTGGAATACCGGTGTCGACCCCCGTTGGTCCCCCGCCATCGCCTGCATCGAGAGCACCAAGGGTGCTTATTGCGCCAATTCTTACAACGCCTGGGGCTGGAGTGCACGTGGCGGCGGTTGGCGCAGCTTTGGCAGCTGGAGCGAGGGCATCTCCGCTCACGTTGCCTATCTGGGCGCCAACTACGGCTCCACCCTTACCCCGGCAGCGGCCAAAAAGTACTGCCCGCCCACGTGGCAGGACTGGTACAACAAAGTCGCCGCTCAGATGAACCGCATCTAAGTGCAACTGCAAAGGGCCCCAATGGGGTCCTTTTCTTTTAGGTAGCGGAGGTATCGACGACGCCGGTCGCATTGGCAACCGCGACTATGACAATCATGCATAGGAGCAGCACACCCAATGCCTTGAGCCAGAGTTTCGCGAGTTTCTTGCCGCGATAGCTGTCGAGCAGTGCGAATCGCCGACGAAGACGGCGCTTATCGAGCAGTGCGAAATGCATAAGCACCATAAGGCCATCGACAAAGAAAAAATACTCGATTATGAGAAGCCACGTCGGGTAGCTTTGGTTTGCTCCGGTGGGGTGAAAGACGGCAAAGTGACTTCCGGCAAAGAACACAAGCAGCGAGAAGCAGACGAGCGTATTCCAAATGCGGCCCAGAGACTCCGGAACGCGAGAGAGCAGACCGCATGCAGCGGAGGCGGCAGGCCTAGGAGGCCCTGCGGGGTTCTGGAGCCCTTGGGGCGTCAACACCGTCTCCGAGGCCGGAGTTCGGACAGGCGGCGCAGGAGGCCGCACGGGGCGACTCAGATCGTATGCCGCGCGCGTCGCCCGTCCCAACGCTTCCGCGCTCGCAAAACGTTTGGTCGGGTCAAGCGCCATCGACATGCAGATGACATCGGCAAGTGGAGTGGGAATGCCGCGCGCCTCGCATTGCTCGCGCATGTCGAGCCCTGGTTTAGGGTCGACTCCCGTCAAGCAGAAGAACAACAGGGCGCCAAGTGCGTAGACGTCGCTGCGCACACTCGTCTGCCCAAACCCATACTGCTCGGGCGGCGCATAGGGTCGCGTGCCAAACTTGACGGTGTCGGCATCGGCGCCATCGCGCCATACGCGCGCGATCCCCAGGTCGATAATCACCAGCGATGAAAATGTCAGGCCGTCATCAGGCGTATAGTTGGCACCTGTCACGATGATATTCGACGGCTTGAGGTCACGATGGATCACCGGCGCCGACGTCTCCCCCGCCATTGCAAAACCGGCATGGAGCTCGCCCACGGCGTCGCAAAGGACAGGATACAATTCATGCGCATAATCGGGGGTGGCTCCCAGACGGTACACCAGCGCCCCGAGCGTCTCCCCTTCGATGTATTCCATAACCACGTTGAGCTCGTCGCCCACACGACGACAATCGACGATTCTGGGCAGGTGCTCAAAACGCCTGCCTGCCCGCTGAGCGGCAAACAGACGCTCGTATGCCCCGCCGATTTGAGCCGAAGCATCGATGCGTTTACGAACAAAGGGACCGAGCGAACCACCGCCGGTTCCTTCAAAGTACACGAGCTCGGTTGTTTCAACGGACGAGCGCTTAAGTACACGCTCCACGCGATAGCTGTCGTCGCGATCGAGCGACGCCAGGTGCTCGGCAAGCGCTGCGGTCAGCTCGTCATCGGAATATGTTGGGGTCTGAGTATCCATAGCCTCCATCATAGCGCAGGGCGCAGACACCCCATGGCATCTGCGCTCCGTTCGTTTGCATCGTTGTTCGGCAGCTCCGCCGGCTCAGATATCAGCCGCTAACTCACCGTCTCCTCGCCAAAGCGATACAGCTCCTCGTTGACCTTTTGGAGGCTGCACCCGCGATCGATGCAAAAGATGATAATCGCATCGCGGCGGTCCTTGCAGTTAAGGACGCTTACCCCGGCAGCCGTCAGCGCACGGTTAGTCTCTTTGAGCGTCAGCGCCATCGCAAAGGCAATCTGCAGCACCTTATTGCGGCTCGGATGCCGCGCACCGGTAAAAATCTGATAGCCAAAGGTCTCATTGAGATCGGCCATACGAACCACGCGCGAGCGCTCCAAGCCCTTTTCCTGCAGTAGCTGCTTCAGGTAGTTCGAAAGCGACGGGGCGGCAAAGTCGTGTTCTTTGATATAGCCATCGATGTTTGGCGCGTCGAGAAGCTCATTGAGTAACTCGTCAGTCAGCTTTTTATCGGGCATACGACTTCACCTCCCATACGGCGCAACGGTAGCGACATGCTAGGCCAACACCCAGCTTGCAGTGGCAGACTTATCAAACATGTTGGCAAAATACAGTGCCTTCTTGATATCGCCATCAAAGTAGATATTGCCCGCCACAGTGCCACCAGCGGCAAGGGTACCAGACTGTAGCTCATCGGAGCCCTCGCTGTAGTAACCCTGATTCTGCTGAGCGCCGTTGGCGTCCTCGCCCTTCCAGTCGTAGATGTTGTAATCTGCGCCCTCATCGCCATTGTTGACGTACGTGACGTGAATGCCCGTCATGGTCGAACCGTCATAATTTGTGAGGCCGGGCTGGACGGAATCGACAACGACGGAAAGACCGGCAGCCGTGGTCACCGTCGCACCAACCGCTAGGTCAGTCGTAGACTGCTCTTCCTTCTTCGCCTCTTCCTTCTTGTCGCCATCGCCAGCGTCCTCGGTGACGGTCGCCTTATCGCTACCACAACCGGTAAGAAGACCGGCAGTCCCCAAGGCGACGGTGGCGAATGCGCCCAGTGCAGCGCGACGGCTCAGCAGCACTTCGTTTTCAAGCTTTTTCATCATGCATCCTTCCTACAATCCGGCTACCGTGCCGGCACACAGCACATCGTAGGAAGGATTAAACTTGAATTCATTAGCTGAGAGCTAAGGCTGCGGTAAACGGCCAATGCAGTTATCCAAACGCCGAGCAAACGCACTTTGCGCAACCGTCTGCTGGCAGTGCATCAACCCACCGTGACGGATTCCCCGGTAAAGGTGCTCACAAGCAACAGGATAAAGAAGGCCAAATAGCTGATGCTCAGCAGGTAGGCGATGACCAAAAAGGCAATCCATCCTACATTGGTCTTACCGTCGGCGCGGCGCTGCTCACGACTGCGATAAAGCCAAATCGTCACGCCGATAGCAGTGATAAACAGTACGAGCGCCGCCGTAGCCAGCCCAGCAAGCACAAACATCACGCCAATGCCCACAGCGATGACCGGAAGCAGCAGCAAACCGCACCCGCATCCACCCGGACTATATACGGCAGATTGTCGGCGTCGCCTCATCGCCGCGCCACCCCCATCATCTTTGAGCACTACAGTGCGATAGCCTGCTGAACAGGAACGATCTTGTCGAGTTCCGGTTCGATCCGCCTTTTCTCGGCCTCAAGGTCAAACGCCACCTGAGCGCGCAGCCAATAACCATCCGTCAGGCCAAAATAACGGCAAAGACGGAGGTCGGTGTCGGCCGTCACGCGACGTTTTCCCAAGACAATCTGCCCGATACGCTGAGCCGGAATCCCAGTCTCTTTCGCAAGGCGATATTGAGAAATGCCCATGGGAACAAGAAACTCCTCTTTGAGAAGCTCACCAGGAGTCACCGGCGACAGCAAATCGGCCGAAGTCTCATCACTTGTGATAATCGACGATTTCGACATTCCAAGCCATCTCCTGTCTCCACTCAAAACAGACCCGATAGCGCTCGTTAACACGGATGCTATATTGACCGGCACGATCGCCCTTCAAAGCTTCCAGGCGGTTGCCCGGTGGAACGCGAAGATCATCAAGCGAAGCACAAACCTGCAGTTGGCGAATCTTCCTCAACGCAACACGCTCAAAGGGCACGAACCTCCTGACCCGCACACCCATGGCAAAGCGTTCGGTATCCTCATCTTTATACGATGCAATCATAGTATCGCCTTACGTTAGTAACGTCAAACGTTTCTATAGACTTACATCTCTATTATATCGTACGTTTGTTCGTGTTTTCTAGAACAAATAGTCCTTTGCGCCTTAGTCAAGCAAAAGCAATCGTTTGTAGACATCGAGGCCTTTGAGAAGGATTTCCTCGTCGAAGAGCATACTATCGGTATGCAGAGCGCTTGTGGCATAGGCGGGACAGCCATCCGAATCACTCGGGTTGTCTTGGTCCTCTGGCATACCCGTGCCCAGCAAGAAGAACACGCCCGGCAGATGGCGCTGATAGAAAGCAAAGTCCTCGGCAATTAACAGCGGCTCGTCCACAAGTTGCAGCTCGGACAAGGCAGGCGCAATGCAGGCAAACAACTCGGGGTCGTTATAGACCGGTGGATAGCCCTCGGCGAAGTCGAGATCATACGTGCAGCCCGTTGCGGTGCACGCTTCGTCGAGCACACGGCGCACGCCCTCGCGCGCACGGTCGAACATAGCGTCTGTAAACACGCGCAAGCTACCAGCAACATGGGCCTCCCCCGCCACCGCATTGCAGACGGTGCCTGCCTGCAGCAGGCCGAACTTGCCAATGCAGGGCTCATCGGCACCCAGCTCATCCATCAGCCCGCGCTCGGCAACCAAAAATTTCGCTGCCGCCAGCGCCGCATCGTGCGACTCCTCGACCGGAACGCCATAGGTCTTAGCGATATGGATGCTCGTCCCGTGAATGTGCACATGCGTCTCGCTCGAACGCGCTAGCAGCGGACCGGGGCAGCTCGCCAACGTGCCGGCGGGCAGATCGGGCCACACATGGAAGCCAAAAATGCGGTCGGCCCCATAGCGCTCGAACACACCGCTCTCGCATACCGTCTTGGCACCACCGGTCGTTTCCTCGGCCGGCTGGAACACAAAGAGAACATTGCGCCTAATGGCGCCCGGATGCTCGCGAATCGTACGGTCGACATACGTCGCGGCGGCAAGCGCCATGGCCATGTGTCCGTCATGTCCGCAAGCGTGCATCTTGCCGGGATGGGTTGAGGCAAAGGCCGCTCCCGTCGCTTCCGCGATGGGCAGCGCATCCATATCGGCGCGAATCGCCGTGGCATGCGCGGCATCAACGCCGGCGTCGAAGAAAGCGCAGACGCAGCTGGGGCACGGATGGGTCACTTCGCAGGTGAGCGGTGCCAGCACGCCCTCGATATAGGCAATGGTTTGCGGAAGATCGAAATCGAGCTCCGGAATGCGATGGAGATCGCGGCGATAGCGACGGAGTTCTTGGAGCTCGGTCATAGAGGATCCCTTCGTGAGGCACATCTGTTGCAACTTATTGTGATACAGGATTGTGGCGCACATGTTTCCAGCATATCCCTGCATTTTTTAAACGTTATATACGAATACTCTTGTTTGGTAAAGTGCAACGTGGTAGGGTCGTTACCACTTGATAGAGGCGCGGGCACGAAGAACCGCGGGCGAGCCGGCAGGCTTTGACCCCGTGGGGAGGCGAAACCCGCCGAACTGGGCTTTTCGGGCACGAACAACCTGGTGGGCCTGTGGGAAACACCCACAGGACTGTCTGCAGCAATGCGGGAGCGCTATCCGGACATTGGGTCCACGCTATGCGGATTCGATGCGCAGATGGCGCCGTCTGGATAGCGAGGTTTACGGGACATGGCATTGACCCCCAACGAGGCATATGCGGCCAAGCAGCCGTTTGTGGACAAGGAGACACTCGAGCATATCGTCGAGCAGTTCCCCACACCGTTTCATCTATACGACGAGGCGGGCATCCGCCGCAACATGCAAGAAGTGCGCGACGCCTTTGCATGGAACCCGGGCTTTAAGGAATACTTTGCCGTCAAGGCCAACCCCAACCCGGCGCTCATCTCCATTCTCAACGAATACGGCTGCGGCTGCGATTGCTCGAGCTATACCGAGCTCATGATCGCCCGCTCACTGGGTATCACGGGACACGACATCATGTTCTCGTCCAACCACACACCGGCTGCCGACTTTAAGCTCGCCGACAAGCTGGGTGCCATCGTCAACTTTGACGACATCAGCCACATCGGGTTCTTTGAGCGCGTTGCGGGGCCCATCCCCAAGACGGTCAGCTGCCGCTTTAATCCAGGCGGCCTGTTCCAGCTCTCCAACGGCATCATGGACAACCCGGGCGACTCCAAATATGGCATGACCACCGAGCAACTCTTCGAGGCCTTCCGCATGCTCAAGGCCAAGGGCGCCGAGGACTTTGGCATCCACGCATTCCTTGCCAGCAACACCGTCACCAACGACTACTACCCCAAGCTCGCGCGCATCCTCTTTGAGCTTGCCGTACGCCTGGAGCGCGAGACCGGCGCACACGTCGCCTTCATCAATCTGTCCGGCGGCGTCGGCATCCCCTACCTGCCCGAGCAGCAGGCCAACGACATTCGCGCCATCGGCGAGGGAGTACGCGCGGCATACGACGAGATCCTGGTTCCCGCCGGCATGGGCGATGTGGCCATCTGCACTGAGATGGGCCGCTTTATGATGGGCCCCTACGGCTGCCTGGTCACCAAGGCTATCCACGAGAAGCAGATCTACAAGGACTATATCGGCGTGGACGCCAGTGCCGTCGACCTCATTCGTCCCGCCATGTATGGCGCTTACCACCACATCACGGTGATGGGTCAGCCGGGCGGCGCCGACAAGGCCACAGCGCCCGTCACGAACACCTATGACATCACGGGCAATCTGTGCGAGAACAACGACAAGTTCGCTATCGATCGCGAGCTGCCGCATATCGACATGGGTGACCTGCTTGTAATCCATGATACCGGTGCGCATGGCTACTCCATGGGCTACAACTACAACGGCCGCCTGCGCTCCGCCGAGGTGCTGCTGCGCCCCGACGGCTCGGCCGACCTTATCCGCCGCGCCGAGCGCCCGGGCGATTACTTTGCCACGCTCGACGTGCTGCCGTGCGGCCGAGAGCTGCTGGCCAAGTCGCGCGCCGAAAGTGCCCGCCGTCGCGCCCAAGACGAGCGCCTAGCAGTCGCAGCTCAATGGAACAAACGCATCCAGATCGCGGAGGCGAAGGAGAAGAACATGGACATCCGCAATCTCGAGGGCTCAATCGTCGCCCTGGTTACGCCGTTTAAAAAGGACGGCAGCGTCGACTTTGACGCGCTCGAGCGCCTTATCGATTTCCACCTGCAAAACGGCACCGACGCCATCCTCACCCTGGGCACCACCGGCGAGAGTGCCACGATGACCGATGACGAGGACAACTCCGTCGTCGCCGCCGTGGTCAAGCATGTTGCAGGACGTGTCCCCGTCATCGCCGGCTCGGGCTCCAACTCCACGCAGACCATGCTCACCAAGTCGCTCACCTACCAGGGCTTGGGCGCCGATGGTCTGCTGCTCATTACCCCCTACTACAACAAGTCTAACGAAGAGGGTATCTATCAGCACTTTAAGACCGTCGCCGACGCCGTGGACATCCCCTGCATTCTGTACAACATCCCTGGCCGCTGTGGCTGCGGCATCAGCGAGCGCAACGTAGAGCGCTTGGCCGCGCACCCCAACATCATGGGCATCAAGGAGGCCTCGGGCAACGTCGCCTACGCGGCCAAGATCGCCCACCTGCTATCCGATGACTTCCGCATGTACTCGGGCGAGGACGCGCTTACCGTGCCGCTCATGAGCCTAGGCGCCTCGGGCACCATCAGCGTGTGGGCCGATGTTCAGCCGCAGCTCGTGCACGACATGTGCCGCGCCTATTTGGACGGCGACGTGGAGCGCGCCCGCGATATCCAGATTGCCGGTCAGCCGCTCATCAATGCCCTCTTTAGCGAGGTCAACCCCATCCCCGTTAAAGAAGCGCTCGCCCAGATGGGCATGATCGAGGCAAACTACCGTATGCCGCTGTGCCCCATGGCAGACGACACGCGATCCGCACTTACCGATGCTCTGAAGGGAGCTGGTCTGCTTGATTAAGACCGTCATTATGGGAACGGGCCGCATGGGCTCGCTCATCCGCACCACCGCCGAAAGCATTGTCGATGCCGCCGGGCAGCCCGTTTTTGATATCGTGGCCCAGATCGGTTTTGACCTGACCGAGCTCGAGGGCGCCCCGGCAGCCGACGTCATCATCGACTTCTCGAACGTCGCGACCTTCGACGCTGTCGTCGCCTATGTCGAGCGCACGGGCGCGGCGTTGGTCTCAGGCACCACAGGCTACACCCCCGAGCAGATGGACCGCCTGCGTGAGCTGGGCCAGAACACCCGCGTTATGCACTCGGGCAATTACTCCATCGGTATCGCAGCCCTGCGCCATCTGGTAGCGCAGGCTACACGCGAGCTGCCCGGCTTTGACTGCGAAATCGTCGAGACGCACCATAACCAAAAGGTCGACGCCCCCAGCGGCACTGCCAAGTTGTTGCTCGACGCCGTCGTCGAAGCCGAGCCCGAGGCAGGCTACCACCCCGTCTATGGCCGCGAGGGCATGTGCGGAGCACGCGATCCCAAGGAGATCGGCATGCACTCGCTGCGCGGTGGCACTGTCGCCGGCGTCCACGAAGTGAGTTTCTTTGGCCAGGACGAGGAGGTCACGCTCACCCACCGCGCCACGAGCCGTCAGATCTTCGTCAACGGCGCCCTGACCGCCGCTCAGAAGCTCGTCACCCGCGAGCCCGGCTTCTACACCTTCGACCAGGTCATGTTTGCCTAACCAGGTATCAACCGTATCCACGAAAAGGAGAAACAGCATATGAGTAACGCAGCCGAGATGGATGCCCAGGAGATTATCAACTACATCGCCACCGCGCCCAAAAAGACACCTGTCAAGCTGTACGTGCGCGAAAAGCCCGGCATGAAGGTCCAGTGGGGCGATGCGCACGTCTACGGTGGTCGTCGCGGCAAGACCGTCTTTGGCGACTGGGAGGAACTCAAGGCCATCCTGGACGCCAATGCCGATTCCATCGATTACTACGACGTCGAGAATGACTGCCGCAACTCCGCCGTCCCCATGCTCGACCTTAAGGGCATCAACGCCCGCATTGAGCCGGGCGCGATCATCCGTGACCGCGTCGAGATCGGCGATCGCGCCGTCATCATGATGGGTGCCATCATCAACATCGGCTCCGTCATTGGCGAAGGCTCCATGATCGATATGGGCGCCGTGCTGGGCGGCCGCGCCACCGTGGGCAAGAACTGCCACATCGGCGCCGGCACCGTGCTGGCAGGCGTTGTGGAGCCCGCCAGCGCCACGCCCGTCATCGTCGAGGACGATGTCATGATCGGCGCCAACGCCGTGGTCTTGGAGGGCGTGCGCGTGGGCAAGGGCGCTGTCGTGGCTGCCGGTGCCGTGTGCGTCGAGGACGTCCCCGCCGGCGCCGTCGTGGCCGGCATTCCCGCCCGCGTCATCAAGATGCGCGACGAGAAGACCGACAGCAAGACCGGCCTGGAAGAGGGCCTGCGCCAGCTGTAGAAGTTACGCGGTTTTACCAAACCGCGTAACGGCTCGACGCTGCAAACGCCCCTAAGCGGCAATCTGACGTTCAATCGTCGGGCATGACCAGAAGGTCGATGCCCTCCTCTTTCACGTCACCTTGCTCGCTCTGGGTCGTTTTCGCTGACGTATGCTCGACCTGCAACGTAATTCAGCCCCAAGTAAAAAGGCCGAAGCCCTCATCCGGGGCTTCGGCCTTTATTTTTGCAGCGTCCAAGCGCAGTTTATCGATTCTCAATTGACCCGATATTCTTGAGCTCGATGGAGATGAGGCCGTTGGGCTCGTTGACAAACTCGATGTACTCGGAGTTCGAACCCATCTCGGCCGGGAAGCTGATCTCGATACCCGTGTCGGTACGGATCTTATGATTGCGCACCGCCGCGCGCTCAACTTGCTTGCGCTCCACGGGAACGCGCTCGGGAACTTTCTCCTCGGTCAGTGCCGCGCGCACGCTCTCCTTGATGACCGGCTCGTCCTCGAAGACCTCATCGACGATATCCCAAGGCGGCAGCTCCTCGTCATCTTCAACCTTCTCGGCCACAGCGGCCTTAACCTTGGCGAGCGCCACGGCCGTGTTGGCGCCGTGCTCCTCGGCGACTTCCTCGACCACACGCGTCACGGTATCGATGACTTCCTTGCCCGACACGCCCGTGTCGCACTGCAGCAGGCCATCGGGGATCAGCATACGGTCCTCACCGGCAATCTTACGTTTCTTGTCCACATAGCCAATCTCCATGGTGCTCGCGCGCACGATGGCATAGCTCGGCACCTTCTGCGAGGGATTTGGCAAAATGGCGTAATGGCGCGCGATGTCGTTGCGCACCTCCCCCTCCTCGCGGCCCACTTCGTGCATAAAAGCCTGTTTAGAGCCCAGCAGCATCACGGCAAACCAGCGGGCATCCTCATCGTCGTCAAAATCGGCCACCAGCACGTCGGTGGACTCGGCTTTCTCGGCTTTGGTGAGCTCGGAGGAGATAAACTCCGCAATCTGCTGCGACAGGTCCACAAACTCGCGCTCGCCAAAGAAATAGCCCTTGAGCTCGCCGCCAAACGCAGAGTTCTCGGCAAACGTGGCGCGTTTATTGTCGGCCGAGGTTCGTGCGCGGCGCAGATGCGTGGTTACGAAATTGCGCACGGTACGGCTCTCGATATCCAACTCGCGCTGGCTCATAACGTTGACGGCAGAGTCAAAGTCCAGGATATGCAGAATCGCGTGATTGATTTTCATATACGGCATTCCGTTCTAGATCGATTTCGGCACGAACCAGTATAGATCGCGTCGAAAATGTTGGTGTAAGGGTGACGCCCTAGCGCCCGTTTAACGAAG
>WGSN01000015.1:0-54176 GCA_014871645.1 Collinsella sp.
AGATGATATCGGATGCCGTCGCAGCCGTCGCCAAGAATTTGCGGCGAACCTCGACCGTCCAAGGCGTCTCGCGTGTCGACTCGCTTGAGATTCCCGAGGAGGTTCTGCGCGAGGCAATCGCCAACGCCGTAATCCATCGAGAATACGGGGATCGGTTCTGTGGACAATCGATTGCCGTCGACGTCTTTGACGATCGTGTCGAGGTGACGAATCCTGGCGGCCTTTACGGGGGAAAGACTCGCGAGAACTTGTTTGACGGCAGCTCCCGATGCCGTAACGCGACGCTTGTGAAGCTCATGTCGATTGTCCCGCTGCCGGATGGCGCAGGTTCGCCGGCTGAGGGCAATGGCTCGGGCATCCCGATGATGATCGATGCCATGCGCGCGCATGGTCTGGCCGAGCCCCTGTTCTGCCCGGGATTCGATCGGTTCAAGGTCGTACTTTACCGTTCAAAGATCGAGCCGGTCGATCATGGCGGGGGCTTAATTGTGACGGCACTCAAACACTACGGCGAGCTGGGGACGCGCGAGCTGGTAGAGCACACAGGGCTCACAATTTCCCAGGTTAGGTCGCGCGTCAACGCGCTCATTGCTCAAGGCGAGCTTGAGCCCACGGCGCCGGCGACGAGCCGCAACCGCAAGTATCGACTGTCGGAGCGCGTGGGATAGATGCGTTAGTGGACGAGGCGACCCAATAATCGACCCTCGATTGGCGTCCATTAAGGTAAAGCGGTTGTTGCCCAGTCGACGGTGATGCTAAAGGCTCGGCTTACGCCGGCATGGCCCCGAACCCGTCTATCAAGAACAGCCTAAGAACCAGCTTGATGACATTTCCCGGTTTGACTTCAGCCGTGCCAAAAACGCTGCGCTCGGCGAGCTCGCTGCAGTATGCGTAGATATCGCGGATGAGTTCCGCGCCCGAAAGCGTAAACATGTAGCCTGCGTCCGAAAGCGCATTGGGCGCGGCGGGCAACTTGGCCATGTGGCAAAAGGTCAACAGGTCGGGTGCCATAGCGTCCTGGTAGCCAAGATGGCTGCCGTCTTCTTGTGCGGCGAGTTCCAGCTGGCGTACTCGATCCAGCGCCACTGCCAGCACAAAGCTCGGCGTAGGCGCATTGACGTCCTGAGTGGTCGCCACAAGCCTGCCTGCTGCCTGCGTGACAAGCCAGGCGACCTCGCGCTGGCAACGCACGGCCTTGCGCGTCACCGGCTTGATGGACGAAGAAGAAACGCTCCCCTTAGGCGGATTCGAAGCAGCCATAAGACCCTCCCATGAACAATCCGGCCCAACAAGCCCGGATGAAACACGTGCTACATCAGTATACAGGGGAGTGGGATGAAAAAAACGGAGTCGACAGCGTGAACTGTCGGCTCCGGATTGCTTGCCTTAGAGGCCGTACACTTCGACCATAGCTTCGCCAATGCGATGGGGCACGCCGGTGACGAGTGCGTTGCCCATGCAGAAGGCTCGATGGCCGTCGGTCATGCCCGTATCGGTCCAGCCTTTCGGGAATCCCTGAAGCTGATCGAGCTCGTCGGGAACAAGACGGCGGAAACGGCCATCGGGACATTCGATGACGTGCTTGAAGCGGCTCGCTCCTGTGCCGCCTTCTCCTGTGAGGATGGTGCGGCTCGGCTTGTCGGTGGCATCCGGGAAGCTCATGGCTCCCTCGGAATACGTGTACGTAAAGCCTGTCTTTTTGTTAGTGCGCTCTTCGCGCTTGCTGCCCTTAAGGTAGCGCCAGTCGGGAAGCTTTTCGTCGGAGATGTAGAACTGCTCCGGGACATCAGCTTCGTCGACAAGCACGTCGCCAAGCACGTGGCGCTTACCGTGATAGTCTTCGGCAAAGTCGCAGGTCAGAACATGACAGCCCTGCATGACGCCAGCATTCTTGAATTGAGAGGTCTTTTGGCCGACGCCAAAACGAGTTGAGTTCTCGTAGGGGTCGGGTAAAACGTCGAGCTCGGACATCTCGTCGGGATAGATGGCGGGGAAGGCTTTAGCCATGACGCCGTTGTGCATGCGATCAACGAGATCAACCTTGCCAGCGTCCTTTTCGCAGAAGATATAAACACGCTTGCGACGCTGGGGGAAACCGTATTCGGCAGAGTTGACCACGCGCCATTCGACCGTGTAGTCGAGGTCGGCAAGACAGCTTAGGATGATGGCGAAGTCGCGACCGCGTTGAGACGCGGGCGACTTGAGCAGGCGGTCGACGTTCTCAAAGAGACCGAACTTGGGCTTCTTCATTTCGAGGAAGTGATAGATGTCCCACCAGAGGACACCCTTCTTTCCTTCGATGCCGTGTGCCTGATTGAGCGGACGCGCGACAGAGTAGTCTTGACAGGGGAAACCGCCAACGACCATTTGGACATTGGGGATTTCGATTTCGCCCGCTTCGGCTTGTTCCAAGACCCTATTAATGTCTTCGTTGACAACGGAATCATCGCCGAAGCGATCCATGTAGCAACGGGCCGCGAACTGACGCGCTTTGGTTCCGGGCGGTTCCCACTGATTTGCCCAAATGGTGCGGAAGGGGCCGGCTGGTTTCATATAAAACTCGGGATGTCGAGGGTCGGCATAGCCTTCGAGACCTAAACGAAATCCACCGACGCCCGCAAAAAGCTCGGCAATATTAATCTCAGACACGTTTCTCCAATCGCTGCTGTGTCCGTTTATGGTGCTCACAACAATAGCCGATCGAGGGGACAAGATCAAGACCTCAATTTTCTGGGCGTTAGTAGTTGCTCTGAACTACTATGGGGTTAGTTGCGAGTTTCGGAGGTATCCCGTGTCCAAGAAGCGCCTCGATTTCAAGCGCATGCTTGACGATACTGATTTTTCTGACCCTTCAAGCATTGAGCGCTACGCTGCCAATCTCGACGGCATGACGTTCCGCGATATTCTCGAGCTCGGTATTGCCCCGGAAGGGGAGAGTGCGCCCAAGGACTTTGGCTCCAAAAAGTACAAAGGCGGTATGGGTACTCTTATCGAGGAGCGCTACTTTGGCTACAAGGCCAATAGCGACGACCGTCCCGATTTTCCCGAGGCGGGCGTTGAGCTCAAGGCAACGTGTTTCGATGTGCTCAAGAATGGCCGTAAGTCTGCGGGTGAGCGTCTTGTCCTGACCATGATCCCTTACGACCGTCCTGTTTCGCTCGACTATGACAATTCTCACCTCAAGACTAAGCTCAGCAATATTCTGTTGATTTATTACGGCCGAGATCGTTCTATCGACAAATATGACCAGCGTATCGAGCGCGCTGTCATGGTGCGTCTTCCCGAAAAAGACATGAAAATCATTCGCGCCGACTACGAGAAGATTATTTCCTATATTCAGGATGGCCGTGCGGACGAGCTTTCAGAAGGCATGACGACTTATCTGGGTGCTTGCACGAAGGGCGCAACTGAGGCCACGATGTGGGCGGACCAGTATTATGAATACTTCAATACCGATACGGGTGAGATTGAGCGTCATCGCGCAAAGCGTCGCGCCTTTTCCCTCAAGCGCTCGTATATGGACTATGTGCTCCATACTTATGTCCTCGGTGCTCCGCGAGTCGGGGAGAGCATTGTTCAGGACGATGGCAAGTCTATCGATTTCGAAAGTTACGTAACTGGACTTATCGAGCAACACTATGGCGAAACTGATCGTCAGATTGCGGAGCAATACGGGTTGGAGTACACGGGCAATAAGGCGCAATGGACAACGCTCGTCTATCGTATGCTCGGAATCAAAAACAATGCTGCCGAGGAATTCGTCAAGGCAGGCATTTCCGTCCGAACCGTTCGAGTTAACAACAGGGGGCACATCGAACAAGCTATGTCGTTCCCACCGTTTGAGTTCAAGCGTTTAATTGAGGAAGACTGGGAAACGTCGCCTTTTCATGCATGCCTTGAGACTAATCGCTTCTTCTTCGTTGTGTTTCGCGAGGACCACGATGGCGTGCTGCGTCTCGACCGTTGTTTGTTCTGGGCGATGGGAGAAAACGAAATCGAAGGCCCTGCGAAAGCTTGTTGGGATGAGACGCGAAAGGTAATACGTGAGGGCGTTGAGCTCAATCCGTATCGGGATGCGAGCGGAAAGCTCAAAGTGACTAACAATCTGCCCGGTATGGCGGACAACCCAATTGTTCACGTTCGTCCGCATACGTCAAAAGCGGCTTACAAGTTTGCCGATGGAACAGAGATCGGTGACATCGCAAGGAATGCTTACGAACTGCCCGACGGGCGTTGGATGACGAAGCAATCGTTCTGGTTCAACAAGGGCTACCTGGAGCATATTCTGGGGCTGTAGCGTTTTCGCATGGGATTCTCAACGGCGTTCTGTTCGTAACGTCGCTATTTCTGATCGCGGCTCCGCCTCGCCATTACCTATGACGAGGCGGAGCCGTAGCTTTGATGACTAAATTGCCAGTCAAGATAATCAAATGAGCTGAGATGCACCGCCCTACGCCCGCAGCGCTCCAATGGGGAACGCGTAGACATCGTGCTCGGCGCGTTATGCTTCGCACTTCCTCATTTCTATAAAGGGTTTTCTCCAACTAATTTGAAAATGGTGACGCATATGCAGCTGACGGAAAGTCAATACATGTAATATTACAAGTATCAGACTGTCAGGAGGTAATGATGGATGAAAAGCCGCTATATCTTCAGGTTGAAGACCGTTTAAAGGCGAATATTGAATCGGGTGCCTGGGGGCCTGGTGAGCAAGTCCCGGGAGAACAGATTTTGTGCAAGCAGTTTGGCGTCAGCCGCGTGACGCTGCGACACGCATTGGCGAATCTTGTAAATGAAGGCCTGATGGTAAAAGAGCATGGGCGAGGCACATTCGTTGCAGATAACGAGAGTACGTCTGCTGCTTCTGACGGACATGCACGTTCTTCTGTCAGCTTTTCCGATCTTTGCCGATTGCAGGGAAAGGAGCCGTCTGCACGGATTGTGTCCGCCTCTCTCGAAGCGGATTGTCCAAAGGAAGTGGTTTCATTTCTGGGCCTAGACAATTCGCCTGCTTTTAAGCTCTGTCGCGTTAGGTTTTCTGATGGTAGGCCGGTACTGTCCGAAACCAATTACTTTCGAGCTTCCTTCGCGTTCTTGGCCGAACACGATCTCGAAGGGTCTTTATACGAACTTTTGCAGCGCCATGGCGTGATGCCGGGGGAACTTACTCGTCGTATAGGAATTGTCTATGCGGACGATCGAGACGCTGAGCTCCTCAAGGTCGACCTTGGTTCGGCTCTGCTATTCAATAGGTCCTTCGTTAAAGATTCGGAAGGGCATCCGCTGCATGTTGCCGATCAGCATGCCATTGCCGACGATCCGGGTCTTTATCAGTTTTACGCATAGAAGCGCTTGCCGCTTACGACTCTAAACTGCCGTTCGCGGGAAAACGACAGTTTTTTCTTGACTACGCTGCAGCGTGGATTATTCTCTAATTAATACATGTAGTAGGACATGTATTAATACAAAGGAGTAGCGATGAAAGAAGAGAAAATCGTCCAGGACCTGCTCGCCAAGGATTTCCATCCCAAGAACGTTTACTTCGTGGCTTGCGGAGGGTCTCTCCTTGCTCAGTATCCGGCCTTCTACTTGATTCAGCGCGAGGGCAAGGGTATCGACGCACAGATGATTACGAGTAACGAATTCGTGCACGCCACCCCGAAGGCCCTGGATGAGAACTCCATTGCCGTATTCTGCTCGCTCTCGGGAACCCCCGAGACCATGGTGGCGACCGAGGTCGCGAAGAATGCCGGGGCGATTACGATTGCCTATTGCCATGATCCCAATGCCAATATGAGCAAGATTGCTGATTACCACGTCCCCTTTAACACAATCTTTAATCCCGAGACTAAATATATGGAGAGCAACGCCGCTCCTATTCTCAAGCTCGCCTTTGAGATCCTCTCTGCTTTCGATGGCTATGAGTATCTGAATGACGCTAACGCGGCGTTTGATATGCTGCAGGACGTTGTGAATGAGGTCGTTCGTTATATCGAGCCCCGCGCGCAAGAGTTTGCCCGTTCGCACAAGGACGATAAGATTATCGTACCGCTTGCTGGCGGCCCTGCCCTGGGTGTCGGCTATGGTTTCTCCATTTGCAGCTTGATGGAGATGCAATGGGTCCATGCGCCCCTCATCAATACCGGCGAGTTCTTCCATGGGCCGTTTGAGATTGTGGACCGAACTACTCCCTTCGTTCTGTTTATGAGTGATGGCCGAAATCGTTCCAACGATGAGCGTGCAAAGAAGTTCCTTGATGAATATGCCGACCGCGTCACGGTGCTGGATGCGAAGGAGCTCTATATCAATCAATTCCCGGCAAGCGTCTGCGAGTTCTTCAATCACTTTGTGTTTGATGCGGCACAGCGTAGGCTCCTGTCTGCACTCGGGGATATCAGGAAACACGATCTGATGACGCGCCGTTATATGTGGCATGTCGAGTATTAAACGCCTGGTTTTATCGACTCGCTTTTAGGAATGGGTGACAATTATGATCGTCGCAACGAGGGTGGATGAGAGACTTATCCATGGACAGGTTGCCGTATCTTGGCTGTCTGCATTAGGGGCTGATTGCATTCTTGTTGCAAATGACGAGGTTGCTGCAGATGATGCCCAACGCGCAATACTGAAAATGGCAAAGCCTTCTGGATGCAAGCTTGTAATAAAAGGACTTGATGATTCGATTGCGGCGATCAGAAGTGGCATAACGGACAAATACCGTCTGTTTATAGTCGTCAAAACCGTAAAAGATGCTTGCCTTCTCGCTCAAGGGTGCCCAGATATTAAGGCAATTAATCTGGGAAACGTCATACCGAGAGAGGGAACCCGACAAATTAGTCGGTGCGTTTACGTTTCTCCGGACGAAGAGAAGAGTCTTGTTGCGCTTGTTGAGGCGGGAGTCGATATCGTAATTCGGAGTTTGCCAGGAGATAAGGCATTGCGACTGGCGGAGGCTCTGTAGGCCTTTAGCGCAGACAGATATTTGTGCTAAGGAAAGGAGATGCAATGGACATTCTGTTGATCTTTCTTATTTCATGCTTTAGCTACTCGAATTGGTTTCTTGGTAAATCAATGCTTGATAGACCCCTGATAACGGGAACAATTGTGGGTCTCGCATTCGGTGATTTGGCAAGTGGCTGTATTATCGGCGCCACGATTGAGCTGGCCCTTATGGGCGCTCAGGGAATCGGAGCGGCTGCGCCTCCTGACGTGATTTCCGGTGGCATTTTGGGCACTGCGTTTGCGATCATTTCCCATTCAGATGCTGGCGCCGGCGTTGCTTTGGCAATCCCAATTTCAATGCTCGGAATGGTAATCAGGAATTTTTGCTACATCGTTCTGATTCCTCTTATTAATCGCGCCGCCGATGGATATGCCGAACGAGGAGACGTTGACGGGGTGTGCAGGACCCATCTTATCTCTAGCTTCTTCGGGTTCATTATTCCCCAGGCGCTGTATGTGACCGCAGCTTATGCGCTGGGTGCTCCGGTTATGGAAGGCGTACTTGCGGCTATTCCCGAATTTGTCCAGCATGGCTTGACGGTTGCCGCAGGCATTTTGCCCGCCCTCGGCTTTGTCATTCTGCTTAGGACCATCATGGACCGGAAATTGTTGCCTTATTTGATCTTTGGATTCGTTCTCAGTGCGTATCTGGGCTTGCCAATCTTGGGTGTTTCGCTCATCGCCGCCGGAATTGTGCTGTTGATGGTATTTAAAGATCGCGAATCCGCTGTCGCTGTTACGGCTTCTGTGGAAGGAGACGACGATGAGTTCTAAAGAAGGTGGATCGAAAATCACCAAGTCCGATCTCAATAAAATTTTCCTACGCTCAATGACATTCGAGGGGTCCTGGGATTACGAGCGGCAAATGTACCTTGCGAATGCATTTACGCTTGGCCCAATTATCAAGAAGCTGTATCCGTCGAAAGAAGATCGCGCAGACGCATTGAAGCGCCATCTTGAGTTCTTTAACATCACTCCCTATCTCGCGACACTGGTTTGTGGAATTGTGACAGCAATGGAGGAGGTGAAGGCGAACGGCGGAGAAATTGGTGGAGAAGCTATCAGCAATGTGAAGACTTCGCTTATGGGCCCGTTGTCCGGCATTGGCGATTCGTTGTTTCTAACAACTTGGCGTACGGTTACTGCCGGAATTGGCTGCTCCATCGCAATGCAGGGGAACCCGCTCGGCGCTGTCCTATTTTTCTTACTGTTTAACATACCTGCACAAGCCGTGCGCTACATTTGCGCCATTAAAGGTTACGAGATGGGCAGCAAGCTACTCGTTAAGCTGTCCGAGACAAATATCATGAAACGTCTGACGAGACTGACTGGCGTCGTCGGCATGATGGCGGTGGGAGCAATGATTGCCTCAATGGTGAGCGTTACAACTCCGCTGGCTTTCGGTTCGGGCGATGAGGCCCTTGCCATTCAAGGCGTGCTGGATCAGATTATGCCATGCCTGCTTTCGGTAATCGCAACAGCTGTGATTTATTGGGTTATGGGAAAGAAGCCAAATACTGCGGTCGTTCTTGTCTCGATAGTCGTCTTTTCGATTGCATGCTCTGCGGTTGGAATTCTCTAGAGTTGATATCCTTGCTTAGCGTGAGCTGATTGCCATCCGGCTGAGTTTTGATTCAGGCACTGCCCCCCCCCTGCACTGACTCCGATGCGGGGGGGGGTTGTTTCTGTATTTATTCAGTCGGAGTATCGATTATCGATTGTTGGTCAGCTAAGTGTCGGCCTCTCGGTTTCCCGTTAGATATACCTTGCTACCTGCGTATACTCGATTTTCGAGCTTTGCCCTACAGGTAAATTCCCTCGAACAGGCTCTTGTGGAACTCGGCGTGATGGTCGCGTGCCCAGGTAAAGAGCGCCTGGTCAAAGTCGGTGCGCGTGGCCGGGACGCCAAAGACGCCGGCAACTTCGACGCGCACAAACTCCAGTGCCGGCAGCTTGTTGATGGCAGTGAGGGCAAACGGGGACGAGGGCTCTTCGAACAGATAGCGGCTGCCTTGCAACGCGTCACAACTGGTGCACGTGTTGCCGAGCGACGGGGCTTTGGAGGCTCGCGCGCCTACGGGCTTGTAGCCGCAGCGCTTATGAAGGTAGTCGCGGATCTCGCCCGGCACGCAGCCAAGAGCGGGCACGATGGCGAGTGCGTTGGCGTTGGCCGTGTCGATGGCAATGTGCCCGGCTTCGTTGGGCGCGTGCGCGATGGCGATGCTCTCGTCGTTATCGGCTCGATAGGGAATGCCGAAGGCCGCGACCGAGGTCTCTTTGTGACACTTCCAGCACTCGCGCTTGCCCAGTACAAGATATATATACGACGCTGAGGGGTCGGATCGGTCAACACCGGGCAGCCACTCGGCAAAGGGCTCGGGGTTGACGCCGCTGGGTACATACCAGATCTTCTTGGTCCGGTCCCATTTGGCGCCCAACGCCTTGGCTTCTTCTTTGTGCGAAAAGGGAACATCGAGCTCGGTGCGCATGGTGGCTCCTTGGTGCTGCAGGTGTAAGTGGCTCAAGGATACCGCAGGGTGTGGACGTTGTGGCGTTTTGCCGAGAAGCTGCGGCTCGGATGGGTTCGAGACGCGTTGGTCTCGGCCTCGGTGGCTATTGAGCGGTTGGAGCAGCTTGCGGCGCAGTTTTCTGCCTGGCTATTGTTGCTGTTGGGGTATTGAATTTGTTTGGCAGCCATTCGTCAGGTGAATTGATGTTACGTTGCGATGACGGTTGGAGCTGCCAGCGGATTTGGCGACATAAAACAAAACAGCCCAGAGGACATAGCCTCTGAGCTGCGAACATTTGGTGGGCGTTAGAAGATTTGAACTTCTGACCTCTTCCGTGTCAGGGAAGCGCTCTCCCCCTGAGCTAAACGCCCGATCAAGGGTGCGCAAGCGCGCAAGGGATAATATAACGGAGCCTGAACTCGGTGGCAAGAACATTTTTAAAAATCGCTTACATTGTGGAATTCGGGGGCTTTGTCATATCCATTTCAAAAGAGCCTGCTGCCGCGATTTGGCTGTCGCATAATGCAAGGCCATTGCGGTATCGAGCTATGGAAAGACGCCTGCGGAATTGTCCTACCGATAAGCGGACAAGCCTCCAGCTGGTGACTTCGCCGTGGTAAGGTAAGCCGAATTGTTTCTAGGCTGTTTCGGGGGAGTGGAATGAGCAAAGAGTGTGTCGAGCAGGTCGAAGGCACAGGGGCTTCGGTGCCGATGACCGATATATCGAACATTGATGTGCCCGAGGGCACCGACGAGCTCAGCCGCAACACCCGTCGCGCCTGGCGCGAGCGCCTTAACGATGCGTCGTCGCGCAAGATGATCACGGGCGTCTTGGCTACGCTGGTGGGCGGTTCGTTTTGGGGCTTCTCGGGCACCAGCGCGAGCTTTCTGTTCGATATCTACCACGTCGACACCTTGTGGCTTATGAGCGTGCGTCAGATTCTCGCCGGTCTACTCTTTATGGCCGTGGTTGTTACGCGCGACCGCGAGCGCCTGATTAAGCTCTGGACCACACCCGCCGATCGCAAGCAGCTGCTGCTCTTTACCGCCTTTGGCCTGCTGTTCAACCAGTTTTGCTATCTTTCGGCCGTGCGCCTGACGAACGCCGGAACCGCGACGGTGCTCCAGTGCCTGCAGCTCGTTATCATCATGGGCTACGCCTGCGTGACCGATCGCCGCATGCCGCGTACTCGCGAAGTCGTCGGCATTGGCCTGGCTCTGGGTGGAACCTTTTTAATCGCCACCGGCGGCGACCCCACCAGCCTGAATATCTCGACGCTTGGCCTGGCAGCAGGTCTTATGTGTGCGGTCAGCGCCGCGTGTATGGCGGTGATTCCCGCCAAGATCCTGCCCGAATACGGTAGCCCCATCGTCACGGGCTCGGCAATGCTCACGGCGGGCGTGGTCTCATGTGTCTTCGTGCAGCCCTGGGCGCATATGCCGGCGCTCGATGCCGCCGGTATCGAGGCGCTCGCGGTGTTCGTGGTTATCGGCTCGTTTTTTGCTTACATGCTCTATATGCAGGGCGTTAAGGACATCGGCTCGGTGCGTGCGAGCCTCATCGGAACTGTGGAGCCGGTTTCGGCGACCATCACCAGCGCCGTTATGCTGGGCACGGTGTTTTTGCCGACCGACCTTATCGGCTTTGCCATGATCATCGTGATGATGTTCCTCACGGTGTAGTTGACGCCGCCGCCAAGACAGAAAAGGTGTTGTGCCGCATTTTCGCCAATTGATGTCCGTGTCTGGAGTTTAGCTGTCGATGCTCAAAATGCCATAAACTAGTAACGTTATGGACTTTTTCATTGCGACTCAATTGCGAGGATTTCTTTATGGCTGGTAATCACTTTAAGGGCAGCGATAGCGGCCGTCCTGCAGTTCCGCCGCGTCCGAACGGGGCTGGTAAGGCCGGCACGCCGGGCGACGCTGGACAGGGCGGCTCCGGTAAGCGCGTGTCCCCGGGCGAGACGGCGATGTTTACCGCTCTGTACGAGCAGTCTCAAAAGGCAAAAAAGACCGGCCGTGCAAGAGGGAATGTCTTTGCGGGCGGTGCAACCTCCGCGTCGCAGCCGAGCGGGGCTCCTTCGGTACCTGCGAACAACGCAGGTGCTGCCAACGCCGCGAATGCCGCCGGCAACGTTAATGCCGGCAAGGACGACAACAATACTCCCTCTGCCGGTGGCGCGGGGCTTACGGGTAACCTTGGCACGATCTACACCGGCGCCTCCGAGACTGGCACGTTCGCCCGCCTGGATGATAGCGGCGCCGAGTTTGCGGGCTCGGGTTCCAAGGAAGATTATTACGATTTTGGCTTGAACTACGGTAGCGACGCTTCGTCGAGTTCGACCTCTGACGGTCTGGTCCGTCATCGCCATCGCAAGGGCGAGCGCAAAAAGCGTCACACCGGCGCCATTATTGCCGCTGTAGTCGCGGTGCTTCTCGTTGCGCTTGGCGCAAGCGGTTTTATGCTGCTTAACTCGGCAAAGACCGTAAAGAGCGAAGCGAAGGAGGCTGTCGAGATCGTCGGTGGCCTTAAGGACAAGGTCACGTCGGGCGATTTTTCGACGCTGCCTGACGACGCGAAGAAGATCGATGAGCTCTGTAACAGCATGAAGGCGGAGACCTCGAGCCCGCTGTGGGCGGCGGCTTCGTTTATCCCGGTGTATGGCAGCGATATCAATGCGGCCCGCACCATGATTGACGCCCTGTCCGATGTCTCGAGCAATGCGCTGGTTCCCATGGCCGATAACCTTTCGCAGGCTACGCCCGGCAAGCTGTTCCAGGACGGCATGATTAACGTGTCCGCGCTGCAGGCGGTCGCCGATTCGCTTTCCAGCAGCTCGAAGGTGTTCAAGAGCGCCAACGAGAAGGTCCAGGGCATTGGCGATACTCATATTTCCCAGGTGACCGAGCTGGTCGATAAGGCCAAGGACGGCTTTGCCACCCTCAACGGCGCGGTTGACGCGGCGGAGAAGGTCGCCCCCGTCCTTCCCCAGATGCTCGGCGCCAACGGCCAGACGCGCAACTACCTTATGTACGCCATGAACAACGTCGAGATTCGTGCTTGCGGCGGCTTTGGCGGTTCGCAGGGCCTGATTTCGGTCACTGACGGCCAGATGTCGATTGGCGAGTTTGTTCCCCGCATTGGACTCAGCGAGGATGAGGCAGTCGAGAGCGTCGACGAAGAGGATGAGGCGCTGTTCGGCAACCACAGTAACCTGTACAACTCGGGCAATACCTATTCGCCTGATTGGCCCCGCAACTCGCAGCGTGTCGCCGCGCTGTGGAAGTCCCAGTATGGACAGGACGTTGATGGCGTCATCGGTATCGACCCGGTGTTCCTGCAGTATCTGCTGGGCCTGGTCGGTAGCGTGTCACTGCCCGACGGAACGGTTGTCGACGGCACTAACGCCGCAAAGGTCCTCATGCACGATGTGTACTGGAACTATCCGGTCGAGGAGTCGGACGGAATCTTTGCATCCGTCGCCAGCGCAGCCTTCGACAAGATTCTTGGCGGTATCGGCGATGTCGATGTTACGAAGCTTGTCAGCGCCGTTGAGCGCGGTGCCGAAGAGGGCCGCCTGATCGCGTGGATGAGAAACGATGATGAGCAGAATGCCATCAAAGAGACAGGCATTGACGCTTCGCTGCCCGATCCGGATGATCCGAGTGCCGATCCTGTTGCCGGCGTTTACTTTAACAACCTGAGCTTCTCCAAGCTCGACTGGTATCTGAACGCCGACACTCAGATTGGTCAGGGCATCAAGAACGGTGACGGCACGTGCTCCTATCGCATCACCGTTACCCTGACGAACATCATGACGCAGGAGGAGGCTGGCAAGCTGCCCGACTACGTTGCGGCGAGCGCGCCCGATGCCGCGCGTGACGACGAGCGTCTGAATGTCTCGTTGTTTGCCCCGACGGGCGGCAACATTACTGATCTGACCGTCGAGGGCACCCAGTTTGGTCTTGGCGCCGCTACGTGGCATGGAATCCCCTTCTATTCGGGTACCGTTGACCTGCATGCTGGCGAGACGACGACGATCACGTATACGCTGACCACGTCGGCCGAGGCGGGGGACAAGCCGCTTACGCTGCGTCAGACTCCTACATGCCAGGCGGCTCGCGACAGCGCGTCGGCGTAGGGTTTTTCTGGTAGCGCAGATAATCGAGTACCATTTTGGGGCGGACAGGCAATCTGTTCGCCCCTATTTTGTAAGGAGAGCGCATGAAGTACTTTGGCACCGACGGCTTTCGCGGCGAGGCCAACGTTGGGCTGACGGTAGAGCACGCTTATAAGATTGGCCGTTTTGTGGGCTGGTATTACGGCGCCAACCGCAGTGCTAAGGCGCGCGTCATCGTGGGCAAGGACACACGTCGCTCGAGTTATATGTTCGAGGCGGCGCTGGTGAGCGGCCTGGTCGCGAGCGGTGCGGACGCCTATATGCTGCACGTGATCCCCACGCCGGGCGTAGCGCATCAGACCGTGGAGGGCTGCTTCGATTGCGGCATCATGATCAGCGCGAGCCACAACCCGTTTTGCGATAACGGCATTAAGCTCGTCAACAGCGACGGCTTTAAGATGGACGAGGACGTACTGGAGCTCATCGAGGACTATATCGATGGCAAGAGCGAGGTGCCGCTGGCCACGGGCAACCACATCGGCGCCACGGTGGACTACATGCAGGGCCGCAACCGCTACATTGCTTCGCTCATCGCCAGCGCGAACTTTTCGTTGCAGGGCGTCAAGATCGGCATCGACTGCGCCAACGGCTCGGCTTCCTCGGTCGCCAAGCCGGTGTTCGACGCGCTGGGTGCCGACGTGCGCGTGATTAACGCTGCGCCCGATGGTTTTAACATTAACGTCGACTGCGGCTCCACGCATATGGAGCGCCTGCAGCGCCATGTGGTGGAGCAGGGCCTGGACGTGGGCTTTGCCTACGACGGCGATGCCGACCGCTGCCTGGCCGTGGATGAGCGCGGCCGTGTGGTCGACGGCGACCAGATTCTGTACGTGTGCGGCGTGTACCTGAACAAGCACGGTCGCCTTTCGGGCGGTACCGTGGTGCCGACAATCGCCAGCAACTTTGGTCTGATCAAGTCGCTGGAGCTTGCCGGCCTGAGCGCCGTGACCAGCGGCGTGGGCGACCGCCACGTGTATGCCAAGATGCGCGAGGGCGGCTACAGCCTGGGCGGCGAGCAGACGGGCCATACGATCTTTGGCGATATCGAGCGCACGGGCGACGGCATTATGACCTCGCTGCGCGTGATGGAAGTGATTCGTGCCGAGCGCGAGACGCTCTCGCAGCTCACGGCTCCGTGCAAGCTGCTGCCGCAGGCGCAGGTGGCCGTGCGCGTGGCGGACAAGGACGCCGCGCTCGAGAACATGGGCGTGCAGAACGCCATCGCCGAGGCCGAGGTTGCGCTGGCAGGCGAGGGCCGCGTGCTCGTGCGCAAGAGCGGAACCGAGTCGGTTATCCGCGTGCTGGCCGAGGCGCCCGACCAAGCATCTGCCGATGCCGCCATGAAGCGCATCGCCGCCGCGCTCGAGGCCCTGTAGTTACGCGGTTTTACCAAACCGCGTAACTGCTCGACGCTGCAAACGGCCCCAAGCGGCAATCTGACGTTCAATTTCAAGGGCGCGACCAGAAGGTGAGCGCCCTTTCATTTCACGTCACCTTGCTCGCTTGGGGCCGTTTTCGCTGACGTTGCCAAGACATTAGCGTCAACGAACTAGTCATTGGGTACCTAGTCATTGGGTGAAAAAAGGGGACGCTGCGGATTGGTTCCGCGGCGTCCCCTTTGCGTTGGCGTGTCACCTAAGCTTTACAGCTCGTAGAGCGTGGTGAACTTGTCCTGCAGGTAGCTGCAGTAATAGCGGGCATCGAACGCCATGCCGCATGCGCCCTTGATGAGTTCCGGCGCGTCCTTGGCGCGGCCCCACTGCCAAATGTGCTCGCCCAGCCAGGCGCGGACGGGCGCCAGATCGCCGCTCGCACAGGCACCATTGAGGTCGACGCCGTCGCGGCACATGGCCGGCACAAACATGGCATCGTAGGCGCTACCCAGCGCATACGTGGGGAAGTAGCCAAACGAGCCGCCGCTCCAGTGCGTATCTTGCAGGCAGCCGCGTGTGTCGTCGGGAACGGGAATGCCCAGGTACTCGTCCATAAAGCGATTCCAAAGCGCGGGGATATCCTTGGCTGTGGCCTCGCCGGCAAACAGCATGCGCTCGATCTCGTAGCGCACCATAACGTGCAGCGGATAGGTGAGCTCGTCGGCCTCGGTGCGGATCAGCGAAGGCTGCGCGATGTTCACGGCGTGGTAGAGCGTGTCCTCGTCGACGTCGCCGTAGACCTCGGGTGCGTGGCGGCGCAGCACCTCGAGCAGCGGTCCCATAAAGGCACGGCTGCGGCCCACGGTGTTCTCAAAGAAACGGCTCTGGCTTTCGTGGATGCCCATGGAGGTGCCGCCCTCCAGACAGGTGCGCGCATAGGCGGGATTGACGCCCAGCTCGTACATGGTGTGCCCCGCCTCGTGGATGATGCTGTAGACGTTGGAGATGCAATCGTCCTCGTAGATGTGTGTCGCGATGCGCGCGTCACCCACGGCAAAGCCCTCGCTAAACGGGTGCTCGGTAAAGGCAAGCGTGGTGTCGTCCAGGTTCAGGCCGACGAGCTTCATCAGGTCGAAGCTCATGGCACGCTGGGCGCCCTCGGGCACGCGGGCGTGCAAAAAGTCGGCATCGGGCTGCTGGCCGCGCTCGCCGATGGCGTGCACGAGCGGCACGACCGTCGCCTTGACCTCATCGCAAAACGCATCGAAGCTCTTGGCGGAAAGGCCGCGCTCGTACTGGTCGAGCCAAACATCGTATGGGTCGCGCTTGGGGTCCATAAGTTCGGCCTGATGCTTAAGTTGGGCGACGATCCTATCCACATAGGGCTCAAAGCTCACCCAGTCATTGGCCGTCTTGGCCTTGTGCCACACGGCATCGGCCTCGCAGGTGAGCCTGGTCCAGGCCTCGGCCTCCTCGGTGGGGATGACGCTTGCCTCGCGCTGGTCGCGACCGAGCACACGGATCTCGTCGAGCAGCTGCGGGTCGTCTACGTGTCCGCCTGCAACCGTCTCGCGCGCTAACGAGCGTACGAGCTCAACGGACTTCTCGCTGGTCAGTAGCTTGTGATGCTCGCCGGCAAGGGTTCCCATGGCGTCGGCGCGCGCTGCGGCGCCGTTGGCAGGAGCAATCGTCGCTCCATCGAACTCGGCAATCTTGAGCAGGTACTCACGAGTCCACAGCTTGCCCTCGAGTTTGCGGAACTTTTTGACGGCCTTGTCGACTTTAGCGGCCTTGACGCCCTTGGCGGCCTTTGCCACGGCGACCTTGGCCTTCTTATCGAGTTTCTTTCCCATACCGTATCCTTAATCTCGCAGGCCGAGCGCCGCAGGCGGATGCACGGCCAGTTTGCACAGCTACCTGCCTTGTACCCAGTGCGAACAAAACGGAACGCGGCGATATGCTCGCAGAATGTGTTATCCTATAGCCCAATGCGTTGACGGAGAGGGTTTTGCCCGCCGCGTCGCCGACAAGAGAGGGAAGGTCATGGGCTGCAAACCTTCCTGCGGTGGCAAGGGCCAAGCGTTCACTCCCGAGCAGCGACCTCAACGGGCGCGCGGCCAGCGGCGGCGAAGCCCCAGTAGGGAAGCCGTGAGCCTCGCGACAAGGGGCGCAGAGTGGGCTCGGCGGGCCAGACATCCGCCGGGTCAAACAAGGTGGTACCGCGGAATTCAACCGTCCTTGGGCAATGCACATGCCCGAGGGCGGTTTTTTGTTACCGAACCGGGCCGCGTTTTCGCAACGTCAGGCGGCGGCAGTCGTCCCGGCGAGCGGGGAGCGCGAGAGACGAAAGGGAAGACATGAGTCTGATTGATGATCTGGTCAAACTCGAGGAAGAGGCCAAGGAGCTCGTCGCAGGCGCCGACGACGCCGCCAAGCTCGAGGCCGCGCGCGTTGAGCTGCTCGGCCGCAAGGGCCGCATCACCGGCCTGATGCGCATGATGGGCAAGCTCGCCCCCGAGGATCGTCCCGTGATGGGCAAGCGCGCCAACGAGATGCGCCAACTGATCGAGGGTATGCTCGACGAGCGCACCACCGAGATGAAGGCCGCCGCCCTCAAGCACGCACTCGAGCACGAGGCCGTCGACATCACGCTGCCGGGCATCCGTCCGCAGATCGGTCACCAGCACCTGATCAAGCAGATCATCGAGGAGGCCGAGGACATCTTCTGCGGCATCGGCTACACCGTCGAGTCCGGTCCCATGGTCGACACCTCTTACTACAACTTCACCGCGCTCAACGCCCCCATGGATCACCCGAGCCGCTCGGCCCGCGACACCTTCTACGTGGTCGACAACAACCCCGGCAGCGTCGCGCACCCCGAGGCTCACGCCCACGGCGAGTCCGATGTGCTGCTGCGCACCCAGACCTCGGGCGTGCAGATCCACACCATGGAGTCGCAGAAGCCGCCCATCTACATGATCTGCCCGGGCACCGTCTACCGTCCCGACACGGCCGATGCCTGCCACCTTCCGCAGTTCAACCAGATCGAGGGCCTGGTCGTCGACGAGGGCATCACCTTTGGTGACCTCAAGGGCACGCTCGACTACTTTGTTAAGTGCATGTTTGGCGAGGACCGCAAGACGCGTTACCGCCCGCACTTCTTCCCCTTCACCGAGCCTTCCTGCGAGGTGGACGTGAGCTGCCACGTCTGCGGCGGCAAGGGCTGCAACTTCTGCAAGCACAGCGGCTGGATCGAGATCCTGGGCTGCGGCATGGTCGACCCCAACGTCCTGATTAACTGCGGCATCGATCCCGAGAAGTACACCGGCTTCGCCTTTGGCATTGGCGCCGAGCGCGTCGCGGCACTGCGCTACGACCTGCCCGACCTCAGAACTCTCATGACGGGTGATATGCGCTTCTTGAATCAGTTCTAGGCTGCGGCTTGCCCAAGCACGGCACCTCGGCGCTCATTCGTCGCTTGCGTACCAAAGTACGCGGCGCTCCTCTTTCGGGCCGATCTGCCGCACTTGGACAACCCTCGCTTTGTAAGGAATGTTCACAAAGTTGAAGTTTCCACCTGCATCTCTTCGCAGGCTTTCAGTATGAAAGGAGAGCTAGATGCGTGTTTCTTACGACTGGCTCAAGACCATGATCGATATTCCGGAGGATCCCAAGACCCTTTCGGACGAATATATCCGTACCGGCACCGAGGTCGAGGCGATCGACACCGTGGGAGAATCCTTCGACCACGTGGTGACTGCCAAGGTGCTCACCAAGACCCCGCACCCCGATAGCGACCACATGTATGTGTGCTCGGTCGACGTGGGCGACAAGAACCTCGACGCCGACGGCAACCCCGCTCCGCTGCAGATCGTCTGCGGCGCGCAGAACTTTGAGGCCGGCGACCACATCGTCACGGCCATGATCGGCGCAGTTCTGCCCGGCGACGTCAAGATCAAGAAGAGCAAGCTTCGCGGCGTCGTGTCCATGGGCATGAACTGCTCCGCGCGCGAGCTCGGCTTGGGCGGCGACCACTCCGGCATCATGATCCTGCCCGAGGATACGCCCTGCGGCATGCCGTTTGCCGAGTACGTGGGCTCGAGCGACACCGTGCTCGACTGCGAGATCACGCCCAACCGTCCCGATTGCCTGTCCATGATCGGCATGGCCCGCGAGACCGGCGCCATCTTCGATCGCGATTTCCACGTTGAGCTGCCCGCCATCAAGGCCGAGACCGGCCGCGCGACCGACGACGAGCTTTCGGTCGAGATTGCCGACGAGGGCCTCTGCGACCGCTACGTCGCCCGCATCGTGCGCAACGTGAAGGTCGGTCCGTCGCCCGACTGGATGGTCAAGCGTCTCAACGCCCTGGGCGTGCGCCCGCACAACAACATCGTCGACATCACCAACTATGTGATGATGCTTACCGGTCAGCCGCTGCACGCCTTTGACCTGGACACCTTTGCCGAGCGCGAGGGCAGGCGTCGCGTGGTGGTTCGCGCCGCCCAACAGGACGAGAAGTTTACGACCCTCGACGGCGAGGAACGCACGCTCGACGCCGGCATGGGCCTCATTACCGACGGCGAGCGCCCCGTGGCGCTGGCCGGCGTTATGGGCGGCATGGATTCCGAGATCGAGGACGACACCGTCGACGTGATGGTCGAGAGCGCCTGCTTCAACGCCGGTCGCACCTCGCACACCAGCCGCGATCTGTCGCTGATCTCCGATGCCTCCATTCGCTTTGAGCGTCAGGTCGATGAGACCGGCTGCGTGGATGTCGCCAACGTTGCCTGCGCGCTCATCGAAGAGATCGCCGGCGGCGAGGTTGCTCCCGGCTATGTCGACGTGTTCCCCGCGCCCAAGACCATCGATAGCATCAAGCTGCGCTTGGCCCGCGTGCACGCCATCTGCGGCGCCGACATCGAACCCGACTTTATCGAGCGCTCGCTCACCCGCCTGGGCTGCACCGTCGAGCGCGACGGCGAGGACTTTATGGTCACCCCGCCGAGTTTCCGCCCCGACCTGCCGCGCGAGATCGACCTGATCGAGGAGGTCCTGCGCCTATGGGGCATGGGTCGCGTCACGGCGACCATCCCAGCTGCCAAGAACCACATCGGCGGTCTGACGCGCGAGCAGAAGCTTACCCGCAAGGTCGGCGAGATCCTGCGCGCCTGTGGCCTCAACGAGACCACGACCTTTGGCTTTGCCGCCCCGGGCGACCTGGAGAAGATTGGCATGTCCACCGAGGGCCGCGGCTGCTCCGTGGTTCTCATGAACCCGCTGGTAGCCGAGCAGACCGAGATGCGTCGTTCGCTGCTGCCGGGCCTGCTGCAGTCCGTGGCCTACAACGAGGCGCACGGTACGCCCAACGTGCACCTGTACGAGGTCGGCAGCCTGTTCCACGGTCGCGAGAACGCCAGCCTGCCCAAGGAGACCAAGTCCGTGGCGGGTGTGCTCTCGGGCCAGTGGAGCGAGAAGTCCTGGAACATGAAGTACCGCAAGCTGCGCTTCTTCTTTGGCAAGGGCATTGTCGAGGAGCTGCTCGCCCAGCTGCGCATCGAGAAGGTTCGCTTCCGTCCCGTCGAGGGCGAGGGCTATGCCTTCCTGCAACCGGGTCGTGCTGCCGAGGTTCTGTCCGGCGGTACCGTGCTGGGCTGGGTCGGCGAGATCCACCCTGAGGCGCGCGAAGCCATGGGCATCGATGAGGTCGTCGTTGCCTTTGAACTCGATCTGGACAAGCTGATCAAGGGCGCCCGCAATCAGGAGAACTACCGTGAGTTCTCGCAGTACCCTGCCGTTGAACACGACCTTGCTATCGTGGTCGACAACACTGTGACCTGCGAGGATCTTGAGCGCCGCATTACCAGCGCCGGCGGCAAGCTGCTCGAGGGCGTGCGCCTGTTCGACGTCTACCGCGATCCGGTCCGCGTGGGCGTGGGCAAGAAATCCATGGCCTTTGCGCTTACGTATCGCTCCGACGACCACACGCTCACCAGCGAAGAGGTCGAGAAGGCGCACCAGAAGATCGTCACCAAGGTGTGCAAGGGCGTAAACGGCGAGGTCCGCGGCTAGGATTTGCGCTGGGAGCAGGGACCCCTCGGCAGTTGCTGTGGGGTCCTGCGTGACCGCGGTGTTCGGAAAAGGCATCGCTGACCCTGCATATATGACACGCGCATTACATAACGGCGTGCTGCTTTGTCGGCAGTGCGCCGTTTTGCTATGATAGCCCGCGTCGTGTTACGAGTCTGATAATACGTAACACTGGCAAGGTGATTCAGGCGGCGTTGCAATTCTGTGCGCCGACAACCGGGAGGCGTACATGCACATTCCAGATAATTATCTGTCCCCGCAGACCGATGCCGTCATGGCGGTGGCGATGGTGCCCGTTTGGGTCCACTGCATCAAGAAGGTGCGCGCCACGCTCGACCGCGAGCACATGGCCTTTTTGGGTATTTGCGCCGCATTCTCCTTCCTGCTCATGATGTTCAACGTGCCGCTGCCTGGCGGCACCACGGGTCACGCCGTCGGCGGCGCGCTCATCGCGCTGCTGCTGGGCCCCGAGGCTGCTGCCATTGCTGTCTCGGTCGCGCTGGCGCTGCAGGCGCTGCTGTTTGGTGACGGCGGCATTCTGTCCTTTGGCGCCAACTGCTTTAACATGGCCTTCGTGCTGCCGTTTGCCGCTGCTATCGTGTTCCGTGCGTTCAACAGCCGTTTGCACGACAAGAGCTGGGGCACCTCGGTTTCTGCCATCGTGAGCGGTTGGGTCGGCCTGTGCCTGGCGGCCCTGTGCGCGGCAATCGAGTTTGGTATTCAGCCGATGCTCTTCACGAATGCTTCGGGCGCTCCGCTGTACTGCCCCTTCCCGCTGTCCGTGGCTATTCCGGCCATGTTGATCCCGCATATGCTGGTTGCCGGCGTGATCGAGGGCGTGGCGACGGCCGCCATCTACGGTTTCATTAAGAAGACGGCGCCGAGTGTTATCGTCGGGCCCGAGGCCGTCGATGGCCAGCTTGCTGCCGAGGGCGCTGCCGCCAAGAAGACCTCGCTGATCCCCACGCTCATCTTGGTTGCCGTGCTTGTCGTGGCCACGCCGCTGGGCCTGCTGGCCACGGGTGACGCCTGGGGTGAGTGGGACGCCGAGGGCGCCGCGACCGCCGTTCAGGAGGCTGGCGACGACAGCCTGCAGGCTTCGGTCGGTCTCGACACCCCGACCTTTGCCGACGCTCTGCCTACGGGTGATTACCTGCAGGCCTATTCCGAGGAGCAGGGTCTCGGCTTTGCCGGTCAGGCTGCCATGTATATCTTGTCCGGCGTGATTGGCGTGGCGGTGCTCACCATCGCATTCCGTCTGATCTCGCTGACGGTCAAGGAAAGCGGAGCCCATGGCGATGGTCGAGCTGCCTAGCTGGCTTGCGGCCGAGGAGCGATACGAGCCCACGGGCGCTCGTCATCGCGTGATGCAAAAGAACGTCCTGCACCTGGCGAGCCTGCTTGAGCGGGTTCGCCTGGGTGGAGGCGCGCACGAGGGCGGGTCGATGGTCGACCGCGCCCTTTCTTGCGTTTCGGCTCCGGTGCGCCTGGTGGGGATATTCGTTTGCGTCCTGTGCGTGTGCCTGACACAAAGCCCGCTGTACCTCATGTTGATGGCGGCCATTGCGCTGGTGCTCGTTGCCGTGCGTCCCGTACGCGGGCTGCGCGCGACCTTTGTGCCGGCGCTTGGCGCCGCGGGGCTCGCAGTGGTTTTGGCGCTGCCTGCCCTGCTGCTGGGTGCTTCCGCTACGGGCGCCATGCTCAAGATTGCGCTCAAGACCTTCATTAATGTGTCGCTGGTGCTGGGCGTTTCGTGGACCCTCACGTGGAGCCGCATGTCGGCGGCGCTCAAGATGCTGCATCTACCCGACGAAGTTATCTTTACGTTTGATATGGCGCTCAAGCACATCGAGGTGCTGGGTCGTACGGCGCACGATCTGTGCGAATCGGTCATGCTGCGCAGCGTTGGCCGTGCGCCCGAGGGATTTTCGCGTACCGATTCGATCGCGGGTATCATGGGCATGACCTTTATCAAGGCGATGAAATGCAGCCGCGCGATGGACGAGGCTATGCTTTGCCGCGGCTTTGCCGGTGCGTATCCGGCTCCTGCGCGGAGCGGCTTTGGCTGGCGCGATGCGGTTTACGCGGTCGTTGTGGTTCTGCTCGCCGTGTTGTGCGCGGTGCTGTAGCGCGGGCGGTCGATCCGTTGATGTGAATAGGGAAGGGCGACGTTTTGGCAAACGATACGAATGACGCGATGGGCGCGAGCGGTGCTGCTGGCGCCGAGACAACGCCGCTCATCGAGTTTCGCGACGTGGTGTTTTCCTATGCGGGCCATACGGTGGTCGATGGCGTTTCGCTGCAGGTGGACCGTGGGGAGCTCGTTGCCCTGCTAGGTCCCAACGGCTGCGGCAAGACGACGATCATGCGCCTTATCAACGGCCTTGAGCTCGCGGACGCGGGCACGTATCTGTTTGACGGGCATGCGGTCGATGCGGCATATCTCAAGGATCCCGCGGCTGCCCAGCGGTTCCATCAGCGCGTGGGCTTTGTGTTCCAGAATGTCGATGCGCAGCTCTTTTGCGCCACGGTGGGCGAGGAAGTTGCTTTTGGTCCCGCGCAGATGGGGCTGCCGGCAGACGAGCTCGAGCACCGCGTGCGCGATGCCATGGGGCTGTTCCAGGTTGCCGATCTGGTCGATGCCTCGCCCTATCAGCTTTCGGGTGGGCAAAAGAAGCGCGTGGCGCTGGCTGCGGTTGTGTCTATGAACCCCGATATCCTAGTACTCGACGAGCCTACCAATGGACTCGACGAGGATTCATGCGACATCGTGGTCAACTTCTTGCTGGCCTACGTCGCGGCGGGTAAGACGGTCTTGATGAGCACGCATCACCAGGATTTGGTGCGACGCCTGGGTGCCCGTGCAATCTATATCGATCGATATCACCATGTGGTCGAGGCACCTTCGCCGTCGTATGGAACCGAAAGCGGTGCTACGGACTAGTTGCTGCGTGGAGCGTGCGTAGCCGCCCGCGCGGCTTTGCCGTGATGGTATAGTTATCCAGGTTTTTATGGGGGTGGCTATGCCAAGCTGGAACATTCATATCGCTCAGACGGAGCGTTTGCTGGAGCGCACCGGTGCGCTTGCCAATAGCGTGCGCGACCGCAATGCCTTTTTGTTTGGCTGCGTGGTTCCGGATATCTTCGTGGGCTATATGGTCCCTGGCATCGCCGATCCCATCCCGTACCGCATTACGCACTTTGCAAAGCCCGAGCCTATCCCTAAGCCTCGTGAGCATGAGTTCTGGGATACCTATGTGGCACCGTTGCTTAAAAGTTCGCCCACCGGTGCGCCAGCTGCCGCGACCTCGATTGTCGAGGAGCGCGAGCGACTCAATCGGGTGCATTATCCCCAACGTTACAAGGACGCCGAGCCGGTCGCCGGTCCCGGTGCTAGCGAGCTTTCGCTCGCGCCCGATGACGTGGCGCAGTCGCTGCTCGATCTGACGCTGGGCGTTTGGTCGCATCTGGTGGCCGATACCGTATGGAATACGCGTGTGAATCAGTACCTGGAGGCGCACGGCGGCAAGCCGTGCGAGGAATTCCGCATTAAAAAGCAAGGCGACTTTGACTGGTTTGGCAAGACACTCGGCATCGTTTCGATACCGCGCGCGACCGATCGCCTGTATACTGCGGCGACCCGTTTTGGTCAGTATCCCATCCATAAGGAGTATGTGCTCAAGACCATCGGCGTTATGCACGAGATTGTACGCGAAAACCCCGGCGAGTCCGATCATCCGCCGTATCGCCTGCTAACCGAGGAGTTTTTCGATACAACGTTTACCGAGGTCATCGAGCTAACCGAGGCGGGATTTGCGGCTCGCGTCGAATCGCCCGATATGCCTGCGCTTCCCCTGATTGCTAGCTGCTAGCTGGCCGGCTTGGCGGTGAATAGCTCAACCCAATTGACAAGTAGCTCTTGCCGCAGGGTGACTTCGGCGGCGCGCTCCTGTTTGGTCTTTGGGGTGTAGGAAAGTCCAGCCTTTTTATGGATGAGCTCGGCTATGTGGTCGAAGCTCTTCTTATCCTTAATCTGGCCAAAGGTAATTTGGATGACGTCGTAGCCCATGCTTGTGAGCGCGGTGGCGCGCTCGGCATCGGAGAGGCTCGCGGCTTCGCTGTCGTGGGCGGAGCGGCCTTGGCATTCAAGGATGACACCCATGCTGTCGGTGGCGCTTTCGATGAGGATATCGGCGTAGCAGCAGGTTTTGTCATACAGCGAGCGCGCGGCGTCGCTGAGTGGGATGCGCACGTTGTTTGCGATGTTGATGCCCATGCCGCCCTCGTCGCGGGGGAGCGAGATAAGCATGGAGGTCTGTACTTCGAAGGGCGAGGCGGTCTGTCCTGTCATGCGTTCGGCGGCCCAGCGGAGCTGCTTAACACCGCGCAGGCCTGCGGCCTGCTTGGCGAACGCGGCGATATCCGCTGCGGAAAGAAGCGGCGTGCGCTTCCACAGGTTGGTATCCTTGCCGTTGACGTCGATAACCCGCTCCCAGCCGCAGTTGGGTGGAATGAGCTTAAGCGAAATAGCTTCATCAAGTTGCCGTTGCGCTCGTTTGCAGGGTGTATACACAGCAAACGAGCTGCACATCTCATAACACGTCATAAGCAGCTGGTTGCGTGAGACCTGCGTAGCAAGGTTGAGCAGTGTGAACTCGGGCGATGTGACATCAAACCCATGCTCGGTTTGCCTAAACGACCCGGGAGGCGGCTCTTGGGTCAGGAGGTACGATTTAAACAGGCTTCACGACCCGGATTGTGCCCGAGTGAATACAAGCCTGTGAAGTGGTGCGTGAAGCAGGTCTTTTACAACTGCATGACTTCCGAGGCCACAACATCTGCGATCCATATTGCCAAGGCTAATGGCGGGGTAAAGGCCTAATACCTGCGGCGGGATGCGGTAGTAGTTAAAGGCGGATTGCCCACAAAGCGTCAGGTCCATAATGCCCTCCTGGCCGAAATCATCTCTTTGAAGCGAGTGATGCCAGCGTCAATCCGGAAGTATGCGGCAAAATCTGAACCCTATGAGCGGACCTGGCTTTTGAGGCTAGTTTATCAGGCATTTTGTTGCGAAAAAACAGGGTGTGCTCGGAGGTTCCAGAATTTGCCGCATACTTCCGAAAACCAGGTCGATTTGGTTCTTGCTAAAACGATTTATCAGCCCTGTGTGAGGTGTGGGTTTGCCACCGGGCGAACACTTTTAGCGCTTGGGGCTTTATTTTTTGGGCCTCGAAGGGTGGATTTCGCGCTTTTGGTAAAGAAATGAGTGCGTGTTTTGCCGTGCGGCGGCATTGGCACAGAAAAAGGGCCCGGAAGGCGAAGCCTTCCGGGCCCTTTGCAATGCAAGTGTGCTTGCAAGTGCGTTTTAGCGCACCTGAGCGACGTAAGCAACGTTGGTCGAGGAGACCTTGTCCTCGAGCTGGACGCTCATGCGGGGATCGCCGGCGGTAGCGACGGTCAGGTCTCCGGCCTCGACGTAGCCGAGCTCCTTAGCAGTCTCGATCGCCTTGACGATCGTGCCGTTGACGGTGCCCTGGGTAATCTCGGCCTGGTGCGGGATAACGCCCCAGTACATGATCATCTGCTGGACGGCCCACTCGTGGCGGGAGAACGCGCAGATCGGCATGTTGGGACGGAAGTGCGAGATCAGGCGAGCGGTGCGGCCGGTGGTCGTCGGCACGGTGATGCACTTGGCGCCAACGGTGGTAGCCATGTTCACAGCGGACATACCCACAACGTTGTTGACAACACGGGTGCCGTGGGCATCGGCCGGAACCTCGAGCGGAGCGTGAGCCGGGAGGTACTTTTCGGTCTCGAGAGCAATGCTGGCCTGCATCTTAACGGCCTCGACCGGGTACTTACCGGCAGCGGACTCGCCAGAGAGCATAACGGCGTCGGTGCCGTCGTAGATGGCGTTAGCAACGTCGGCAACCTCGGCGCGCGTCGGGCGCGGGTTCTGCTGCATGGAGTCGAGCATCTGCGTAGCGGTGATAACGGGCTTGTAGGCCGCGTTGCACTTGGCGATGATCTCCTTCTGGATGTGGGGAACGAGCTCGGGCTTGATCTCGATGCCCAGGTCGCCACGGGCAACCATGATGCCGTCGGAAGCCTCGAGGATCTCGTCGAAGTTCTCGACGCCCAGGGCGCACTCGATCTTCGGGAAGATCGTGACGTGCTCGCCACCGTTCTCGCGGCAAAGCTTGCGGATGCCGCGGACGGACTCGCCGTCACGGATGAAGGAAGCGGCGATGTAGTCGATGTTCTCGGTCAGGCCAAAGAGGATGTCCTGACGATCGCGCTCGGTGATAGCGGGCAGCGAGATGTTGACGTTGGGCATGTTGACGCCCTTGCGCTCGCCGATCAGGCCGTCGTTCTTGACGACGCAGGTCATGTCCTGGCCGTCGACGGACTCGACCTCGAGGGCAACCAGGCCGTCATCGATCAGGATGAGGGAGCCCTTCTCGACCTCGGAGGGCAGAGCCAGGTAGTCGAGGGAGATGTGCTCAGCGGTGCCGTGGAAATCCTCGGTCGTGGGCTGAGCGGTGACGACGATCTTGTCGCCGGTCTTGACGGCAACCTTCTTGCCATCGACCAGAAGGCCGGTGCGGACCTCGGGGCCCTTGGTGTCGAGCAGGATGCCGACGGGCATACCGAGCTCCTTGGAAATACGACGGACGCGCTCGATGCGACCGTGGTGCTCGTCGTAGGAGCCGTGCGAGAAGTTAAAACGGGCGACGTTCATGCCCGCCTTGATCATCTCGCGGATGGTCTCGTCGCTATCGCAGGCGGGACCCATGGTGCATACAATCTTAGTGCGCTTGTACATTCAGACCTCCATCTGACATCGTCTTGCGCTGATAGATAAACCATAAGAAATAAAACTGAGTTGATTATAACGAAATGGTGACCGAATACCCCAAAAAATCGACCGTATGCCGAATTAGAAGTTCATTTTTTGCGGAAAAACGGTATATGCAAAAATTTTACCAACCGTTCTAACCGCTGCTATCTGGGCGATATTTCAGTTTGATGATGCGCCGAAGAAAAAACGTTTTATCAATGTTGAGCATCACACGGCCTGCACCGTTGCTTATGGACCATATTTCCAAATGGATTGTTTTGGCTAGACGCGTTGCTTTGGGGTACCATAGCTCCACTATCAACTGCCGCTCAGCACGGCAGCCTTGATGAGCCCTTGCCCTTCTCCTGGGAATTATGATCGGGCATCAATCTGCTGAGTGGCCCGAATCCCAGGAGGGGACTCTATATGCAAAAGGAATACCTGTCCGCCGCGGCGGAGGTGCTCAGCGACCAGGGTGTCGATGAGAACCTCGGCCTGAGCGACGACGAGGCGTCGTCGCGCCTCGCTAAGACAGGCCCTAACAAACTCGAGGAAGCCGAGAAGACGCCGCTGTGGAAGCGTTTCTTTGAGCAGATGGCCGATCCCATGGTCATCATGCTGATCGTTGCCGCCGTCATCAGTGCGCTCACGGGCATGGTCAAGGGCGAGCCCGACTTTGCCGATGTCGTCATTATCATGTTCGTCGTTATCGTCAACTCGGTGCTGGGCGTGGTCCAGGAAGCCAAGAGCGAAGAAGCCCTCGAGGCCCTGCAGGAGATGAGCGCGGCGCAGTCCAAGGTACTGCGCGACGGCAAGCTCGTGCACCTGCCGAGCGCCGAGCTCGTGCCCGGTGACGTGATCATGCTCGAGGCGGGCGACTCCGTTCCGGCCGACTGCCGCGTGCTCGAGAGTGCCACGATGAAGATCGAAGAGGCTGCACTCACCGGCGAGTCCGTGCCCGTAGAGAAGCACGCCAACGTGATCGAGCTTGTCGCGGGCACCGACGACGTGCCGCTCGGCGACCGCAAGAACATGTGCTACATGGGTTCCACCGTTGTGTACGGTCGTGGCCGCGCCGTCGTGGTCGGTACCGGCATGGATACCGAGATGGGCAAGATCGCCGGCGCCCTGGCCGAGGCCAAGGAAGAGCTTACGCCGCTGCAAGTGAAGCTTGCCGAGCTCAGCCGCATCCTTACCATCATGGTGATCGTCATCTGCGTCGTGATCTTTGGCGTCGATATCCTCCGTCACGGCGTGGGCAACGTCCTCACCGACCCGACAGCCTTGCTCGACACCTTTATGGTTGCCGTCTCGCTCGCCGTCGCTGCCATCCCCGAGGGCCTGGTCGCCGTCGTGACCATCGTGCTATCGCTTGGCGTGACCAAGATGGCCAAGCGCCAGGCAATCATCCGCAAGCTCTCTGCCGTCGAGACTCTCGGCTGCACGCAGACCATCTGCTCCGACAAGACCGGTACCCTTACCCAAAACAAGATGACCGTCGTCAAGCACGAGCTCGCTGCGCCTAAGGAGAAGTTCCTGGCCGGTATGGCGCTGTGTTCCGATGCCCAGTGGGACGATGACCTGGGCGAGGCCGTGGGCGAGCCGACTGAGTGCGCGCTCGTCAACGATGCCGGCAAGGCTGGTCTTACTGGCCTGACTGCCGAGCACCCGCGCGTGGGCGAGGCCCCGTTCGACTCGGGCCGCAAGATGATGTCCGTGGTCGTCGAGACCCTGGACGGCGAGTATGAGCAGTACACCAAGGGCGCGCCCGACGTGGTGATCGGCCTGTGCACCCATATCTACGAGGGCGATAAGGTCGTCCCCCTGACCGAGGAGCGTCGCGCCGAGCTCGTGGCCGCCAACAAGGCCATGGCCGACGAGGCCCTGCGCGTACTGGCGCTGGCAAGCCGCACCTACACCGAGGTCCCGAGCGACTGCAGCCCCGCCGCGCTCGAGCACGACCTGGTCTTCTGCGGCCTGTCCGGCATGATTGACCCGGTCCGCCCCGAGGTCGCCGACGCCATCCGCGAGGCCCACGATGCCGGTATCCGCACCGTCATGATCACGGGCGACCACATCGACACCGCCGTGGCCATCGCCAAGCAGCTGGGCATCGTCACCGATCGCAGCCATGCCATCACCGGTGCCGACCTCGATCGCATGAGCGACGAGGAACTCGACGCGCACATCGAGGACTACGGCGTGTACGCCCGCGTCCAGCCCGAGCACAAGACACGCATCGTCGAGGCCTGGAAGTCGCGCGACCAGATCGTGGCCATGACGGGCGACGGCGTCAACGACGCCCCGTCCATCAAGCGCGCCGACATCGGCGTGGGCATGGGCATTACTGGTACCGACGTCACCAAGAACGTCGCCGACATGGTGCTCGCCGACGACAATTTCGCTACCATCATCGGTGCCTGCGAAGAGGGCCGTCGCATCTACGACAACATCCGCAAGGTCATCCAGTTCCTGCTTTCGGCTAACCTTGCCGAGGTCTTCTCGGTGTTCATCGCCACGCTCATCGGCTTTACCATCTTTCAGCCGGTGCAGCTGCTGTGGGTGAACCTGGTCACCGACTGTTTCCCCGCGCTCGCGCTGGGCATGGAGGACGCCGAGGGCGACATCATGAAGCGCAAGCCGCGCAACGCCAAGGACGGCGTCTTTGCCGGACATATGGGTCTGGACTGCGTGGTCCAGGGCCTAATCATCACCGTGCTGGTGCTGGCGAGCTTCTTTGTGGGCGTGTACTTTGACATGGGCTACATCCACATCGCCGATATGATCGCCGGCAATGCCGACGAGGAAGGCGTGATGATGGCGTTCATCACGCTCAACATGGTCGAGATTTTCCACTGCTTCAATATGCGCAGCCGTCGTGCGTCGCTGTTCACCATGAAGAAGCAGAACAAGTGGCTGTGGGCTTCCGCCGCGCTGGCACTGGTGCTGACGGTGATCGTGACCGTGCAGCCGACGCTTGCCGAGATGTTCTTTGGCCCCGTGACGCTTGAGCTCAAGGGCGTTCTTGCCGCGCTGGGTCTGGCCTTCCTGATCATCCCGCTTATGGAGATCTACAAGGCGATCATGCGCGCGGTCGAGAAGGAGTAGGTCGAAAGGCCATCCTTCCCACCGGCCCGACCGCCTGCGGGGTTTCTTCTTCGCTGGTCCTCGCGCTTCGCGCTGCGGGATCGCTCAGAAGAAACCCCTCCCGGCGGGCGGGCCTTCGGATGACCTCTCGGGACCGTAAGCTGAGGAAAAGTTTGTGAGCTGGTCGGGCTTTGCCCGGCCAGCTCTTTTTGATTTAAAATACCTGCTCAGTTGTGATTTATGGTGCTGGGAGGCGCTTGTGGGCAAGGCGAAGGCTAAAGCGAAGAAAAAGACGACGGGGGCGCGGGCTAAGCGCGATCGTCGTCGGAAGCTTGCGACCGAGGCCCCCGCATCAGCCGAGGAGCTGCTGGCAAACGTGCCGGGACTCGACGCGCTGCAGGATGTTCCGGCGTTTGATGACCTGCCGGTCGATGAAGCTCAGCAGGCGGCATTTGACGACTTTTGCGCACATGCCGAGGAGCCCGAGCAGATGCAGCTTGGCGCCGTGGTGCGCTTGGATCGCGGGTTTCCGCTGGTGGCGACTGCCGATGACGCCTTCCGCGCCGAGCATGCCGTGGGGTTTGCCAAGTCGCGCGGCGAGGACGAGGTCCTGCTGCCTGCCGTGGGCGACCGTGTGGCGGTGCGCCGCGCTCCCGGGCACGATATGGGCGTGATTGAGTGCGTGCTGCCACGCCGTACGAGCTTTGAGCGTTGGCGCGGCCGTGCCCGTGGAGAGCGCCAGGTGCTCTGCTCCAACGTGGATAGCGTGCTAATCGTGCAGGCGCTCGGTGCCGGTGAGGTGCTGCTCGACCGCGTGGCGCGCTCGCTGGTGTTGGCGCTCGACTGCGATGCCGAGCCGGTGGTGGTGCTCACCAAAGCTGACCGCTGCGATGCCGAGGAGCTCGAGCGCGATCTGGACCGCGTGCGCCGCCTAGTGGGCCCGGACGTGCGCGTGATCGTGACGTCTTCTGCCGAGGGCCGCGGCCTGGACGAGGTCCGTGCCTGCGTGCCTGCCGGGAGCTGCGCCATGATTCTGGGCGAGTCGGGTGCCGGCAAGTCGACGCTGCTCAATGCACTGCTGGGCCACGATACGTTGGCGACCGGCGGTGTGCGCGAACGCGACGACCAGGGCCGTCACACTACCGTCGCGCGCGTGATGGTGGCGCTGCCGGGCGACGCCGGCGTGATCGCCGATGCCCCGGGCCTGCGCAGCCTACCGCTCGTGGGTCACGAGCGGGGTCTGGCGTGCGCCTTCCCCGAGATTGTCGAGGCATCGCACGCGTGCCGGTTTGGCGATTGCACGCATACCCATGAGCCGGGCTGCGCCGTTCGCGAGGCCGAGGACGCCGGGCAGATCGACAGCCTGCGTCTGGAAACGTTCCAAAACCTGGCGTCATCCATGCGCGTGAGCGCTCAAATGCTCGATCCCGATGTCCATCTGTAATTGATTTTTCCTATGACAACCGTCTCCCAACTGTTCGGGAGACGGCTTTTTTGCTGCGGAAAAGCCTCGAAACATGCAGTTTGCTGACGTGCTGACCAAAACCTTGCCATGAGCTTGACGGGCTGGTCAGCTTTTGGTCGGCGATTGGTTTGACATCGAAAACCAAGATCGCGATTGCGCCGCTTTGCACTCTGACCGCCCAGACAATGGTGGTACGGGCATTCGCCCGGCACTGCCATGAGAGGAGCGGCCGTGAACAAGAGCAAGCGCATCGCCATCAGTCTGGTCGCGGGCGTGCTCGCTGCTCTGCTCTGCATGGTTTACGGCTCGTCGATCCGCTCGCAAGCCGAACAGGTCCAGGCTGAGACCTTGGCCAAGTACGGTGGCGATCGCGTCGAGGTATGCGTCGCGGCGCGCGATATCGATGTGGGCGAGACCCTCGATGAGACCAATGTCATAACCCAGGAATGGCTGACGAGTTTGCTGCCGCGTGACGCGGCGACCGAGCTGCGCCAGGTGCGCGGCGACGTGACGACTTCGCGTATTCCCAAAAACGCCGTGATCTGCAATGTCTACACCAAGGCCGAGAGCCACAAGCTCGAGGTGCCTAAGGGCAAGGTTGCCGTTTCGGTGGCGGTCGATGCCGAGCACTCGGTCGGCGGTGCTACAGGCGTGGGCAGCTACGTGGATGTGTATGTGCAAAAAGACGGCGTAACCGATCGACTGTGCGGCGCGCACGTGATCGATACCAGCGAGGATTCCGGTGCCACGCGCGAGGGCAAGATCGAATGGGTGACGCTGGCGGCTGACCCCGAAGACGTCAAGGAACTGCTGGGAGCCTCGGGCAAGGGAACGGTCAGCTTGACGATTCCCGCCACGGCGCGCGGCAAAAAGAGCGGAGGCGACGAGTGATGAAGGCGATCTGGCTTGCGTGCTGCGCGTGCGGCGATTACGGACTGTTGCAGCGGGAAGTCGAGGGCCGTGATGTGGGTGCACAGGTGCTTCGTGTGGGTGACCTGGACGGGCTGGTTTCCATGGCGCGGGCGTTTCCGTCACGCCGCGGGGCTGCCATCATCGCGGCGTCTCTGTTTGATACCGAAGATGTGCGCAAGACTGTTGCGCGCCTGACGGCCGAAGGCCGCGTGAGCCGCGTGGTCGTGTTGATAGAAGCGCTCGATCCGTCGGATATCGAGGGGCTGTTTCGCGCGGGGGCGACCGAGGTCATCGCTGCACACAGTATATGCGGCAACGGGCGCGCGGGCGAGGGAGCGGTTGATTCCGATCGGCGCATGACGATTGAGCCCGATGCTTTTGTTGATAGGGAACCCGGGGCGCCTCGCGCTACAAGAGGCCCGCGTGTTGATGATTATGGAAAAGCGGAAGCCGAGCATGGTCGGCGCCCCCGGAACCCCCTTGTACACGATGACGCTGGAGGGCCGGCGCAGCATGCTGGCGATTCCCCGGCTGTAGATATGGGATACGTGCACGGCGTGAATCTGGCGGATGAACTCGATGAAGTTGAGGGCTTTGCCGGGTGCGGCGAGTTGTCGCTGATGCAGCATGAGCAGATTGCGCAGAACGAGCCTGCCTCGCAGACCGAACAAGCTGCCATGCCGGCTTGGACGCAGCGTGTGGTTGCGGCGGGGGAGACGGGGACGCTGTCACCGACGCCCGCCCCGCCGCCTCCGATGCCGCCGGCAGACGCTGTCGCTTCGCCGCATCGAGCTCCGGTCATCTGCGCCATTTCGGGTTCGGGCGGTTGCGGCAAGTCGACGATCGTTGCCACCATGGCACACACATCGTCGCTGTTGGGCTTGCGTGCCGCCGTGCTCGACCTGGACCTGATGTTTGGAAACCTTTACGACTTGTTAGGCGTCGATGCTCCGCGCGATATGGCGGCACTTATCGAGCCATCGGCGGCGGGCGCGCTCACCGAGCCGGATATCGTAGCCACATCGATGCGCGTGGCGCCGGGCGTTACGCTCTGGGGTCCCGTCGCGGCGCCCGAGCAAGCCGAGCTCATGGCACGTCCGGTGGAGCTACTGCTTGATGTCCTGGGTCGCGAATCCGACGTGGTCTTTATCGATACCTCGGTCTTTTGGGGCGACGCCGTGGCGGCTGCGGTGGCGGCGAGCGACCGTTGCCTGGTCGTTGGCGATGCGGCGGTGTCGTCCGCGACATCGGCGTCGCGCGTCATTGAACTGGCAAGTCGAGTAGGTGTGCCGCGCACGCGTATGAGCGCCGTGTTCAACCGGTTCGGTGCGCGCGGGGCAGACGAGGACGTCGCTATGCGCTTTGAGATTGCCTGTGCGTTGAGCTCCAAGATTCGTATCGCCGATGGCGGGCAGGATCTCGCCGCGCTCATGGCGTTTGGGCGTGCTGACGAGGCAGTGGGGCAGACCAGCGCTTTTGCGACCAGCGTGCGCGAGGCCACGCGCGAGATGCTCGTGGAACTGGGGTGCGCCGTCGGCCCTTGGAGCGATATGGTCGCCGACCGTGCAACGCGCACCGAACGCCCGCGTATCCGCCTTCCCTGGTCGCGCGAGGGTGATCAGCGATGAGCCTGCAAACGAGGATTAAGGCTGCCGGCGCTGCGGCGGCGGCAGCGCCTGTAGATGCGGGGCATCGCCGCGCCGTGAAACGACGCACCAAGCGCGCCGTGATGGACCGCATGGGTTACGACGAAGTGGCGCGTATCAGCGCCTATATCGACCCGGCACTTGCCCGCTCGGAATTGCGTCCTGCGGTGGAGGCGGCGCTCAATGTTGAGGAGCCGACCGATCTCGCGACGCCCGAGCGCGAGGCCATCATCGACGAGATTTTGGATGACGTGGTGGGCTTGGGGCCGTTGCAGCCGCTCATCGAGGACGACACCGTTACCGAGATCATGATCAACGGCTGCCGCTCGGCTTTCTTTGAACGCGGCGGCGTCTTGTACCCCATCGAGCATGCGTTTGAGGATGATGAGCAGATCCGTGTGCTTATCGACCGCATTATCTCGCCACTTGGCCGCCGTATCGACGAGCGCAGCCCCATCGTCAACGCCCGCCTCAAAACGGGCTATCGCGTCAACGCGGTGATTCCGCCTGTGGCGATTGACGGACCGATTCTCACCATCCGAAAGTTCTCGGACCGTATCTGCTCGCTGGACGAGCTCGTGGGGTTGGGATCGCTGCCGCTTTGGTATGCGCAGCTGCTGTCGTGTGCGGTGTCGCTGCGACAGGACCTGGCGGTTGCGGGAGGCACGGGATCTGGTAAGACCACCCTGCTCAACGCGTTGTCATGTGAGATTTCCACCGGCGAGCGCATCGTGACGATCGAGGACTCTGCCGAGCTCAAGTTTGCACATCATCCGCACGTGGTGCGCCTAGAGGCGCGCGAGGCTTCAATTGAGGGTGAGGGCGCGGTGACGATCCGCGACCTGGTAACTAATGCCCTACGCATGCGCCCCGACCGCATCGTGGTAGGCGAGGTGCGCGGTGCCGAGTGCTGCGACATGTTGCAGGCCATGAACACGGGCCACGACGGGTCGCTCACCACACTTCATGCGGGTTCAGAACAGGAGACCGTGGTGCGTCTGACGTTGCTTGCACGTTATGGCATCGATCTGCCGAGCGAGCTCATCGAGGAGCAGATTGCCATGGCGCTCGACGGCATCGTGATGTCCGAGCGCCACGCCGATGGCAGGCGTTTTGTCTCCTCGTATTCGGGGGTGCGACGCGCCGCATCGGGCGGCGTAGAGCTCGAGCGCTATGTGACGTTCGATGCCGCCGAGCGCACCTGGACGCTTGACCGCGAGCCGCCGTTTATCGCAGAAGGCCTGCGGTCGGGGACGCTCACACAAGAGGAGGTGGACGAATGGAGATCACTGTGCCCCTCGTCGTAGGGGGCTTGGCAGGGCTTTCTGTCGCGACGGCGTGCGGGGCGGAACCTCGTGTGCCGCAGGTACCGCCGGCGGAGCTGGCACGTCAGGCGCTCGAGACGGTGGCAGAGAAGCTGCCGCGTGAGCTGGTGGAAAACGATCTGCTGAAAAAGATCGCCCGTTCGTGGGCATCGCTGGCTCCGGCGCATCGCCTTGGCCTCGTGATCGAAGATGCTTCGGGACGTTTGGCGTTTCTGCTGCTATCGAGCGGTGTCTGCTGCGTTTTACTAACGATGGTGTCGTTATCGCCCCTCGGATTTGCCTTGGGACTTGTTGCTCCGTTTGCCGTTGGTGCCGCTCGGGATGGCTTTGAGAGCCGGCGCGAGCAACACGATGCAGAAGAGGCAATGCCCGAGGCGTTTACCGCACTTTCCATGTCGCTTGCCTCGGGACATTCGCTGGCCCAGGGCATGCGCTTTGTGGGCGCTCATGCGCAAGAGCCGGTGCATACCGAGTTTTTGCGGGTGGCGGCGGCGATCGATTGCGGCATCTCGGCGACCGACGCGCTCGATGACTTGCTCGTGCGTATCGACGCCCCCGGTCTTTCGCTTGTGACCTTGGCGCTTAAGGTGTCTCAGCGCACCGGCGCTCCGCTTGCCGACTTACTGTCCGAGGCGTCGAGCATGGTGGGGGAGCGCATTGAGCTCAAGCGCCGCCTGGATGTCAAGACGTCGCAGGCTCGCATGTCTGCGCATATGGTCGCGGCGATGCCGGCGGGCATGTGCGCGGTGTTGGCGCTGCTTTCGGCAGATTTTCGTCGCGGTCTCGCGACGCCTGCCGGCGTGGGCGCTGTGGTGCTGGGTCTTGCCCTCAATGCCGTTGCCCTGGTGGTTATCCGACGCATTATGCGGGTGGAGCTATGAGCGCCCCGGTTGCAGTTGCGGCTTGCCTGTGCGCCCTGAGTGTATTTGTCGCGACGGGTTTGGATCGGGCGGATGCACGCAAGATCGCAGGGGCCTGCAAGCGCGAGGCGGTGCTGGTCGCTGCCGCGGGTCGCTCAGTGGTCGATGCCCTGACCGCGCGAGTGAAGGGCGCGGTTGGAGTGGGCGGCCCGGCGCGAGTGCCGCTCGGCGAAGTGTCCGAGATGATCGATGTTGTGCGCTTGGGTCTTTCGGCCGGTCTTTCGTTTGATGCGGCGCTTGAGATTTTCTGCGCCAACCGCCGGTCAGTGCTGGCTCTTCGCCTTGAGCGGGCCTGCATGGCGTGGCAGGTGGGCGTGGGCACGCGTGAGGACGAGTTGTTGGCCGCCGCGCGCGACCTGGACGTGCGAGCGCTCGAGACCTTTGCCATCACGGTGGGGCAGGCGCTCGCCCTGGGTGCCCCACTTGCCGAGACGCTGGCCGCTCAAAGTCGCGAGATCCGTGCGGCTCATCGCGCTGCGGTCGAGCGCGAGATCGAGCGTGCGCCCGTCAAGCTGCTGATTCCCACCGGCACGCTCATCTTGCCGGCGTTGCTTCTGTCCATATTGGGCCCGCTGCTGGGAGCAGGCGGGATGATGTAGGGAGGAATACATGAACACGATGGTCGAAGTTGCTGACAAGGCTTGGAACTGGGCTTTTTGCCGGGCGATCCGCGCTCGCCAGCATGCCAAGGAGCTGTTGCGGGAGGAGAGCGCGCAGGGTACCACCGAGTACGCCATTTTGGTGGGCGTGCTTGTGGTGATCGCGATTATTGCCATCGTTGCATTTAAAGGCAAGGTCCAAGATCTATGGAACGCTATCAGCGAGGGCATCAACAGCCTGTAGAGGGCGAGCGCCCCATCGGGGTGCTGCTGGTGTTTGCTTGCCTGACCGTGGCGATAGCGGCGGTGCTTTGGGGGCTTAACGCCGCGCGGCAGCAGCGTCCTGGGGCCGCCTTCGATTCGGACTCAGATTCGGCGGTGGCGTCTCAAAAAGATGAGATGCGAGATGCGGACGATTCGGATGTCGCTGTCACGGCGCAAACCTTTCTGCGGACGCTCGACAAGCGGTCTGGCACTGCGACGGATTCACCTGAGGACAACGCGATTGCGGTCCGGCTTGCATGGTCCGAGGACCGACCGATGACCGAGGCAGCGGCGGATATGTTACGCGCCTACCGCGAGGTGCCAACGGCCCAGCTCGCCCTGAGCGGCTATCTCGATATTAAGGGCAACGTATGGGGCGCCATCGTGCGCGATGGGCGCGGCTGGGTCGATATGGTGACGGTTGCCGCGGATGCTGGCGATGCTTCGTGTCGTCTGCGCGCCGTGCGTCTGGTCCCGCAAACAATAAGCTCAAAGGAGGGATCGTGAAATGCATGGCATTCTGCGTGAGGAATCTGCCCAGGCGACGGTCGAATACGCCATCGTCACGGTGGCGCTGTTATCGATCGTGCTGGCGATTGTGGGACTTTGGCGTGCTGGCACCGATGGACGCTTGGCGGCGCTGGTTGAGCGGGCGGCATCCCATGGCGTTGCCTCGACGTCGGTTATCGACGCCGCTACGGGCGCTAAGGACATCGCGTTGTATTGATATCGCGCGCGAGGACCGGGCGCAGTCTACGGTCGAGGCCGCTTTTTTGCTGCCGACGTTTCTGACGCTCATCCTTCTCGCACTGCAACCGGTGTGCCTGCTTTATACGCGCGCGGTCATGGAGTCTGCCGCCGCCGAGACCGCGCGGCTCATGACCACGACGACGGCGGAGGACGACGATCTTAAGGAGTTCACCCTCCGCCGGCTTGCCGCAGTGCCCAACGTTTCGATCTTTCATGCCGGCGGGCCGTTGTCGTGGGATGTCGAGCTTAGCCGGGCCGATGCGGGCGGCGTCTCGTCCGTGTCCGTTTCCGGCGAGGTCAAGCCGTTGCCTGTGATCGGTGCATTTGCGCAGGTTATGGGTGGTACCGCCGAGGGCGGCTACGTTGAGCTCAAGGTCGATGTCTCGTATCAATCACGTCCCGAATGGCTGGAGGGAGATTATGATTCGTGGATTGCTGCATGGGATTAAGCGTTTCTGGTCTAGACGCGTTTTGACGCGCCGTCCGAGCTGCCATCGCAAGCGAGGCGGCTTTATGGGCCGCGCCGGTATCGACCTGTTTATCGAAGACGGTGCCTACACCACGCTTTCTTCTGCCGTGGTCATCCTAGTGGTGCTCACGTTGTTGTTTTCGTCGACCGCGGCGATATGGAGCATGTCGCGTGCCGGGGATACCCAGGTGGCGGCCGATAGCGGCGCGTTGGCGGGTGCCAACGTGGTGTCGTCCTATCACACGGCTGCCACGGTGGTTGATGCGAGCATCTTGAGTCTGGGCTTGGCGGGGTTTGCCACGATCGGGACGGGCCTGGTCGCCATCCTCATCCCGGGTGCCGAACCGGTTGCCGGCAATATGGTCGACACCGGGATTGAGATCATTAAAACGCGCAACAAGTTTGCCAAAAGCGCATCGGAAGGCTTACAGAAAATCGAGACGGCTCTGCCGTATCTGATCGCTGCACGTGCCACACAGGCGGTGTCGGCGCAGGATACCGATAGTGTGACCTATACCGGTACGGCGCTTGCTGTGCCCAGGACATCCGAGTCGGACTTCGCTGCGCTCAAAGGGTCAGAGATCTCGACCGATACCATTAAAGACACATCAGATGATTTAGAGCGTGCGGCCGAGGAGCTGCGGAAGGCTTCTGAGGACACGGCGAAGGCTAAAGAGCGCGCTTGGCTGGCGGATTGTGGCGGGTCGGACGAGAGTTCGATTGGCAAGTACTCGTGTATGTGGGAGCGTGCGAAAAGCCTAACGGATCTCTCTGGTGCTCAAAATCCACATTACGCTTCGAGCGTTACGTGGGAACCGCAAGTGGCGCTCGATCGCGCGAAGGCCTACTATCGCCAGCGCCTGGCAAATGAGAAACCGCTTGGCGAGGGTCCGGAAAAACAGGCAGATTCTGCTGCACGAAAGGTGTTCTTCGCTTATGCGAGCGAAGAAGTCGAGCGGGCATATATAACTGAAAAGGACGGCAAAGTTTCCGCCCACACCCCTTTCCTTCCGCGAAATCCAGATGAGGCGCGGGCGACTGAACTCTATACCGATGCGTGTTGGCCCACGAGTGAAGTAGATAAAGTTACCTATTTGCATTATGGGACTGACTGTCCAAATTACAAAAAAGGAAAGCCGGGTGGGCTGGCATCCGTCGCAGATTTTGACGGTCACGAAACGTGTAGCGAATGCCATTTCGGTGTGTCGTCTTTAGGGTACGTTGCGATTGCAACGACTTCTGTCGAAAGGGGCTTCGAGTACCACTTCGATAAGTTCAAAGAGGCCCTGGAAGACTACGTCGAATGCCGCAACAAGGAGTTCGAGCTCGAGCGTCAGACCGAGGACGAGGCCGACCGTGCAGGCAATGCGTTTGACCAGGCCATTAAAGCGCTTTCCGGCGAGCGCCCGCGTATCGCCCCACCTGGACGCAACGGCGTGGTCGCATTTGCAGTTTCGGGTGATATTACCAGCCCCGATCAACTTAACTCCTCGTTTAACACGGCAGTCAGGCTTGGCGATCGCGGTGCTATCTCTGCCGCGGTGCTGGCGCCCGATGACGCGACGGCGCAAAACAACGTGCTTTCGCGATTTTTCTCGACATTGAAGGAACGCTCGGGCGGCGTTGCCGGCGTGCTCGACGGCGTCATGGATGTTTGGGGACGGCTGCTCGTAGGATACGGTGATATTCAAGGTTCGGCCGACGAACTTATGGACGAGATGATTAAAGGCCTAGGAGGGGGCAGCGGCGCGTTGGGCTCCATTGCATCGTGGCTCGGCGATACCGTTTCGGCGTCCGTGGCGGCGCTGGGTTTGGAACCGTGCGACTTGCGCCTGCGAAAGCCGGTGCTGACCGATTCTGCCAACGTCATTAAGAGTCCGGGGTCTGACATTGCGGGTCTCTCTCAAGCGCAAGACAAACTGCGAAGTATTCCGTTGGGCGTGACCGATCCCAAGGCGCTTTGCGAGGCGTTGGAATATCAAGTCGAACGCACCATTAGCGGTACGGTGTTCACACTTGCGGAGATTCCTCTGCCCGGCGGCGGTTCCATCCCGCTCACCGTCGATGTCGCCACGCTGGTTGGCGCTCTGGGCGGTGGGTCGTAATGAGTATCCGCATGCGTCTGCGCGAGGAGCGCGCCCAAGCGACGGTGGAGATGGCAGTGGTTACGCCCGTTTTGCTGGTGCTGGCACTCATCGTGTACAACGTCATGATCTTTGCCGGCGCTGTCGCGCGCTTCGACCGCGTGGTGCCCGACATCGTGCTAGCGCATGCCGTGGCGTCGGAGGGGGAGGGCGACGAAAGCTCTGCCGATGCCTCGGCGACGGTCCAGACTCAAATTCTGAATGCCATGGAAGGCTATGACTTGCAGATCGAAGTGTCGAGCGAGCAAGGCGCGAAGGCATCAGATGGTGGCCTGCTCTCCCTATCCGGTACGTTTAGGACCTACACCTGCACCATGCACTATGAGCCGTGGCCGACTTCTCTCAGCATCGCTGGCGTTCCGCTGGGGGCGCCGACAACGTTGTCGCACGAGCGCGCGGTGACGGTCGATCCATGGCATCCGGGGGTGGTCATGTGACCGCGGTCTCGTCCTACATCGCCTACGCGCGGGCACTCAATAGGCTGGGTTGGACGCCGGCCGAGTTTGTGGTGGCGGAGTCGTTTGTCGTGCGCCTGCGCGGCATGCTGGGACGGCGTCCGGTTGCCGCCAACGGCCTGTCGCTCGTCATGGCGTTTCCACGCTGCTCTTCGGTCCATACGTGTTTTATGGCCTATCCCATCGACATCGCCTTCATCGATCGCGACGGCAATATCCTCGCGCGCTACGAAAACGTTCGTCCTTGGCGCATGTGCTCCTGCCTCGGCGCCTGGGCCGTACTAGAGCGTCCTTCAATCATTGTTTCGACTCCTGCTCTCCAACGCGTGCCGGCTTAAGAATTGGCGACAGTGGACTTTCGTCATACGAAATTGGGTAAGATGGAGGAGAAGATGCATGGATGTTGAGATCCATCCCAACGCTAAAAAGCACCTGACGGAAAAGCAGGTGCTTAGCGCTTGGCTTGCGGTTACTGAGTGCATTCGTCGCGAGCCGAAGGACGAGCCGCCGAGATGGCTTGCAATTGGATGGCTCTCAGACGGACGAAGCGTGGAGCTTGTCGCGGTCGAGCTTGTCCGTGGGTGGCTTATCATTCATGCCTTGTCTCCAGTCCAGAAGAAATTTTGGCAGGAGATTGAACAGGCTCGGCAAAGGGGTCGATGATGGGCAAGACGTATACGGCCGCTAATGGTCAGGTTGTAACGGATGAAATGATTGACGCGTGGTGCGAGTCGTACGAGCGCGGAGAGTTTCCGGATGGCGAACACACCGTTGGTGGGATCGTGCATGGACGGCCCCCGCTCTCAGGTGAGGGGACGGCAACGCTGTCGGTCAAGATTCCTCTGGGAATGAAGGAGGCCATTCGTCGACGGGCGGCTGCCGAGGGGATGACGCCAAGTGAGTTTGCCCGTGCGGCTCTGAGTGAAAAACTTCTTGCTGCCGGCTGATGCCTCTGACGTGCCGATTTATAGAACCGAGGCTGTGCTCAAAAACTTTTTTAAAATTCTCGGTTGACCGGAACGCGTCCTTGGTTATACTAATCAAGCCTTGAAACAAGGCACACCTCAAATGGCTGGGTAGCTCAGTTGGTAGAGCAGAGGACTGAAAATCCTCGTGTCAGGGGTTCGATTCCCTTCCCCGCCACCTTGAATTGACTAGGACCTCTGCAAAGGGGTCCTTTTCTTTTATTGAGGGCTCTGCGGAAATTGCGTCCCGGAATTTGGCTTCAGAGTGGGATGCGTTTTCCGCTTTGAGGCCGCTTGGGAAAGCGCGACCCGGAATCCGGCGTCAGAATGGGATGTGCTTTCCTTTTGCGGTCTTTGGCGGAAACTGCGTCCCAGATCCCGCGCTCAGAACGGGATGCGCTTTTCGGCCGCCTACTTCCGGCGCATATGTACATCTCGGCGCGCCATCTCGGGCCCGCCCAGATATTCCTCCCGCTTTTGCGCCACTTTACAGACCGTTCGGTCGTCTGTCCGCACGCGCGGGTATACTCAAAACGATACTTTTCCTATGCAATACGATGCAGGCTCGGCCTGCACGATCCGAAGGGGGCAGTGATGGAGAGGATACTCGGCGTTAATCTCTCTGGCTGGTTTATTCCCGAGCCTTGGGTGACCCCGTCGCTATACGCGGCGACCGGTGCATCCAACGCGGCCGAGCTGCAGGAGGCCATGGGCACCGCCGCCTATAACGAGCGCATGCGCCGTCATTACGAGACGTTTGTGAGCGAGGACGATTTCCGTCGCATGGCGCAGATCGGTCTCAATGCCGTGCGTCTGCCGGTGCCCTGGTATGCCTTTGGCTCGCAGGAGTCCGATGCGTCCTACATCTCGGTTGTCGACTACATTGACCGTGCGATTGAGTGGGCTGCCAAGTACGACATCCGCGTGCTGCTTGATCTAGCAACTGTGCCCGGTGGCCAGGGCGATTCCAATGATTCGCCCGCCACGCCAGAGGCTGTTGCCGAGTGGCATTCGTCCACCAACGGCCGTCATGTTGCGCTCGACGTGCTCGAGCGCCTGGCCGATCGCTACGGCGAGGCCGAGAGCCTGCTGGGCATTGAGCTGCTGGATACGCCGCAGATGAGTGTCCGCAAGAGCCTCTTCACCATGACGGATGGCATTCCGGCGCACTACCTGCGCAACTTCTATCGCGATGCCTATGAGCTCGTCCGTTCATATATGCCCGAGGATAAGATCGTCGTCTTCTCGTCGTCGGGGCATCCCAGCGAGTGGAAGCATTTTATGCGCGACGCCAAGTATAAGAACGTCTACATGGACCTTCACCTGTACCATTACCGTGACGAGCATGCGCTCGATATCACGAGCCCCCGCGGGCTGACGACGGCGATTTCGCGCAACAAGCGCGAGCTCAAAGAAGCGATTTCGACTGGGTTCCCCGTGCTGGTGGGCGAATGGTCGGGCGCGGCGATCTTTGCCAACTCGTCGGTTACGCCCGAGGGCCGCAATGCCTACGAGCGCGTGTTTATCGCCAATCAGCTGGCTTCGTTTGCGCCGGCTGCCGGTTGGTTCTTCCAAACGTGGAAGACCGAGAAGCGCATTGCAGCATGGGACGCCCGCGCGGCGCTCGGTACGCTCGAGCGCGGCATGATTGAATAGGTTGATATGACGCAAAACAGCGCCCATACGGGCAAACTCTATGTGGTCGGCACGCCCATCGGCAACCTGGGCGACCTGTCCCCGCGCGTTGGCGAGGCGTTTGCCGCCGCCGATGCCATCTGCTGCGAAGACACGCGTGTGACGTCAAAGCTGCTGATGCACCTGGGCATTTCCAAGCCGCTTGTCCGTTGCGACGAGAATGTGATCGCCAGCCGCGCCGCCGGCCTAGTCGACCGTCTGCTGGCGGGGGAGACCCTCGCCTTTGCCTCGGACGCCGGCATGCCGAGCGTGTCCGATCCCGGCCAGGCGCTAGTTGAGGCGGCGCGTGAGGCCGATGTGCCCGTCGAAGTTATTCCCGGGCCCTCTGCTTGCGTCACGGCGCTTGTTTCGTCCGGCATTCCCTGCGAGCATTTCTTCTTCGAAGGCTTTTTGGGTCGCAAGCACGGCGACCGCGTGCGCCGACTGCAGCGCCTTGCCGTGGTGCCCGGCGCGCTCATCTTCTACGAGTCTCCACATCGCATCGTGGCGACGCTCGAGGCCGTGGCGGAGGTCTTTCCCCAGCGTGAGGTTGCCGTCTGCCGCGAACTCACCAAGCTGCACGAGGAGGTCTTGCGCGGGCCCGCTGCTCAGCTTGCCGAGGAGCTGCGTGCTCGCGGCGAGGTAAAGGGCGAGATTGCGCTGGTCATCGCGCCGCCGAGCGAGGATGAGGAGGCCGGTATCGTGCCGGTTGGCGCCGCGGCAGCGGATCCCGACGAGGCCCTGCGCGAGGATATCCGCGCCGCGCTCGAGGAGGGGGAGCCCGCCTCTGCGGTGGCCAAGCGCCTGTCTCAGAAGTATTCGCGCCGCAAGCGCGATGTCTATGCCATGGTGCTCGATATGCAATAGATGGAGGATATCCAGCCCTTGCGCTAGAATCATCCCCTGTATGCAACGTTTTTCTGGAGGACAAACCCCATGGATCAAAGCAAGCCTTCGTTCTTTATCACGACGCCCATCTACTACGTCAACGCCGATCCGCACCTGGGCACGGCTTATTCCACCATCATCGCCGACGTTCAGGCTCGCTATCGTCGCTCCGCCGGCTATAACGTCAAGTTCCTGACCGGCATGGACGAGCACGGCGAGAAGGTCGCCGAGGCCGCAGCCAAGCACAACATGACGCCGCAGGAGTGGACCGATAGCCAGGCTCCGCACTTCAAGGAGCTTTGGAGCAAGCTCGAGATTTCCAATGATGACTTCATCCGCACCACCGAGCCGCGCCAGCACCATGCCGTGCAGTACCTGTGGGAGCGCATGAAGGAGTCCGGCTACCTGTATAAGGGCAGCTACGACGGCTGGTATTGCGTGCCTGACGAGACCTACTTTACCGATACGCAGGTCCAGAAGGGCGACGAGGAGTACGGCAGCGTCGGCCAGCACCTGTGCCCCGACTGCCACCGTCCGCTTGAGCGCGTGCAGGAGGAGTCCTACTTCTTTAAGCTTTCCGCTTTCCAGGATAAGCTGCTCAAGCTTTACGACGAGCACCCCGACTTTGTCGAGCCTGCGTTCCGCATGAACGAGGTACGTAGCTTTGTCGAGGGCGGCCTTAATGACCTTTCCGTGAGCCGTACGAGCTTTGACTGGGGCATTCAGGTCCCGTTTGACGAGGGTCACGTGACCTACGTGTGGTTCGATGCGCTGCTCAACTATATGACGGCCGTCGGCTACGGTGTCGACACCGACGAGGCGCGTGCCGAGCTGGCCTATCGCTGGCCCGCGCAGTTCCACATCGTGGGTAAGGACATCATCCGCTTCCACTGCGTCATTTGGCCCGCCATGCTCATGGCCATCGGCGAGGCCCTGCCCGAGCACGTCTTTGCCCACGGCTTCCTGACCGTGCGCAATGCCGAGACCGGCAAGGCCGAGAAGATGTCCAAGAGCCGCGGCAACGCCATCGCTCCGCAGGACGTTATCGACATGCTGGGCGTCGAGGGCTATCGCTACTACTTCATGACCGACGTCGTCCCCGGCACCGACGGTGCCATCAGCTTCGATCGCATGGAGCAGGTCTACAACGCCGACCTGGCCAACAGCTGGGGCAACCTTATCTCGCGTTCGCTCAACATGAGCGGCAAGTACTTTGACGGTTGCGCGCCCGCCAAGCCCGCGTCGTTCGATGCGTTCGACAACCCGCTGGCAAAGATCGCCGATGGCCTGGTCGAGCGCTACATGGCCAAGATGGACGTGCTCGATTACGGCGGAGCCAAGGATGAGGTCATGGAGCTCATCCATGCCGCCAACCACTACATCGAGGACTCCGAGCCCTGGGCGCTTGCCAAGGACGAGGCCAAGGCTGACGAGCTGGCATTTGTGATCTACAACCTGCTCGAGGCCATCCGCATTGCCGCTCACCTGCTGATGCCGCTCATGCCCCAGACTTCTGTCGAGGCCCTGCGCCGCCTGTCCTGTGAGGGCGAGGCCGCGAGCGACGACCTCAAGGGCATTTGTACTTGGGGCCTGCTTGCCGGCGGTCAGCCCGTCGAGAAGGGCGATCCGCTGTTCCCGCGTCTGGCGTAGAGACCGCGCGAGCGCCATATCGGCAATTTGCTGTTTAGCTGTAAGGGCATGGCCGCCACGGTCCATGCCCTTTTGTTTCAAGACGCCGCCATCATGCTAAGGAGGCAACCATGACAACTTCGCCTTTGGCAAACCCCGCGGCCACCAGGGAGCTGCTGGAGGAGTTTGGCCTTGCGACCAAGCATCGCCTGGGCCAGAACTTTCTAATCGACAATCATGTGATCGAGCGTATCTGCGAGCTTTCCGAGCTCACGGGCGATGAGCGCGTGCTCGAGGTTGGCCCGGGCGTTGGTACGCTCACGCTTGCGCTGCTGCAGGAGGCGGCGTGTGTCACGTCGATCGAGGCCGACCCCGAGCTCGAGCCGGTGCTCGATGCCCACGCCGCCGACTACGCCAACTTCCGCTTTATCATGGGCGACGCGCTCAAGGTGGGTCCGGAGCAGATTGAGCAGGCTGCGGGCGGTGAGCCGACGGTGTTTGTCGCGAACCTGCCCTATAACGTGGCGGCGACGATCATCCTGCAGTTCTTCCAGACGATGCCTGCACTCAAGCGCGCCGTCGTCATGGTTCAAAAGGAGGTTGCCGATCGTATTGCCGCAGTGCCGGGTAACAAGACCTATGGTGGCTACACGGCAAAGCTGGGCCTGTATGCGCAGGTTACGGGTCGCTTTGAGGTTCCGCCGCGTTGCTTTATGCCGGCGCCGCACGTTGACTCGGCTGTCGTGCGTATCGACCGTGTTGACGGCGTGGTGCCCGAAGGACTCGATCGCGAATTTGTGGCCCGCGTGATTGATGCTGCATTTGCCCAGCGTCGCAAGACCATCCGCAATTCCATGAGCGCCAACGGCTTTGCCAAGGACGTGCTCGATGCCGCCTTTGAGGCTTGCGGTATCGCACCCACCACGCGCGCCGAGACGCTTGATGTTGCCGACTTTGTCCGTCTGGCCCGGGAGCTAATCCATGATGCCTAATGCCGCACGCGTGACGTTTACCAAGAAAAAGAAGACGGTCGCCTGCCCCGTGCCCTTGGCGCCGCTTGCCGACACGCATGCGCATCTGCTTTCGTTTTGGGGCAAAGAAGTGCCCGAGACGCTCGTGCGCGCCAAAGCCGCGGGCGTCGACCTGTTGGTGACGATGTTCGACCCCATCGCTGACAAACGCAGCGTGACGGACTATAGCGACTGGCTCGTGCGCGAAATTCTGCCGATGCAGGATATCCCGCAGATCAAGTATCTTGCCGGCGTGCATCCGTATGGCGCGCCGGACTATACCGACGACGTTCACGCACAGGTCGTTGCCGCACTCGATGACCCTTTGTGCGCCGGTATCGGCGAGATCGGTCTGGACTACCACATGGATTACGACGACGATATCGCGCCGGCGCCCCACGACGTGCAGATCGACTGTATGGCGCGCCAACTCGAGGTCGCCGTACGCCGCAATGTGCCGGTAGAGCTGCATCTGCGTCATGAGGATACGGACGAGGAGCGCACCTCGCATGTGGACGCCTACAACGTGTTGCGCGAGGTCGACGTGCCCCAGGCCGGTTGCGTACTGCACTGCTTTGGCGAGGACCGCGCCACGATGGAGCGCTTTGTGGAGCTGGGCTGCTATATCGCCTATGGTGGCGCGGCCACCTTTAAGCGCAACGACGACGTGCGCGAGGCATTTGCGGCAACCCCACTCGATCGAATTTTGTTCGAGACGGATTGCCCGTATATGGCTCCGGAGCCCATCCGCGGTCTTGAATGCGAGCCCGCAATGATCTCCATTACGGCAAACGCGCTGGTTAACGACCGTGTCGATCGCACAGGTGAGGACGCCGAAACAATCGCGCAAGCCGCTTGGGAAAATGCCTGCAAACTTTTTCAAAAATAGTTCTTGCGTTCGCGGTGGCGCTCCGTTATTCTAATTCCTGCACGCGGGCGTGGCGGAATTGGCAGACGCGTACGGTTCAGGTCCGTATGGGGGCAACCCCATGAAGGTTCAAGTCCTTTCGCCCGCACCATTAAATGAAAGAGCTCCCAGCGATGGGAGCTTTTTTGTTATGAGCCCATCGCAGGGACTTGAACCTGCGAAGGAGCGAGCGTAAAGAAAACGCGGAGCGTTTTAGCGAGCTGGCGAGTCCGCCGGCAGGCGGGCGAAGCCGGTGCGGATCCGCGCAGCGGATACGCGGACGTCCTTTCGCCCGCACCATTAAATGAAAGAGCTCCCAGCAATGGGGGCTTTTTTGTTATGCACAATCTCCTTGGACGGGTATCCTAATGCCAACGTGTGCCTATCAGAGGAGAGACCATGCTGTTGTCCGGTATCATTGCCGCCCTTACGAGCCTTTTGATTCCCATCATCATTTTGTTGCTGCTGCTTCCCAACGCCTGCTATGTCGTTGAACAACAGCATGCCGTGATCATCGAGCGTCTGGGCAAGTTTAACCGCATCGTCAACGCGGGCTTCCACATGAAGGTGCCCGTGATCGACCGCAAAGCCGCCACGGTGAGTCTGCGCACCATGAAAAACGGTTTTGGTATCGACGTTAAGACCCAGGATAATGTGACCATCGGCCTCGAGGTCTCTGCTCAGTACCACGTGAGCTATGACATGGGTGCTGGCCCGGCAGATTCGGGTATCTACAAGAGCTACTACATGCTGCAGGAGCCCGTCGACCAGATGCGTGACTTCATCACCGACGCCCTGCGCTCTTCGATTCCCGTCTACACACTCGATGAGGTCTTTGCCAAGAAGGATGACATCGCCAAGGACGTCAACGCTACCGTTTCCGAGCAGATGGCCGCCTACGGCTTCACCCTCGTGTCGACGCTCATCACCAAAATCGCACTGCCGACCGAGGTCGAGAACTCCATGAACGACATCAACGCCGCCCAGCGCAAGCGCGCTGCGGCACAGGAGCTCGCCGAGGCCGACCGCATCAAGCGCGTCACCGAGGCGACCGCCGAGGCCGAGGCTATGGAAAAGGCGGGCGAGGGCATCGCCAACCAGCGCAAGGCCATTGCACTGGGTATCAAAGATTCGCTCGAGATCATCCAGGAGACGGGTGTCGGCAATGACGAGGCCAACCAACTGTTCATGTTTACGCAGTGGTCCGAGATGATGACGGAGTTCGCTCGCACGGGTAAAACCTCGACGGTCGTGCTGCCGAGCGACTTTTCGCAGTCGGCCTCTATGTTCGAGCAGATGCTGGCTGCCGGTAAGGTTCAGAACGAGTCAAAGGAGTAGACGCGCGTGAAATACACCGTCGTTTGTGTTGGCAAGCTCAAAGAGCGCTTTTGGAAGGACGCCTGCGCTGAGTACACCAAGCGCCTGGGTGCCTATGCCAAGGTTGATATCCGCGAGGTGGCCGATATCGACCCGGCTAAGGCGGGCGGCGTGGATGCCGCGCGCGACAAGGAGGGGGCGGCGATTCTTGCTGCCTTGCCGTCTCGAGCGCATGTGATCCTGCTGGCCATTGAGGGCAAAGAGCGCTCGAGCGAGGAGTTTTCGGCGCGGCTCGATGATCTTATGCTGCGTGGTAACAGCGACATCGCCTTTGTGATTGGCGGATCGGACGGCGTGAGCGATGACGTGCGCGCCCGCGCCGACGAGATGCTCAGCTTTGGACGCATTACCTTGCCGCATAACCTGGCGCGCGTGGTGCTGCTGGAGCAAATCTACCGCGCCTGCAAGATCAGTCGTGGCGAGCCGTATCACAAATAGGTCGGCAATACGAAACAATGGCGTGGGACAATACCTTTCGTTTTGAGGAATGTGTCTGAAAGGACTATGAGATATGAAGATTGGATTTGTCGGTTTTGGCAATATGGCGAGCGCTATGGCCGATGGCTGGATCGCTGCCGGTGTAGCTGCGAGCGACATGTGCGCCTGCGCGGGTCGCTACGACGCACTGGTTGAGCGCTGCGAGGCACGCGGCATGGTCGCCTGCCACGATGCCGCCGAGGTTGTCGCCGCATCCGATATCGTGGTCGCTGCGGTCAAACCGTACATGATCGAGAAGATATTCGCCCCGCTCAAGGATGCTCTTGCCAAAAAGGTCGTTCTGTCGGTTGCCTGGACCTGGGACAGTGCCAAGTGGGAGCAGGTCCTGCCGGGCGTCGCGCATATCTCGACGGTGCCCAACACACCGGTTTCGGTGGGCGAGGGCGTCATCGCTTGTGAGAAGGCTTCCACGCTTAGTGATGAGCAGAGCGCAGTGGTGCTTGATCTGCTTGGCAAGCTCGGTGCGGTGGTCGAGCTCGATACGAGCCTGCTGTTTGTGGGCGGCACGGTGGGTGGTTGCGCTCCGGCATTTGTCGCCATGGCAATCGAGGCCCTGGGCGATGCGGCGGTCAAGCACGGTATCCCGCGTGCCGATGCCTATCGCATTGTGAGCCAGATGGTGCTGGGTACGGCAAAGCTGCAGCTTGCAACTGGCCAGCATCCTGCGGCGATGAAGGATGCCGTATGCTCGCCCGGTGGTGCCACCATCAAGGGCGTCGTTGCGCTCGAGGACGCCGGCATGCGCAGCGCTCTGGTCAAGGCCATCGACGCCACCCTCCAGTAAAACCTGCCATTTAGGGACAGGTTTATTTTGACAGGTATTTCCTGCGGTTTTGTCGTATGTGCGAAAAGCGCCCCGCAACTGGCTCAATTCCAGTTGCGGGGCGCTTGCGTTTGCCCAGATAAAACCGACCAAAATAAACCTGTCCCTTTTTGGCGGATTAGTCCCAGGAGCCGTCTTGATCGTCCTCGGATTTGGGTCCGCGGTCGACGTAGAGCTTATGGGTGCGCTTCTCCATTACAAAGGCAAGAATCGCAAACAGTAGGATGCCGCCGGCGAAAAGGATGGCAAAACCGGTACGGGTGCCAAACAAAAAGGAAAAAACTGCGTCCATTGGGTGCCTTCTTGCGTAGTTGGGTTGGGTCGTAAACGCTCATAAGTATATACTTGCCCATACATGTACAAGGTTGCAACCTAAATGGAATGTATATCGCCGGAGGATCTAATGCTTGATATCAAGTTTGTTCGCGAGAATCCCGATGCCATCGATACCGCCATGGCAAATCGCCAGACGTCTTGGGATCGCGAGAAGTTCTTTGAACTCGACGACGAGCGCCGTGCCGTCATCACCGAGGTCGAGGAGCTCCAGGCCACGCGTAATGCCGAGTCCAAGAAGATCGGCGCTCTGATGAAGGAGGGCAAGAAGGACGAGGCCGAGGCCGCCAAGGAGGCCGTGCGCGCCGTCAACGAGAAGATTGACGGTCTGGCCGAGCGCCGCACTGCTCTCGAGCAGGAGCAGTACGACTTCATGGCTCACCTGCCCAACATCCCTTGCGAGGCCACGCCGTACGGCAAGGATGAGGACGAGAACATCGAGCGCCGTCGTTGGGGCACCCCGCGTGAGTTCGATTTCGACTTTAAGCCGCACTGGGACCTGGGCACCGACCTCGACATCCTCGACTTCGAGCGCGGCAACAAGCTCTCCGGCAGCCGCTTCACCGTTCTCGGTGGCGCCGGTGCCCGTCTTGAGCGCGCCCTCATCAACTTCTTCCTTGACACGCACACCAGCCGTGGCTTTAAGGAGTGGTGGCCGCCCATCGTCGTCAAGCGTCAGACCATGTTTGGCACGGGTCAGCTGCCCAAGTTCGAGGACGATGCCTATCACGTCTCGGGCGACAACTTCCTGATCCCCACCGCCGAGGTCGTGCTTACCAACCTGCACGCCGGCGAGGTTCTCGACGCCGACACCCTGCCGCGCCGCTACACCGCCTTCACCCCCTGCTTCCGCGAGGAGGCCGGCTCCGCTGGTCGCGACACCCGCGGCATCATTCGCCAGCACGAGTTCGACAAGGTCGAGATGGTCAAGTTTGCCAAGCCGGAGGAGTCCGACGAGGAGCTTGAGAGCATGACCGCCGAGGCCGAGTTCCTGCTGCAGCAGCTGGGCCTTCCGTATCGCGTGATTAGCCTGTGCACCGGCGACCTGGGCTTCTCTGCCCGTCAGACCTACGACATCGAGGTCTGGCTGCCGAGCTACAACGCCTACAAGGAGATCAGCTCCTGCTCCAACTGCGGCGACTTCCAGGCCCGTCGCGCCAACATCAAGTATCGCGACCCCGAGAACTTCAAGGGTTCGCGCTACCTGCACACCCTCAACGGTTCCGGCCTGCCGGCTGGCCGCACCATGGCCGCCATCCTGGAGAACTACCAGAACGCCGACGGCACCATCACGATCCCCGAGGTTCTTCGTCCCTACATGGGTGGCCTCGAGAAGATCGAGCCGGTTGCGTAGGTTGCCTGCATAAGCGATTTGCAAGGGCGCTCCTTTCCGGGGCGCCCTTTTTGTGCGCGGAGCTTTACCATATCGTGCGGACAGCTCAATAGAAAACACACGAACAAACGTTCTGTATACAGTCATCTACCTGCTATGCTTTTACTAGATGCGGGCGAGAGAAAGGGGATGCAATGGAGCTGTTTGATGAGCGGGTAGTTTTGTTTGAGAGCGATGAAGGTGGGGAGCACCTACTAGTTACGTGTGAGCCATCGGGTATGGGTGGTTTGGTGGTGCGGCAGACCAGCGAGGGTCCGTTGACCCAATGGTGCTTTGAGGAGTCGCCGCATGTGGTCGAGACCTTTGTGACGCACGAGGGGCTTGTGGCGCTTGAGCAGTTCTATGGAGTTGGGACTTCTAACCAGGTCGCGCGCATGCTGAGCATCTCGTTTGCCGATTATGACTGTGCCCAGCGGGTGCGCTCGCTTTTGAGGGAGCTCGGTGCTGAGTTCGATGTGGTTGAAAAGCCAATCGATCGTACGGGGAACAGCGGTATATGCGGAGCAGCATGACAAAACTGCGTTCCACAAAAAAGTTTGAGATTGTGCTTGACTCCAATAAGCTAAAGTGGTTTTATATGTCTTGCGCTGCGGCGTTACCTCAGCTGGATAGAGGGTCTGACTACGAATCAGAACGTCATAGG
>WGSN01000016.1:0-51680 GCA_014871645.1 Collinsella sp.
GCAACGCGTTGCGCTGAGTCCTGAGGCTGTTGCAATGAAAATGAGAATCAAGGGCCCACCGATTTATTGCGCCGCGCAGACAATTAAACCAGCATCTTTAAACATCTGGGCAGTATAGTGACCAAAACTATCGCATAACCGCACTCTGCGAATGGAGAAGTTATGACCGAACACCATGCCATCAGCCGCCGAGCGTTTACGCTGGGCCTAGGGCTTGCGGCGTTGTCACCACTTGCAAGCCTGCCCGAAACCGCAGCGCCGGGCATTCCCCTGCGAGCGGCATTTGCAGACAACACACCCGCACCGTCGGACAGCCTCGACAATTTCGTCATTCGCCTTCGCCCCGCGGGCTATTTTCGCACCGCGAGCGTCAACCAAGACGGCAACGTTCGCGGCAACGTCTGCCACCTGTTTAACGACGGCACATCCAGCAAGCTCATCCTTGAGAACGTAACGACCAAGAATGACGATACAAACTGGTATGCTATCCGCACCTTGCTCAATTTCGAAGAGCATAAAAAGACGGGCTACAGCATTTGGTCGGTCGATGGCGACTCGGACAAAGACGGAAAGGTCATCCACGTATGGAGTGGCGAGCATGACGGCAAGCCCAGCCGCTCTTTTGCGTTCGAGCGTCAATCAAACGGAACCTATATCATCCGAGACCGCACGGTCGAGAAAGAAACCGAGAAAAAAGACATTAAGTACCTGGCAATAGAATCGAACGGCGAAGACCGGGACAACAATAAGATTTGCCATAAGAATAAGAGTAAGAGCATTCCGTGGGAGCTCGAGCTTGTCGGTTACGACATGAAAAAGAACGATGCCACGGTTAGCAGCCTCGACTGGATCACGTATAGCAGCTACGTCGACGGACCATGTTGGATGAGCTACGTCGATGGCAACAAGTTCCTCGACGAACTGAGTATCCCGGGCACGCACGATTCGGGCACCTGCAGCGTCGACAACGACACCGAGCCCCAATCCTCCCAAGCAAAATGCCAGCAGGATTACATCCCCACGCAGCTGCTCGAAGGCGTTCGCTATTTTGATATTCGACTCGGAAAGGGTGAGAACCCCGGCATCGACCACGGAGCTTGTTACCTGCTCAAAAAAGACGGGAACTTTATGCATCTCTCCGATGTCATCGGGTACTTCAATACGTTTTTGAGCGAAAACCCGACAGAAGCGCTCATCATGCTCGTGTCGCGGGGCAATGACGAGGCTACCGACGAAAGCCTCACGACGGCCTTGGGCAAGGTTTTTGATGAGAACCCCAACCTGTTCTACACATCGAGCCGTATCCCCACGCTGGGCGAGGTGCGCGGAAAGATCGTCCTGCTGCGTCGGTTTGGGCTCGCCGGCAACAGCGTAAGCAGCCACACATGGGGCCTCGACCTCACCCAATGGGACGACAAAATCGCAGCACACACCGACAGCACCTCTATGTGTCTCGTTCGAGACGAGCGGGGCTTTGAAGCCGTAGGGAAAACGGGTGACGAAGAGCCCTATTGCACCAAGGTATACGCCCAGGACCATTACGAATGCACAGGAACCGACAAAATCGGCTGGGTCGATATGGCGCTGCAGGAGACAACCAAGCTCGCCCGCATCATGGTGGACGTCGAGGACACTGACGGGGCCAAGGTAAAGGTCCTGGAGCATAGCTGGTGTATCAACTACACCAGCTGCACGAACTACAAACAAGGAAGCAATCCTTTTACCGCAGCACGAGTGGTCAACGAGCATCTATACAAGAGCCAGTATATAAACAGCACCGGAAATGAGAGCACAAAGGAGGACTGCCTCAAGCACATTGGCATCATTGCGTCCGACTTTGTTGATGCGGCACTGGCCCGAAGCATCTACCAGCGCAATTACGATGCGAAGCACAAGCAGACCGTTTCGTACTACCTCCCGACCCGCATGCGCATGACGTACGGCGACTCGCTGAGCGATGCCTCATTCCAGGATGGCAAGACCGTTGGCGAGGGTCATTTCCGCCTTGTCGACAGCAGCAACGTACTCAACGTGGCGGCTTCGGGCTATGCGTTTACCATCGAATATGTGGATGTCGACGCCCTGGGTAACGAGACCGCTACGGGGCTGCAGGGCTCTGTGCCCATCGATATCGATCCACGCGCGCTGACGCCCCATTTTGAGGGACTCGAAGGCCTTAAGGCCGGCGAAGACGTGCGCGCCAAGATTGCGGCATCACTCGAGGGCAAGCTCGAAACCGATGCCTGCACGGCCCAGCTCGAGTTTGTGCACGACGCGGACGGCGCTCCGGGCACGGCAATGGCCGAGGGCGAAACATTTGCCGCAGGGACGTACTGGGTGCGCGCGAAAGGCCTTTTGGGCGACGCGGCACAAAACTACACGCTCGCCAGCGACGGAGCCGCAAGCTTTACCGTTGCAGCCTCGGGCAACGCGGGCGGCACCGGCACTGGCGCCAACGCGGGCAGCGCCGACAAGAACGGCAAGGGCAACAAGAGCAAGGGCTCGGGCGGAAAACTCGCCGACACGGGCGACGGCTCCGGCATCGCCGCCGGGCTCGCCGCTGCCGCCGTGGCGACAACGGTCGCTGGCGCGGCAATGCTTGCCAATGACCGCGAAGACAGCGAAGGCGCTAGCGAATAGGCAAGCCGACCGTTTGGACACATCGATTTGATGAGGGGCGCAGAATACCATTCTGCGCCCCCGATTTTTACCTTGGCCCAAACGCCGCCATAGGCTACATCACCATGTTCAGCGCGTTAACAAACTCCTGGGCCTTCGCACGGCTGCTCAGGCTAAAGACACAAGCAGTCAACAGCCTGTTGCGTAGGAAAACGCCGCGACCTTTGATTCTATTGACCCCCGTGATGTCCTTAAGATAGACAATCTCGGTGTGCTTGCCGCCGAAAGTGCCCTTCTTGAGCACCTCAATACGGTTGGGGTAGATCTTAACGTCTTTAAACCTACCCGAACCTTTGTCCTGGAACAGCAAGGTGTTGTTGTCCACACGCGTCACCCCCATGGGGTTCGTTAAAACTGTCTCTATGGCTACATTTTAGTCACCGCAAGGCCCCATGCGAAGGCGCCAGACAGCACAGCAATTCGTGTCCGCGCGAGGCTTTAAACTAAATGCAATAAAGATGCATTCCTTAAGAGGAAAGTCGGGCGATATTAATGGGTGAACTGGTAAACCGCGGGGAATCGGCAATCGTGCCAGAAGATTTTTACAAGCAGGTTTCCTCGATTCTCAACGCTGCTCGCAACAAGGCATATGCCGCCGTTAACTTTGCGATGGTTGAGGCATATTGGGAGATCGGCAAGAGCATTGTTGAGGAACAAGGCGGAGAAGAGCGCGCCAGGTATGGAGAGGCGCTGCTTAAAGGACTCGCGACCAGGCTTACCACAGATTTCGGCAAAGGCTTTGACACTTCAAACCTCCGCTACATGCGGCAGTTTTATTTAGCATTCCCAATTCGTGACGCACTGCGTCACGAATTGAACTGGACACATTATCGCAGGCTATCTCGCATTCCCGACCCCGAAGCTCGCATTTGGTACATGAACGAATGCGCCGACTCTCGCTGGAGCACGCGTCAGCTCGAGCGCCAAATCAACACCATGTTCCGCGAGCGTCTACTTACCAGCAAGGACACAGAGACCGTCGCTCAGGAAATCCAAAAGAGCGCCCCGGCTCGTCGCCCCGAGGATATCATCCGCGACCCATATGTGCTGGAATTTTTAGGCTTCTCGGACGATGCTGCGTTTCGCGAGAGCGATCTAGAGCAGGCGCTCATCACGCATCTTCAGAAGTTCCTGCTGGAGCTTGGCCGTGGTTTCGCTTTCGAGGCGCGCCAAAAGCGCATCACCTTTGATGGGCGCCATTTCTATATTGACCTTGTGTTTTACAACTATCTAATGCGCTGCTTCGTGCTCATCGACCTTAAGACCGATGACCTTACGCATCAGGACCTGGGCCAGATGCAAATGTATGTGAACTACTACACGCGTGAGCTCATGAACGAAGGCGACAATCCGCCTATAGGCATCGTGCTCTGCGCGGACAAAAGCGACTCGATTGTCGAGTACACGCTGCCCGAAGACAACGACCAAGTGTTTGCCGCCAAATACCTGCCGTACCTTCCAAGCAAGGAAGAGCTGGCGCGCGAGCTGAGTGCCGAGTATCGCGCCATCAACGAAGCGACTAATGGCGAAGCGCAAGTGTAGTAGCACGTTGCGACCGAAGCCACCGCAGCCGTCGCAGGCGCACTCGCGGTTGCGACGCACGCTACGAAACAATACCGGTCATGGACGCCGGCAACGACATTCTAGCCGTGGCTGGCGAGCGTGACCTGACAGGCAAAGACGCGGCCTTCGTCTGATGTGGGTCCATTGGCTGCCACAGAAAAGGGCCGGTTGCAGCCGGCCCTTTAGACGATAATACCTGCGTTGCCCGCGCTTCCGAAGTGTGACTAGCTGAGGAGCGGGTTCCGCGGCACAACCTGATTTTACCCAGTGAGGAGGCTCTTTTGCAGCCGCTCCACTGTTTATTTACATCTGGCACCCTCAAACAATCAGACGGCAGCCCGCACTCCTGAGAGCTGCCCCGCACCCCCGGCCATCACCTTACGGCAACAACCGGTGCTACTCCCCTACTTCCCAAATAGCGCACCCAGTAGGCCGCGGCGTTTGGGCTTTTCTTCTCGGTAAGAACCCTCGGCGGCTGCCGCCACCCGACGCGGTTGCTCGCCGCCTCCACGGCGCACGATCTGGTACAGGAAGGGCGATTTAACGTATTTGACCTCGACGGGCGTGGCGTGCACGGTGCTCTCACCGGACAGATGCAGGCTCGGGCTGAGCGGCGCCACGATATGCGTCTCGCGCTTGTCGTTAAACACCACCGCGGCCGCGCGGCCCGTCTGGCCATTTACAGCAATGCGCACCTGCTCGCCATCGCGGCTGTCCGTCGCCGGACGATCGACAAAGTAGACCGGCACCATCACCAGGCCGTCCTTATGCTTGCGGGCCTTGCGCGCCCAGGTGCGGATGCTCTTTTTATTGAGCCCCAGCACCGCCTCGGCATCGTTGCCGGCAATGTCGAGCGCCAGCTTATCAATGACCACCTGGTCCTTGGTAGACGCATCGACGGAGACAACGCGGAAGTCGCCTTCCTGCATGGCGGGATCGAACGGCCCAACCTTGGCAAAGTCCCACGGTTCCAAAATTCCCATAAGGCGAACATCCAGGTAGTTTGCCCTGGGATATGCCCAGTCGAGCACCTCGTAGTACACCAAGGTCTCCTTGCTCAGGCCCTTGCCCGGGAAGCTCGCCATCATGCGCAAATCCGCGAGCGCCATGGGGAAATAGAAGAGCATCATGTCGTTTTGGATCGCGTCTTCCACATCGTGCCCGGCAAAGGCTTCCGCATGCTGGCGCACCAGCTGCAGCGCGTTGGCACGTGCCTGCTGCGGCGAGATTTCGCAGGGAACACCCTGCCCAGGTACATACTCCGCACCAACGCCCAAGGTCAGACGCTTGCTGAAGGTACCGGGCTTGAGCAGGTCGGCAATGCCGATCTTGTTGCCGCAGGACGGGCACTCAAACACACGCTGCGTTGACTCGCCCTCAAAGGACGCTCCGCAGAAGGGGCAAGGAATGCTCACATGCGTGGCCTCTTGGAACTCCTGCGCCGTGCCGCGATCCTCCCACAGCAGATGTTCCAGGACCGACTGATTGCGCCAGTGCGAATTGAAGAAATACCAGTCCGGGTCCTCCGGGCGCTCGAGCTGCGACACATGCGTGAGCTTGAGCAGTCCATCCACCACCGTCAACGGCGTATGGCGAATGCCCAAAGCGCTCTTGGGCTCTCCGGCGTCTGCCTGCCACGGAATGACCGCACCGCAATAGGCACACTCAAAGCTGCGCTTAGCCTGGTGCGAGTACATAGGGCCGCCGCAGTTTTGGCATTTAATGGCAAACATCTCGTCCATGGAAACGTCCTCCTTTGCACAGGGGCTGTCGGCATTAAGTATGCCGATCAAACAGGCACATGCCCATACCCATGTGGCCCAAAATGGACCACCCAGGCAGACGAGAAGGCTCGCTCGTTAGCACCGGCAGACTATTGCTGCATTTTCTGAGCATCGGTGCACGGCGCCCCCGCGCGAGCTACACTATCCCCTTAAACATGATTGTGAGGACGACCGCTATGCTATTTGTAAATCGGCTGGTACATACGCTTGTTCCCGGCAGCGAGGACGAGCCGGTCGATGCATCTTGCCGCACCAACGCGGGTTTTGCCGCAAGCCTCATCTGCATTGGCCTCAACATCACCCTGTGCCTGGCCAAGGGCATCGCGGGCCTGCTCGCCGGTTCCGTCTCCCTCATCGCCGACGCTTTCAACAACCTCTCCGATGCCTCGAGCAACATCGTGAGTCTGCTCGGGTTCCGCCTTGCCAGCCGCCCGGCAGACGAGGGCCACCCTTACGGCCACGGCCGCTACGAGTACCTGGCCGGTCTGTTTGTCGCCGTCTTGGTTTGTGCCGTCGGCATCAACCTAATCCTCGAGTCGATCACCAAGATCATCAAGCCCTCGCCCACCGTGTATTCGGCGCTCTCCATGGCCGCCCTTGTTCTGTCCATGCTCGTCAAATTCTGGATGGCCGCGTTCAACCGCGCACTGGGTAACCGCATCGATTCCGAGACGCTCATCGCCACAGCGCAGGATTCCAAAAATGACGTCATCACCTCGGGCTCGGTCTTGGCGGCGGCGCTTATTTCGCAAGCGACCGGCTTTGATCTCGACGGCTGGGCAGGCCTGGGCGTGGGCATCTTCATCTGCATCAGCGGTCTGGGCCTGGTGCGCGACGCCATCAGCCCGTTGCTGGGGCAAGCGCCCGACCCCAAGCTCGTCCAGGCAATCCGCGACAAGATCATGTCCTATCCGCAGGTCTTGGGCACACACGACCTCATGGTGCACGACTACGGCCCCGGTCGTCAGTTTGCCAGCGCCCACGTGGAGATGCCCGGCGAGGGCGACGCGTTTGAGCACCACGAGATTCTGGACACCATCGAGCACGACATCAAGCGCCAGATGGGCATTGGTATCACGCTGCACTGCGACCCCATCGCGACAACCGGCGATGACTTGCGCGGCTGGGTCAAGCGCGGCGTCATGCAGATCGATCCCGCGCTCTCCATCCACGATCTGCACGAGCACGACGGGTTCGTTTCGTTTGACCTGGTGCGTCCTGACGGCTTTGACATATCCGACGAGGAGCTGCTGGAGCTCGTCACGCGCATCGTGCACGAGCGCCGGCCCGATGTCTCATGCGTCGTCACGTTTGATTCGGGCTTCAGCTCGCCCGAGCGTCCGGCCGAGCAGCTGTAGCCCCGCTCCGCTCGTCCGCTAGTTTCCCTGCGCGCCCGAGATGCCGTTTTGCAGGGCGTTCCAGGCATCCGTCGCCATGCCGCCCAAGTTCTGCGCGGTATCGCCCAGGTTCTGAGCGGTGTCGCCCAGCTCCTGCGCCTTGTCTCCCAACTCCTGCGCCTTGTTGCTCAAGTCCTCCAGCGTATTGGAGCTCGAGCTGTCGGTACCGCTTTGGCCGTCGGACGAGTTGCCCGAACTGTTCTTGTGCGTGAGTTGAATTTCGAGGTTGCCGTTGTCGTTATAGTAGGCAGAAGTAACGACCCAGTTGGCATCGACGACGGGCGTTGAGCCATCATCAGTCAGGACCACGGCATTCGAAAGATCGGCGCCGCGCGACTTGAGGATCTTCTTGGCGTTGGACCAGTACTGCCCCGGGATATCACTCAAATCGACGGTGCTAGACGAGGCGGACTCGGTTTGCTCGGCAGTGGTATCGGCCGTTGAACTCCCTCGCTTGTTGAGCATGCCCGACACGATGGCAAACACAACCGACAGCGCAAAGAAGATCGCCAGCACGATGAGGATCTTCTTAATCACGCTCGACGAACGCGACGGCGTCTCTTCCTCGTCCTCGCCATATTGCGGAATCGACTTGGGGTACTCGCGATACGGCTCGCGCGACTCGTAGCGAGGCTGCGCCGTGCGAGGCATATACGTCGTCTGCTGAGGCTGCGGAATGGGATTCTGCGGCAGGTCATCATAGGGATTCGGCGTCGAGGCGGCATAAGAATCCTGCGGCGCGTAATCAAACGGGTCTGCCGCCGCGTTGCCATAGGGGCTTTGCAAAGATGCAGCGTAAGGGTCCTGCGCCGCGTCGCCATAGCCCATAACTCGTGTGGGCTCGGCAGAAGGCTGCGTCGCGGCGGGGTCGACATAACCGGGGTTGGGAACAACGCGGGTCGCATCGGCGCTATCGCCAGCCTGCGCGGAACCGTAGCCGCCCATCACGGTTGTCTTGTCCTGATCCATGCAACGATTCCTTTCCGTCGCCTGTAAGCATCAAGTTATCCATGCATTCTACCAGCGCAAAAGCCTATGATGGGCAGAGTCCGTCGGTATCTACAAGACATGCGCGGGTCTAAGGATCAAAAAGCCCCGCCGGGCCTTGTGGGCACGGCGGGGCGGGCTAGCAGCGATGGACAGCAGACTTAGAACAGGCCGGTGATGTCGCCGTCGTTGTCGACGTCGATGTTCTCGGCCGCAGGGACCTTGGGCAGGCCCGGCATGGTCAGAACACTGCCAGTCAGTGCGACCACAAAGTGGGCGCCGGCGGAAACCTTGAGCTCACGCACCGTGATGCGGAAGTTCTCGGGAGCGCCCAGGGCCTTGGCGTTGTCGCTAAAGCTGTACTGCGTCTTGGCGACGCACACCGGCAGGTTGCCAAAGCCATTCTCGCGCAGCTCGGCGAGCTGGCGCTTGGCGGCCGGCGTAAAGTCAACGCCGTCGGCGCGGTAGACCTTGGTGGCAACGGCCTCGAGGGCATCAGCGACATCAGCGCCGTCCTCATAGGCAAACTTGAGCTCACTCGGCTGCTCAATCAGACGCATGACCTCATCGGCCAGCTCGAGTGCGCCCTCGCCACCCTTGGCCCAGACCTCGGACAGCTTCACATTGACGCCCAGCTTCTGGCACTCGGACTCGATGAGGGCAAGCTCTGCCTCGGTATCGGTCGGGAAGCGGTTGATGGCGACCACGCAGGGCAGACCGTAGACATTCTGAATGTTGTCGACGTGGCGCAGCAGGTTGGGCATGCCGGCCTTGAGGGCCTCGAGGTTCTCTTCGTTGAGGTCGCCCTTGGCAACACCGCCGTTGTACTTAAGCGCGCGGGCAGTGGCGACGACCACAACAGCGCTGGGACGAACGCCCGTCATGCGGCACTTGATGTCGAGGAACTTCTCGGCACCCAGGTCGGCACCAAAGCCCGCCTCGGTAATGGCGACATCGCCAAAACGCATAGCCATACGCGTGGCCATGATGGAGTTGCAGCCGTGGGCGATATTGGCGAAGGGACCGCCGTGGACAAACGCGGGCGTACCCTCGAGCGTCTGCACCAGATTGGGCTTGAGCGCATCCTTGAGCAGTGCGGCCATGGCACCCTGGGCCTTAAGGTCGCGGGCACGGACGGGCTCGCCGGCAAAGCTATAGCCGACGACAATCTCGCCCAAGCGTTCCTTGAGGTCGCTGATGCTCGTAGACAGGCACAGAATTGCCATGACCTCGGAGGCGACGGTGATATCGAAGCCGTCCTCGCGCGGCACGCCCTGGGCCTTACCGCCAATGCCGTCGATGACGTGGCGCAGCTGACGGTCGTTCATATCGACGACGCGCTTCCAAGTGATGCGCTTAACGTCAATACCGAGCTGATTGCCCTGCTGGATGTGGTTGTCGAGCATGGCGGCCAGCAGGTTGTTGGCAGCACCGATGGCATGGAAGTCACCGGTAAAGTGCAGGTTGATATCCTCCATGGGGATGACCTGAGCCCAGCCGCCGCCGGCGGCACCGCCCTTAACGCCAAAGACGGGGCCGAGCGAAGGCTCGCGCAGGGCCACGGCACTCTTGACGCCGCGACGACGCAGGCCATCGGCCAGACCGATGGTCGTGGTGGTCTTGCCCTCGCCCGCAGGCGTTGGGTTGATAGCGGTCACGAGGACGAGCTTGGCCTGGTGATCGGTCGGCTCGTTGAGCAGTGAATAGTCAACCTTAGCCTTGTCGAAGCCGTACGGAATCAGGTGCTTTACGTCGACGCCGGCGTTCTTAGCCACCTCGGTAATGGGCAGCGGCGTGACGGAACGTGCGATTTCGATGTCAGTAGGCATGGGCGGTCCTTTCGTTACCGAATGAGAAAAAGACCAATTCAGCATAGCACGGGCGCGCAATAGTAAAACACCCGTAACCGATGAATGGCGATATGTTTATCCAATGCTCAGTGATAGCCTACAGACTAGCCAAAACAAAGCGCCCTAAACGGTAGGTTCAATCCCCAGGTGCTCAAAGGTGCGAAGCGTTGCCTGACGACCCTGCGGCGTACGAATCATCAATCCGCACTGCAGCAAATAGGGCTCATAGACATCCTCGAGCGTGCCCGGATCCTCACCCACCGCGCTGGCAAGGGTCGTAAGTCCCACGGCACGACCGGAGAACGTCTTGGCGAGCGTCTCCAAAATGCGAATATCCATCCAGTCCAGACCGAGCTCATCGATCTCGAAGAACTCGAGCGCCTGGCGGCAGATATCGAGCTCGATGGGGCCGTTGCCGCGCACCTGTGCGTAATCGCGCACGCGCTTGAGCAGGCGGTTGGCAAGACGCGGCGTGCCGCGCGAACGCGAGCCGATCTCGAGTGCACTGGGATGGTCGATCGTCACGCCCAGGATAGTCGCCGAGCGCGTCACAATCTGCGCGAGCTCCTCGACCGTGTAGTAATCCAGGCGATACGAAATGCCAAAGCGGTCGCGCAACGGGCCGGTCAACATGCCCGAGCGGGTCGTTGCCGCTACCAGCGTAAACTTAGGAATATCCAGGCGAATCGAGCGCGCCGCCGGACCCTTGCCGATCACGATATCGAGCGCAAAGTCCTCCATCGCGGGGTACAGGACCTCCTCGACCGAACGGTTGAGGCGGTGGATCTCGTCGATAAACAGCACATCACCCGGCTGCAAGTTAGTAAGGATGGCCGCCAGGTCGCCCGTGCGCGCGATGGCGGGGCCACTCGTGGTCTTGATCTGAGCGCCCAGCTCGTTGGCGATAACGGTGGCCAGCGTGGTCTTGCCCAGGCCCGGAGGACCCGAGAAAATCACGTGGTCGAGCGTCTCGCCACGGTTCTGCGCCGCTTCGATCAACACGCGCAGGCTCTGCTTGATGTGCTCCTGGCCGCAGTAGTCGTCCAGGCGCTGGGGGCGCAAAGTGCGGTCGACATCGAGGTCCTCGGCCGTCAGCTCCGAGCCCACCATGCGCTCGCCGTGCGCCATGGATGCCGCCGGCGAGTTACCGGGCGTCGCCCACAGGTCCTGAGAGTCATCGGCTTCCCACATCACGCATCCATTCCGAGTCGCTTAAGCGCCGCGCCGAGCAGATCCTCGACACGCATATTCTGCCCATCATACCCGCTCAGGGCAACATCGGTCTCCTGCGGGCTAAAGCCCATGGAAAGGAGCGCCGCACGGGCATCATCGATGGCCGAGGGAGCAGCAGCGGGCACGGGCATCGCAACCTGGCCGGGAATCACGTCGACCGGCACAAAGCCCTTATCCTTGGCAAAGGTGCTCTTGAGTTCCAGGATCAGGCGCTGAGCTGTCTTTTTGCCCACACCGGGTACCTTGGCCATGCCCTTGTCGTCCTCGGCCATCACCAGCGAGTACAGCTGCCCCACGGTATAGGTGGAAAGAACGGCGAGCGCCAAGCGCGGGCCAACGCCCGAGACGGACACGAGCCGATCGAACATCGTGCGCTCATCCTTTGAGGAAAAACCGAAAAGTGTCATGGCGTCCTCGCGCACCTGCATACGCGTGTAGAGGCGGACCTCGCCACCGGGCGTCGGCAACGTGGCCGCAGTGCTGCCCGAGATGCCGAGTTCAAAGCCAACGCCCGACACATCGACGACAGCAGAGCTCATCGTGGCCTCGACAAGCGTTCCGTGGAGCTGGGAGATCATCAGTATCCGGTTCCTCTCTGTTGATAGAACTCGCCGCCGGTAAGCGCCCGGGTGCGGCTGAGGTTAACGTGGCAGATGGCGCAGGCCAGGGCATCGGCGGCATGGTCGGGATGCGGGTCGTGGTCGAGCTGTGTTAGCGTGCGTACCATGTAGGCGACCTGCCGCTTATCAGCGGCGCCGGTGCCCACCACAGCCTGTTTGATCTGCATGGGCGTGTACTCGCCAATCTCGAGCGCGCACTCCGAAAGCGCCACAAGCGCAGCACCGCGGGCATGCGCCGTGGGAATGGCCGAACGAACGTTGGCGCCAAAGTAGATGCTCTCAACAGCAGCCGTGTCGGGTCGATAACGCTCGACGACATCCTTAAGGTCACGGGCGATATGCGACAGGCGCACCGCGAGCGGGCTGCCCGCGCTGGTCTCGATGCAACCGTAGGCACGGCAGCGAACCTCGCCACGCCGCTCCTCGATAATCCCCCAACCCGTATGGGCCAAACCGGGGTCAATGCCCAAGATAACCAAGCCAACCTCCCCTCGTCACCAGCACAGCACAAGGCAAGGCCCCGCGCATCATTCACGAACGTCTGTTCTAGAATAACACAACGGGGCCAAGATGCTTAGTTGAAGTGTCAGGGTTGGAAGCGAATCCTATCCCATAGTTAGTTCTGCGAGAAAAAGGGGAACTGCCTCGGATCAACCGGCGGGTGCGGCATCGGTCCGCCCTGGGGCCCGCCCTGCGGTCCGCCCTGACCGCCCATCATCTTATCGATGGCGTCCTGAACCTCGCCCTCGAACTTTTTCATTCCCTCGTGCAAACGACGTTGACCGTCCTCAGAGCGCAGTTCCTCCATCTGCTCGGGCGAAATACCCAGCAGCTCGCCCAAAATGCCCATCATCTCACCACGCATACGGTCACTCGTATCCTCGTCAGCAAAACGGCGCACCTCGGCGCGAGCCAGCGAATCGACCGTCATACGCTCCTTGCCGTTAAGCCCCAGGTCGGACCACGCGAGCATGTACGGCCAGGCACGCTCGGCAAACGAACGAGCCGAGACGATCGGCACCGTCGGCAGCTGGCGGCGAGCCGCCTCTCCCTGGCGCACAAGCATCAGCAGCAGCGAGCAGGCCTCAGGCTTGCCGGTGGCCATCGGGATGTCGTCGAAAGATCGATTGCGGTCCACGTGTGCCTCGAGCGCGCCATCGACCTCACCCGGCTCAAGCCCGCCGAGCAGCTGTGCCGCGCGGTCGAGCATATCGACCGGACCGTCGAGCGTCGAGAGCGCCTGCGCCAGCACGCGCTCCATACAATCTTCCACCGCGTTGAGCGTCACGAGCTCTTGGGGCACCACGGCAGACGTGCGGTTGCGCGCACGCGCCACAAACTCAAGCGTCGACAGGTACACATCGCCAAAGGGCGCAAAGTCGCCCTGGTAGCCGCCGCAAAGCGCCGGCGCCGCCAGCGCGTACTCGGTTTTGGACAGCGGGCTCAGCGCCATCGCACCCAGCTCGAGCGCCGTGTCCTCCAGCATGAGGCCCAGCGTACGCGAGCGCAGACGCTCGGCATCGCCCGCCGACACGTCGCGATCGAGCACACGCGCCGCATCCGGCGCATCGCGCTCGACGGTGCGAATGTGCAGACGCTCAGCGATGGCGCGGACGGCGGCACAGCGGGCAGCCTCGGCCTCTTCCTGCGCCGGCGTAAAGATACGGTTACGCCCCAGCACCAGGCCAATCACATTACGCGGGCCCAGAGCGTCGACGGCCAGCGCCGACAGCAGGGACGACGGCAAGTCGCCTTCGAGTGCCACCACAGCACGCGACGCACCGTGGGCTCGGGCGTTGTCGCGCACGGCGAGCACCAGCGCCTGCCACAGCCACTCCTCGGAACGGAACTCGGGCAGTTCGTGATCTTCCAGGGCATCGAGCATCACGCCGCGCTGAATATCCTGAACCAGCAGGCTCTCCTCAAAACACGGCGCCTGGGCCACCACGCGACCGCAGTCGTCGAGCACAAACGAACCGCCGGTATACACCGACTCGTCATAGGCACCGACCGGCGCCATGCAGGCAAACCACACGCTGCGCTTGGATGCGATCTTGCGGTAGGCGCCGCTGCGTACGGCGGCAATGGCAGCAGTCTCGCGGTCGGTCATGTCAAACGCGTTGAATTGGAAATACGCAATGAGGTCAACACCGGTCGGCAACATCTCGAGTTCGCGGTCCAAGTCAAAAATCACGGCAATGCGCACGCCGTCCACGTCGAACACCGGCGGCGCCCAACGCGTGTCGTTGTTCTCACCACGCTGCAGGGCAATGCTCGAACGCGCCGGCACCACATGACCGTCCTTGAGCATCATGTAGTCGAGCAGCGGCTGGCCCTCAAACGAAACCGCCGCGGGCACGATGCAGATCATGTCAAGCTCCTGGATACGCTCGGCGACACCAGTCAAGCCGGCAAGCATGTCGTGCTCAAAGTCGGCAGTGCCCACCAGGCCCCCGGGCATGGCGCCCATAAAGAGCGGAGCCGGAACGCACAGCACGCGCGCCCCGCGCTCGTGGGCCAGACGAGCCTGGTCCTCGATGCGGCCGCAAATGCCCTCAATATCACCCAGGCGCATATCGATCTGTGCAAGCGCGAGCTTCATGGCTCAGCCCTTTCCGTCGTAAACCATCGAAATCGTAGTAAAAGCGCCGGCCGCATAATGCAGTCGGCGCTTGCATGTGCATATGCTAGCTATGATACCCCGAGCGGGGGCGCGCTCCTAGAATGTCGCGGACCACAGCCCGTGCAGGTTGCAGTAGGCATAGACGGTACCGGTCTTGGAACCGCCGGCAAAAAACGTCGCGGGCTTCATGCCGGGCTCAAGGTAATGGACCTCTAAGCGGCCCTCGGCCTCAAGAGCGATCCACTCAATATAGTGCTCGGGCAGGCTGGGGTGCTCGACCGAGCCCACGCGTGCGCGGATCACGTGACCGTCACGCTCGCTCTCGACGACCGGCACGTGCTTCTCGTGCGCCGCATCCTCGGTGTTCGCGGTCAGCTCCGTGCAGCCGGCAGGGGTTGCAACGTCGTTGCCAAGGGCGGCAATGAGCTTGCCATTGGGGTCCTTAAAGAATTTCGCCATGATGTTCTCCTTTGCTGATGTGCCAATGTTCTTGATGGTTCTTATGCCCAAAGGCAGACAAACCATCCACGGCATTGCAAATGAACACATAACGGGCGGGGACGATGGGGCAGCGTGTGCCATCCGCCCTGGCGGCCCCACCCGAGCGGGTTAGTGCCCGTCGCCGCCCAGCAGCGCCAGAACATCCTCGCGGGTAAACAGCGCCGAGGAGATGCCGGCGCCGCCGAGCACGCTGTTGACCAGGTCGCGTTTGGACTCCTGCATCTGCATAATGCGTTCCTCGATCGTGTCCTTGGCGATGAGCTTGTACACGGTCACGGTATGTTGCTGGCCAATACGATGCGCGCGGTCGGTCGCTTGGTCCTGCGCCGCCACGTTCCACCACGGGTCATAGTGGATGACCGCGTCGGCCGCCGTCAGGTTGAGGCCCACGCCGCCCGCCTTGAGCGAAATCAAAAAGACCGGAACCTCGCCCGCTTGGAACTGCGCGACCATCTTGGCGCGGCTCTCCTTAGACGAAGCGCCCGTGAGCTTAAGGAAGGCGATGTCTTCCTTGGTCAAGCGCTTACCGATGATATCGAGCATACCCGTAAACTGGCTGAACAACAGGATGCGATGCCCGCCGTCGAGTGCGCCGTGCACGAGCTCCATACACGTATCGAGCTTGGCGCTCCCCGCCTTGTAATCCTCGTAGTGTAGACGCGGGTCGCAGCAGATCTGGCGCAGCTTGGTGAGCTCGGCGAGCACCTTGAGCTTGTCCTTCTTAAACTCCCCAGCCTCGCGGTGCTGCACCTGCTGGGCGATGCGGTCCTGGTTGGCCAGGTAGAGCTTGCGCTGCTCGCCGGCGAGCTGTGCCATGACGGTGTCCTCGATCTTCTCGGGCAGGTCGGCCACCACGTCTTCCTTAACACGGCGCAGCACAAACGGCGACACGAGCGCCTGCAGGCGAGCGGCGCTATCGCCCTCGGCGTGCTCGACGGGGCTCTCAAAGCGCTTGGCAAACGACTCGCGCGTGCCCAGCAGGCCCGGCATCAAAAAGTCGAAGATGCTCCAGAGCTCGGACAAGCGGTTTTCGATGGGCGTGCCCGTCAGGGCAAAGCGCACGCCGGCAGGCAGTCGCTTGGCGGCGCGCGCCACCTGCGTGAGCGGGTTTTTAATGTACTGGGCCTCATCGAGCACCACGCGGGCAAAATCCTGCTCGACGTACTCGTCGATATCGCGCCGCATAAGGTCATACGACGTTACGACCACGTTATGCTCGGCCACGCCGGCAATCTGTACACGACGTTGAGCCTTGGCGCCCACGATAGCGCACACATCGAGCGACGGGGCAAAGCGCTCCAGCTCGGCAGTCCAGTTGTACACGAGTGAGGCCGGGCATACCACGAGCGTGGGCTTGGTGTCCCCCGCCTCCACGCGCGCCAGGATATGCGCGATCATCTGGAGCGTTTTGCCCAGGCCCATGTCGTCGGCCAAGATGCCGCCAAGGCCCAGGTGCTCGAGCGAGCCGAGCCACTGGTATCCGTCGACCTGGTAGCCGCGCATCGTTGCCTTGAGCGATGCCGGCACCGTAAAGTCCATCTTGCCGAGCGTGTCCAGGCGCTCGACGGTGCGGCGGAACGCAGCGTCGCGATCGGCCTCGAGCGCCGGCGTGCGTGCGAGCATGCTATCGACAAAAAGGGTGCTCGACGCGGGGAGCGACACGCCGTCGAGCAGGTCGACGGCATCGACGCCCAGATCTTCGGCAAGGCCAAACGCAGCGCGCGCTCCCTCATCCAGGCGCACGATGTCGCCGGACGTCAGGCGCGCAAACGTCTGGTGGCGCTTGTACGAGTCCAGATAGATGGCAAGATCTGCCGCCGAAAGCCCGCTCGCGCCCAGCTCGAGATCGAGCAAGTTGCTCTTGACAGTGGCGCGCACCGAGAGTTTGGGCGCAGGGCGCACCGAGATCTGGCGTAGGCGGTCGCTGAGCATGACCTCACCCAGCTCGGACAGGGCGGACAGACCCTCGGTCAGCAGGCAGAACAAGCTCTCGTCATCGCGCTCCTCAAACGCCAGACCGCCCTCGTAGAAATCGAAGTACAGAGCCGCTGTATCCATAACGCGAAACTCCGCCACCTCGTCGCGGGGCGGCACGCCGGGGCGTTGCTCTTCGAAGGGACTGCCCGGAGCGCCCAGGCTAAAGAGATCCGCCGACCAATCGCCGTAGGTAACCGTAATCTTGCAGGTCACGAGCCCATCGTCGACGCCGATCGCCATAGCAAAGCTCGGCTCGGGTGCCACGGTATCGAGCGCGGCGGGCGCGGTGAGGTCGGTATAGTCGCGCAAAATGGGCAGCGCCATGCGGCAGAACTCACCCACCTGCTCGGCGGCAATATGGGCGGGCGTGCGGCACGGCAGCAAGCGCGACAAAAAAGGTGCGGCATGCTGAGCAAATGCAGCGTCGGTACGGCGCGCGCGGCGCGTATCAACCAAGTAGGCGGCATCGCCCGACGCAAAGCAGTACATATCGGCGGGCAGGCGCAGGTCATAGCTACCACCAGCCGCCGGCGCGATTTTGGCGGCAAGCAGCGATGGGCGCTTAGCGGACGCCTCGTCCTCCCCTTGCGGAGACAGCTCAACCGCCACGTCGTAGGTGCGATGCGTCGTCGTCCCCCGCGACCAGGCGGGCTCAAAGGAGATGGTCTGGCCGCGCAGCAGGTCCAGCACATATACGATGCTATGCTCGGACAGCGGCAACTGACGCTCGGCAACAAAACCGCTGCGGGCAAAGTCGTACGACGCCGAACGCGAGCTTGTGATGTCATCGAGATAGGCAACTGTCGTCACAACAAGGTTGAGTAGCTTTGCCGACGTTTCGTCAAAGGCCTCAGGTGAATGGACAAACGTGAGCTTCTTGCCATAGGAGAACGTGCCGCCGCGCACGTAGGCATCGGCCATGCCGTCGATGTCCTTGACCACGTAGGAGACCGATCCACAGCGAATGCGGAACTCGAGCGCCCAGCTAAAGCGGTCAGCGAACAGCGGATTGTAGTACGGCACCAACGAGGGCTCCAACGCCGCTTTGGGGGCGTCGGGATCAACGGCACCGGCAAGCTTGCGGCGCATGCTCGCCAGCTCATCCATGCGCGCGTCCGAAAGATCGGAAAGCGCCGCCACAAGGCTCGGGCTCGTGGGAACGGGCGCCGGGAAGGGAAAGTTGGGGTTGACGGCCGGCGCTTTGGGCGCGGTGCGCGCGGGCTGTTTCGGCTGCGCCGTAAACGTGCGAACCGGCGTGCGCAGCCCCTCAACAGGCTCAATGCCGCTGGCGTCCAGGTACGCCAGCGCTGTGGCGATGGCGTGCTTGCACATGCCAGGGTAACGATAGGCAGCGGGGCAATCGCAGTCGTAGTCGATCACCTCGTGCTCGTCCATGTCGAGCGCCACGTGCGTCTTGTACAGGTCGCCGCGCGAGCCGCGCACCGAGCCCTCAACCGTCACGTTTTTGGAGAAGCGCGAGCCGCTGTCCTCAATCGACAGCACGGCACCGTTGAGCATGAGCGAACGTCCCTTCATAAAGGTGCCGCTCAGCGCCGCCTCTTTGCGAAGCGCCTGCACAAACGTCCCCTGCGCCATCACTTCCTCCAATCTCGCACGGACCAGCAAGGTCGCCCTTAGATCACCGTCACTCTGCCTTGGTTACCCACGATGGCCTTGGCCTCGGCCAGCAGCGGAATCGAGCGCGCGTTGACCTTGGCCGGCACCTCAGCGCGCAGCACGCGCCCGTCGACTTGCTCAATAAAGATCTCCACGCGGTCGCCGCCCGGGTTGGCGGTAAGCACCGTGGCAAGGCGCGCCATATTGCCCTGGCTAAAGCGGCTGTTGGGCACCATGACCTCAAACACCTTGGGCTTGTTGTTCTCCTCGCTAAGCTCCAGCGGCACGATCTCCTGCGCGATGATCTGGTCGCCGCGGTCCGAGCGCTCGAGCTTGCCCTTAATGCGCACAAAGGCATCGGACAGCTGCGCGCCGGTCTCGGGATCGACCTCGCCGTACAGGTACCCCTCGGCCTCCTTGTAGGTCTTGGGGAACACCACGACCGTGGCCTCGCCCTCCATGTCCTCGAGCTGCACGATACCCATGGGATCGCCGTTTTTGGTCACGCGCTTGGACACGCTCGAGACCATGCCGGCCCACCACAGTGCCTTGCCCTCGGGAATCTCCTGGTTGATGGTGCCGCCCGTGGGGTTCTGCACTTCGTAGCCGGTATCGATCTGCGAGAACGAGAAGTCGCGCGCCTTGGCCAGTGCATACTCAAACGGGCGCAGCGGGTGGTCCGAGACATAGATGCCCAGAACCTCTTTCTCCTGGCTCAGCTTAAGGTGGCGGTCCCACTCCTGGCCATCCGGATCGGGCACGCTCACCTCAAAGCCCGAGCCCTCAACGTCGCCGAACATGTCGAAGAACGACGTCTGGCCGCTCGCGCGGTCCTTTTGGCGCTTTACCGCGGCATCGATGATGTTCTCGGGGTTGTTCTTGTCCACAAAGTGCATCATCTGGCGACGTGGATACCCCGTGGAGTCGAAGGCGCCTGCCTTGATCAGCGATTCGATTACGCGGCGGTTGGCCTGGCTCGAGTCCACGCGCTCGACAAAGTCGTGCAGCGTCTTAAACGGGCCGCCCGCCTCGCGCTCGGCGATAATCGCCTGCGCCACGCCGGTGCCCACGCCGCGGATGCCGGCCAGACCAAAACGCACGCCCTCCTTGGTAGCCGTGAACTCGGTACCGGACTCGTTGACATCTGGCGAAAGCACGGGGATGCCGTCGTGACGGCATGCCGAGACGTAGTGCACGATCTTGTCGGTCTTGCCCGTATAGGACGTCAGAACGGCCGCCATGTACTCGTGCGGATAGTGTGCCTTGAGCCACGCCGTCTGCATAACCAGGATGGCGTAGCCGGCGGAGTGCGACTTGTTGAAGGCGTAGGACGCGAACTCGAGGACATCGTCCCAAATCTTCTGGGCGACCTCGCGCGTGTAGTTGTTCTTGATGGCGCCGTTCATCCAGTGGTCGTAGGTGGTCTCGTCCGAGCCGTCCTCCCAGTGGAGCACCGTCGACGTGAGCAGCTTGATCTTCTTCTTAGCCACGGGCTTACGGATACGCGAGTCCGATTCGCCCTTGGAAAAGCCGCACATCTCGACGGAGATGAGCATAACCTGCTCCTGGTAGACCATGGTGCCGTAGGTTTCGCCCAGGATGTCGTCCAGACGGTCGTCGTAGGAGACGGCCGGCTCCTTGCCGTTCATACGGTTGATGTAGGACGAGACCATGCCGGCGCCCAACGGGCCCGGGCGGTACAGGGCGATCAATGCCACGACGTGCTTGTACTCGGTGGGCTTCATGTTCTTGATCGTGGCCGTCATGCCGGCGGACTCGACCTGGAAGACGCCGGCGGTGTGGCCGGAACCCATGAGCTTAAAGATCTCGGGGTCGTCAAAGGGAATCTCTTCCTCTTTGATGTCGATGCCGAAGTTCTTTTTGATGTTTGCCTTGGCCTTGGAGATTACCGTCAGCGTGCGCAGGCCCAAGAAGTCCATCTTGAGCAGGCCCATGTCGGCAACGGTATGACCCTCGTACTGGGTAATCTCGACGCCGCCCTTGGTGTCGAGTTTGGTGGGCACGTGCTCGTTGACGGGGTCGCGGCAGATCAGAACGGCGCACGCGTGCACGCCCTCGCCACGGGTGAGGCCCTCGATCGAGAGCGCCGTGTCGATGATGCGGCGGGCGTCGTCATCCTTTTTATAGGCCTCGGCAAAGTCGGGGTTAAACAGATCCTCTTTGCCGGGTTGCTTGTCGAGCACCTGCTTGAGTTTGACCTTGGGGTCGCTCGAGACCATCTTGGACAGGCGCTGACCCATGTAGACCGGGTAGTCCAGGACGCGCGCGGCGTCGTTGATGGCCTGCTTGGCCTTGATGGTCGAGTAGGTGATGACGTGGGTGACCTTCTCGGGGCCGTAGAGCTGGCGAACGTGCTCCACGACCTCGAGGCGCCGCTCATCGTCGAAGTCCATATCGATATCGGGCATCTCGGTACGCTGCGGGGACAGGAACCTCTCGAACATCAGGCCGTTCTCGAGCGGGTCGAACGCGGTGATGTTCATGGCGTAGGCGACGATAGCGCCGGCGGCCGAGCCACGGCCGGGGCCGACGCCGATGCCGTTGTCCTTGGCCCATTGCACGTACTCGGCGACGATGAGGAAGTAGGCGGCAAAGCCCTTGTCGCAAATGACCTTGTATTCGTACTCAAAGCGCTCTTTGATGTTGACGCCGCCGATCTCGCGCGTGGCCCAGTCGTCACCGTAGTGTTGGCGCAGGCCCTTCTCGCACTCGCGGCGGAACTGGCTCTCGTGCGTCTCGCCGGGATCGAGCAACGGGAAGCGCGGCAGGATGATCGAATCCCAGTCCAGCTCAACGTAGCACTTGTCGGCGACCTCGAGCGTGTTGTCGCAGGCCTCGGGGCAATACGGGAACATCGCCCGCATCTCCTCCTCGGTCTTCATGTAAAACTCCGAGCCGGTCATGCGCATGCGGTTGGGGTCGTCGACCTTGGCGTTCATGCCAATGCACATGATGACGTCCTGCACCGGCGCGTCCTCGCGGCGCAGGTAGTGGAAGTCGTTGGTGGCAATGACCTTGACGCCCACCTGCTTGGCGATATCGATGAGCGTGCGGTCCATCTGCTCGTCGGTCAGGCCGTTGTCGGTGGTGATGCCGTGTTCCTGGATCTCGATGTAGAAGTCACCGGGGTCAAAGGTATCGCGGAAGGTCTCGGCCCACTTGATGGCGCCCTCCATGTCACCGCGGTCGATGTACTTGGGGATGATGCCGGCGATACAGGCACTCGTGCAGATCATACCCTTGGCGTGGCGGCGCAGGTTGTCGAGCGTCACGCGCGGCTTATAGTAAAAGCCCTGCACGGCGGCCTCGGAGACCGTCTGCATCAGGTTGACGTAGCCCTCCTGGTCCTTGGCCAGGAGGATCATGTGGTAGAGCTCGGGCTTATGGTCGCGGGCAAGGGTCTCGTCCGGCGTAAAGTAGACCTCGCAGCCAAAGATGGGCTTGATGACCAGGGGCGGCTTGAGCTCGTCGATGTTGCCCTTCTCGTCCCACATGGCCATGTCCTTCACATACTGGGCATGCTCGCGCGGGTTTTCCTCGGGATCGGGCTCCACCAGCTCGTCGCGGCGGTCCTTTTCCAAGAAGGCCTTGTCGTGACTCCAGGTTTTGTACTCGGGCGTGTTGTGGTTAACGGCGTCGCAGGCCAGCGCCAGGTCGGGCACGCCATACATATAGCCGTGGTCGGTAATGGCGACGGCGGGCATGCCCAGCTCTACGGCGCGGTTGACCATATCCTGGATACGGGTTGCGCCGTCGAGCATGGAGAAGACGGTGTGGTTGTGCAGATGGACGAATGCCATGTGATGAGCTCCGATGCGGGTTCGTGTTCTGACTGAACGATTTTACCGCACGGCGCGGACGGCACCCGAACCTAGCCAAACCCACACGGGTAGTCTTTTTGGAACCTTCAAAAAGGGGAATGAGGGCATCCAGATATATCGAGTATTACTGGAACCCCGGCGATGCGCGGAATGATTTGTGACGAATAGTCATGTCCATCAAGAAGGCTCGACGCTTCGGATGGCTCGTCAATCGATATATCAATTCTTGGAGACCTGCATTCCTACCATTTTTAATGAAACGACGGCGGTAATTGCTATCGCGATTGCGCCAATAATACCGAGCGCTATCTGAATGGGATATAACCCCAACACATGTCCAAATATGGAGAAAAACATTGCGGAAAAGAGAGCCCTTACCAGAGACGCGACGGAAAGGATCGTCGCGCGGAGATCGTCCGCTATCGCGTCTTGGATTAAGTTTTCCGAAGTGATGTACACCACTTCTGGGAGAAAACAAAGCACCATGCTAAGGCCAAACAAACACAGCGGATTTGAAGCGAACCACGGAAGAATCATGAAAAGGCCAGCCTCGATTAGCATCGAGCCGAGCATGGTATTTCTTTTCCCGAAACGCGACGAGAAGAAATCTGCTGCAATGTAGGCCGTCGCATTTACTGCATAGGATGCACCGAAAAAGATTCCTATTATGGAGACGGGAGCATCAAATGCGTCGAATACCAACTGATTCAAGTTGTAATAACTCCCATAGAATCCATCGAGCATGCTTGTGCCGAATAGAAGAAGCAATACCGCAAAAGCGGATTCTCCAACACGCCAGGTTTCGCGTCTGAACATCTTGGCTGTGTCAAACCTTCCCTTTTCAGAGCTTTCAGAACGGGTCGCTTCCGTCCTCTCAATGGGATACAGAAGGAAAAGCTGCAGGAGATAGAAAATGGAGACACATACGTAGAGGGCGCTCCAAGATACTTGAGCAATGAAAGATCCGAGCACAATTGCCATTCCCGTAGCGATTGATTGCGCGGCAAGCAACCGAGCATTGATGGTGAGGAAGCGCTCTCCTTGACCGGCATTCCGGGCAATTTCATATAAAAGCGCTTGTTCGGATCCCGATTGAAGGGAGTAGGCGAGTGCCTCAACAAGGGAAAGCACGACAAGAAAGGGACCTGAGAGCAACAGCATGCCAGCCGTATGGAAGAAAAGCAGCAGCACGCCCACTTGAATCGAAAACTTCTTTCCAAAGAAATCGCCTATCAACCCTGTTGGCAGCTCGAGGACGACCGTTGCAATGTTAAACAGGGCTTGATAAAGCGCAATTTCCGTGACAGACATTCCTTTCTCCGCAAGGAAAAGTAGAAACACTCCCCGATTTAAAACAAATCCCGCGAGAACGAAAAAGGCGGAATAGATGTGCAGTTGCGTAGTGGCATTCTTATTCATTTGGTACTTCCATCAACTAATTTTGTCGGGCCGCTCGCTACTGGCTCGAAGCCTGAAGTGTTCACAGCTGATGTGAAGAGTGGTAAAGCTTTTGCACAGGGTATCAATGGAATACATCCGAAGCGTTTTCGGCAGTATCATCGGCGAAGGCGGGATTAGCCCTTACGCGGAGCTCACCCTCGATGTATTTGACGATTTGATCAATCGTCTGGTTGGCGTGGCTCTTGAGCTTTCGCTCATAGAAGAAGAGGCCAAGCTTGCCGCGCGTGCCAGACGTGTTGCCACCCACACCCTGAAAATCCTCGGTATAGGTGAGCTCGCAGGCACCATCGCCAGCAGGTGCAGCCTCATAGCGCATGGTATTGATGCCCGCCGCATACTGAAAACGGACCTCATAGAGGCACGGGTAGTCGAAGTGCTTGATCTTAACCTTGATCGCCGTGCCCTTGGCCTTGCCTTTTGCGGACTGGGCGCGCTTCTCGTACTTATAACCGTTGAGCTTGTTGCGGCTGGGACGCTTGCCCGTGGCGTTCTCGATATCCTGCATGATGAACCCCGCCAGAGCGTCAAAAAGCTCCTCCGGCGTCACCTTAAGCATTTTGGTGAGCTGCATGATGGCTCCTTATTCGTTTGAACCGTTCGAGTCATTGTACCGCCCCAGGCTCTCCCATGCGTTGCGGTGAAATACGGACTGTTTGGCGGCTTTTTTGGCCAAAACAGTCCGTATTCCACCGCAAGTTATCTGAGGGCTAGAAGTTGTAGGTGACCACTTGAGGTTCGGCGGGTTCGACGAAGAGGGTCGGATCCGGCTGCTCCACGCGGACGAACTTGACGGTCACGGCCTCAAAGCCCGCCTTGTGCAACACGTCGGCGTAAACGCGCGCCTGCAGGGCGTGCTTCTCGAGCAGCTGGTCCGGCGTCTCGTCCGGCGTGCCGCCCGTCTTGTAATCAATGACCAGGGCGCGCGACGGATCGGCCGGGTCGGTGGCCAGTGCATCGATGGCGCCCTCGGCATAGGCGCCGTAGCGAGCGATGTCCTCGTCCTCGCAGCCCAGCGAAAAGAACGGCACCTCGGCGCGAACGCACGGCCACGCGAGCAGGTCGGCACGAACAGCCGACTTGAGCCAGCGGTCCAGGGCAACGTCGAAGCGTTCGCGCTGCTCCGGCGTCAGGCGCCACAAGCGTGCCAGCGCATCGGCACGCGCGGCGGGCAACGCGTCGGCACCCATCTCGATGAGCCACTGGCAGGCGGCGTGGAAGGCCGAGCCCAGCGCCATGGGATTGCCGGCGGGCTCGACAGCGGCCACGTCTGCATCCGTCATCTCCGAGCCATCCGACTCCGCATCATCGCCAGCCTCGTCCATGGGAACACGAGCCTCGGCGGCACGGTCTTCCGTCTCGGCATGGAGTGCCGCGGCGATTGACGAGTAGCTATACGAGTCACGCATCGGATACGGACAGATGCCCATGCGCACGCCCACCGCCTGGGGATACACGAGCTCAAACGCATCGGGCTTGGGGTCGGCAGGACCGGGGACGATTGTACTGGCCGAATCGTCGGCAGCATCTGCATCGGCATCGCCACGAACAAGCCTGCCCTCGACATCCAGCGAAGCGTTGGCCTCAAACGCCTGCTCGCCAAAGGTAAAGCCCGCGAGCGAAATGAGCTCGTAGTCGCCCAGATGGGAGTTGTCGAACACCAGGCGGTCGGCATCGAGCTGCGGCATATCCAGAGCGTCGGTCGGCAAAATACGGCGCAGCACATCGTAGGTCAGATCGGTCTCGACATCGAAGGTCGGCGCCGTCACCTTGCCGCGGCTCACGCCGGCATCCATCGCCAGAATGACCAGCTCACGCGCTCGCGTCATGGCGACATAGAGCAGACGAGCCCGCTCCTCGAGCGAAAGCTGCAGGTCGTCGTTGCGCAGGCGAGCAAATGCCTCGGCAGGAGAACCCGTCGCACAGACGTCCTCCATGAGCTCCGGCGGCAGCCACAGCGACGTGCCCTTGCCCTTAAACGCGTGCTCAAACTGCTTTTTGACGTCGTCACCCTTCACAAAGGTACCGTCGGCGAGCTTAACGCCGCCGAAGCGTGCCGGCAGTGCCACGACCTGCGCTCCGCCCTCGACGCGACCCATCTGTGCCGCACCCGAGGACTTACGCACGCCAAAGCACTCGGCGACCGCCACGACCGGATATTCCAGACCCTTGGAGGCATGCACCGTCATGATGCGTACCGCGCCGTCACCCTCCTCGTTGAGCGCGCCCGGGGCCTCCTTGCCCGCCAAGAAGCGGTCGAAGGCCAGCGCGATGGAACGCGGCGAGTTGCCGAAATCGGCCTCCGCCTCGGCCACGGCATCGAGCGCCTTGAGCACGTTGGCGGCAATGGCCTTGCCCTCGGGACCACGCTGTGCCAGACGTACAAACCAGCCGGAGGCGTTGACCACGTCGCGCGCGATGGCGGCGAACGAATCGCGGCCCACGCGACGAAGCGCATACCGCAGCACCTCGCGGGCGCGCGTCACCAGCGGCAAGTCTTGCAAACCCGGCACATCGGAATCGCTCATGATGCCCGCATCGATGTTGCGGCGCGACGTCTCGCCCGTCTGCTCGTCGAGTTTGGTCGCCAGCGCCAGGAACTCCTGGGCGCCGAGTGCAAACATCGGCGAGGCGAGCAGCGGCATAAGGCCCTGCGTCGTATCGGCCGGATTGGCGAGCGCACAAACCAGGGCGCGCACCGTCTGCACCTCGGCTGCTTGGGCAAAGACCGAGCCGCCCGCGATGACGCAGTCGAGCCCCTGGTCGCGGAAGGCCTGGGCGTAGACGTCGGCGTTGGTCATGCGGCCCAGCAGCAGCACCATGCCGCCCTGGGGCTGGCCGGCATCGGCAAGCGCGCGGAAGCGCTCGGCGATCGCACGGGCCTTGGCCTGTGTGCGCTCCTGCGTACTGCCGCCGGCAACAAAGAGGGCCTGGCGACGCGAGGCGTCTGCCACCAGCGTGTCCTTGCGGCCGTCGCTCGCCTCAAGATCCAAAAAGCCCTGCATCAGGCCGCCGTCGTCGCCATCAAAGACGCGCGCCACGTAACGCAGCACCTCGTCATGGCTGCGGAAGTTGCGCACGAGCTTAACGAGCTCGCCAGCAGGGGCGTCGGCCGCGGCAGTCGCCTCGGGCGCGGTAGACGAGCCCACCTTGCGCTCCTGGCGACGGAAGACCTCGACCTCGGCGCCGCGGAAGCGGTAGATCGACTGCTGCGCATCGCCCACGGTACAAAGCGCACGCTCCCCCGCGCCGGTCAGGTAACGGATCAGGTCGACCTGCATCTGGTCGGTATCCTGGAACTCGTCGATCATGACCATCTTAAAGCGGCCCTCGTAGGCGGCTCGGATGGCGGGATAATCGCGCAGCGCCTCATATGCCATGCGCAGCAGATCGTTATTGTCGAGCGCGGACTGGTCGGCCTTGAGCGCACGGTACTCCGCCTCCACGGAACGGGCCAGGCCCACCAGCGCATCGAGCGCCGGGCCACCGCAGGCAAGCACGATATTGATAAACGCATCGGCGGCCTCGGCCTTGAGCAGCTCGGCCTGCTCCTTAGGGAATGCCTTGCTCGCGCGCGGCATGGTGCACGACATCATGAGTCGCGCCGCATCGGCCATGGTCTTGCCGCTCGCCTCGAACGCGTCGATGGCATCGAGCGCCGCCTGCGCCTTCTCGGTCGAGGCCTTGCTCGCACCCAGCGCCGCGCGATAGGCATCGGCGAGTGCCGAGGTATCGGCCTGGCCGCGCGCCACGCGCACGTCGTCCATACCGCCCGGCAACTGGCTCGACAGCTCCAGCAGGTCGCGCACCAGACCCTTGATGGTCGTACCGCCGCCAAAGGAACCGCCCTCGCCCGCCATGGGATACCAGGCATAGAGGGCCTTGAGCGATGCCGCGAGCTCGGGGGCGGCATCGGGTGCCGTCGCGCGACCCAGCACATGCTCAACAGCCTGATCCATGAGCTCGTCGGTATCGGTGAGCACCGTGAACTCGGGGTCGATGCCCAGCTCCAGCGCGTGCGCGCGCAGGATACGCGAGCACATGCCGTGAATGGTCGAAATCCACGCGTCGTCGACGGTCAGTGCTTCCTCGTCCATACCCTCGTCGATAAGCGCACGGCGCACGCGGTCGCGGATCTCGGCCGCGGCATCTTTGGTAAAGGTAATGGCGAGCACCTGGTCCAGATGCTCAACGAACGGACCGGATTCGGGCGAGAGCGCATAGACGATGCGGCGCGTGAGGGTAAAGGTCTTACCCGAACCGGCGCCCGCCGAGACAAACAGCGGGCGGTCGAGCGTTTTGACAATCTGCAGCTGTTGCGGCATCAAAGTCGAAAGATCCATGGTCTACACGTCCCTCCTTACAAACGTTCCTTCGTGGTTATACGAGCAGCGCGCATGCGCGGTCTGCGCCGCCGTCGGATCGACAGCGGCGACGTCGCCCGCCTCGAGCTCGCGCAGGCGCTCGGCGATGCCGGCCTCAACGCGATCGAGCAGGACGTCGAAGTCCATGCTGCCACCCTCGCCGGGGAAACCTTTCTTAAGGCCCGGGATGCGGCCGTCGCCGCGCTCTTCCTCGAGCAGCTCGGCGCTCGCGGCACCGCGCAACGCCGGCTTGCCGCCCTTGGTCGAAAAGTAGAGCGCCGCGCGGGTGTCCAAATCCAGCGCCCGGCGCATGGCCTGGGCGTAGATAAGCGTTTGGGTATGTGGTGGCAACCAGCGCGGATCGTCGATGGGCGCCGTGCCCGATTCCTCGTCGCGCACCGTAGGGTCGGCGAGCTTAAACTCCTCAACGCCCGTGCGATGCTTGTAGTCGATCACCACGGCACGATTCTCGGCGTCCACGTCCACGCGGTCGATGCGCCCGCCAAGCGGCCAACCGGCATACTCGACCTTGAGCTCGTTGAAGGCGAACTCCAGATAGCGCGGGGCAAAGGGGGCAAGTGCCTCGGACTCGTAGGCAAGCACACCCTCCAGCTGCGGCAAGATCTCGGCCACCTGGCGCTCCTCCACCGGGGAGAGCGGCACCAGCGGGCCCTCCGTGCCGCGCTTGCCAGCGTGCTCGGCCAACGTCTCGTCAAAGACCTCGTGCAGCAGCTCCTGTGCACGCGGCAGATTCTCGGGCGTCACGCGCTCCATGCCTTCTTGGGGCAGACGGGCATGCAGATGCTCCAGCACGTCGTGGACAAAGTTGCCCTTCTCCATGTTGCCAAAGCCCGCGTCGATAGACTGGGGCTTGACGCGATACGAGACGAACCAGCATAGCGGACAGGTCGAATAGGCCTCGATCTGCGAGGCAGACGTCAAGCGCGGCACCAGCGGCGCATCCTCGCCCTCGCCATCGCGACGGCGCAGGACCAAATACGGCACGGCCTCGGCACTCAGATGCTGAGGGGCTTCACAGGTCACGCGCTCGCGCTTGAGGCCTTCACCTGCCGCGGGATCAAAGTCGGCGATGATATCGCCCTCGCCCACGCACGTGGGCTTGGCAGCGCCAGCGGCCTCGGCATGTGCCCGCAGCTCGGTCCATACGGCTGCCGGGTAGCACTCGCGCGCCTGGCGATCGTGCGTCACGCGGGCGAGCGCGACCGGACCGCTCGCCGCCTGCATCGCACGGCCAAAGCGCACGCGCAGCAGGGCGGCGGGCTCCAAAGACACGCCGTCGCGGCGCAGCTCGGCCGTCAATGTGGCAAGCGGGCCCTCTTCGTGCGAAAGCGGATAGCTGTCCAGGTCGACATCGGCAAACAGCACGGCATCGTAGCCGCCAGGACGCAAAACCGACGCATCGGCAAGCGACACGAAGCGCACTTGTGCCCGTGGCGTGCGATCGACCTCGTAGGTCGCGTAATCGTAAGCGGTACTGCGCTTGTCCACCTTGGTTCGAACGCCGTCGAGAACCGGCACGGTCGCGGCCTGCGACACGTCGAGTGCGCGAGCATCGTTCATAAGGATGTCGATGGCATGGCGCAGCAAAGCCGTCTCTGCCTGGCGACGGGCCTGGCCGTCAAGGCCGCCTAGAGCGCGATCGGGCAGCGCCTCGGCAACGGCGAGCATGGCCTTGAGCGCCGTCACGGGTTTGTCGCGCCACAGCGCCTGGAACACGTCCGAGACCACACACGGCACGTTCTTAAACCAGTTTTCGTCGCTCGCCGCCTTGCGCGCGCCCCTCACCTGACCCTGGACGCTCTGCAGCAGGCTCTTAACGCCCGCAGTGGTCTTGTTGCGCGACAGGCGTATGTTCTTGTCGAAGCCGCGGGCGCTCGCGGCGTCGGCACCCGAAAGCGGGCTGTAGATCCAGTCGGTAAGCTCCGGAGCGGGCCACCACTCGGTCTTGGAAGCGGTGCCCTCGTCGGCGGCTTTCATACGCTCGATCAGGTTGGCGAGCGCCGTAAACTGCCTGCCCGCGATGGACTGGGAAAACGCCGTGAACTCAGCCGTCTCGGCCGCAATGTGACGCGCCGCCAAACGGGCAGCGAGCTCGCCGAACAGCTGGGGCGCCCGGGCAGAAACCACGAGCACGCGCACGGGGTCGGCGGGCGTTGCAGTAGCTTTATCGGCCTTGGACTCCTTGTGCGCTTTCACCAACTTATCGATGGCGTCCGCATAGACATGAGCACGGACATGGGGGCCAGCGACCTCAATAAAGGCAGGCTGAGCGGCGGTCCCGCAAGCGGCATCAGACGCGCCGACACCCTCCCCTAGCGGCGCGATCTCAAACAACACATCGCGGGCATCAAATGCCGCGGCAAGCTCCTCGCGCATCGCCGCCTGCTCGCGGGCAAGCAGCACGACGACCTCTCCCCCATTGTTCGCCACGGCAGTCAGCAGCTCGAGCAGACCGTGCGTAAACGACGTGATACCGCGCACGCATACGGCGCGAGTGCACGCCGGCAGGCTATCGGCCAGGGCACCGGCCATAATGTCAGCTGCCTCGCAGGGCTCGACCATATCTCGACGGTCCAAACCGCCCGCATAGACACGCAAAAGCTCGAACACACGAGCCTCGGCATCGCTTTTTGGCTCAGGCTGGCAGTTGTCGCCACGGCATCGTTCGGCACCCGTCCCCGCAACGCCCGGCAACACGTCGCGGGCCATGCGCGCGAGCATGCGCACTGTGCCCTGGCTGCGCGAAAGTGGCTGCAGGTCGGCATCGTCGAGACGCGTGACCATGTCCGAGAACAGCATCTGGCGCTGCAGGTTGTCGACGAAACCGCGCCCGTCGCCCAAAAGCTCCCAAAGCGAGCGAAACCACGATGTAGGCGTCTTGTAGTCAATACCCAGCGAAATCCCGGCTTCCGCCGCATCATGACGGCACAGGTCGAGCTCGGCAAACGTAGGTGCCAGCAGCACGGCACGTCCGTGGCAGTCAACAAGGTCGGCAAGCAACGCCGACTCGGCATCACTCAAATCCGTGCCGGCATTGGTGGTATAGATTCGAACGGGCATGGCCCTCCGCTCAAACTGTTCGCAATAATCAATGCATCCATCCTACCCGCCCAAGCGGACACATTGCCACCGCAGCTCCATCTTTTGGTACAAAGCAACCTGACCCCAACGCACCAGCCGATTGCGGGCATATAAAAACCGCCCCCGGAGGAGCGGTTTTGTACAATTCGTTTTTGGCGCAGCTTATTCGCCATCCTCCAGTTTAATGAGGATCTTGCGGTAGCCACCGTACTCGCCGTTGAGCGCCTTTGAAACGCGGCTCACCGTAGTGGACGAAGCACCGGTGCGGGCCTGAACCTCAACATAAGGCTCGCCCTCGTCCAGGTAACGCGCGACCTGCAGACGCTGCGATAGATCGCAAATCTCGCGCGGCGTGCAGATATCGGTCAAAAACGCTTGGATATCTTTCTCGTCATCCAAAAGACTAAATGCGTGGACCAGCTGCTTGACATCAGGCTTGTCAAACATGTTCTCGATATTCATCGATCACCGCCAAACCCGCCAAAAGGCATCGAAGTTGATACTGACATCGGGCATCGTTCGCCCGTTCTATGCAATAGGGCAACGCCTGTGGCTTTTGCCCGTAGCAGTGTAGCACACCACCAAACTAAAGCGACAAGACTCTCTGCCAGCGGCGCGTTTTTCAGGACGAACGCCGTTTAGAAACCATATGCGCACGTAAGCTCCACGAATATTTGAGACAATGGGCGCCCAAACACCGCGGCGCGCCCGCGCAACCATCCAGGTCGCCGCCGTAAGCCGCTTCACGCGACGCCAGCAATCCCGGCGCAAGAAAGGATTCACGCCATGCGCTTTATGCTTAACTGGCTCTTCACCTCGATCGCCATCGCGATCGCCACGTTCCTCGTCCCCGGTATCCAACCCTTCGGCTTTGCCGAGACCTGGGTCTGCTTTGCCTTTGTGGGACTGTTCCTGAACATTGTCGATTCGTTCGTCAAACCGTTCCTCACGGTCATCTCGCTGCCGCTCACGATCATTACGCTGGGCATTTTCCAGCTTGTCGTCAACAGCTTTATGCTTGAGCTCGCGAGTTACCTGTCGGTCAACCTGCTGGGCGTCGGCATCTCCATCGCCAGCTTTGGATCGGCCTTTATGGGCAGCATCCTGGTGTCCATCACGCGCAGCATCCTCGACAGCATCGCCGAGGACTAAAACGGCCATTCCGGCCGTGTCCGTCTCAACAGCCCAAAACGAAGGCCGCCCATCGCAAAAATGGGCGGCCTTCTTATTTGCCAAGTCTCAAAGGGCGAGAAAATCTACCATTTCCACCCCGTCCCCAAATGCAGGTGTGGGTTAGATGACGTAGTCGTAGCCATGGTTGGGAGCGACAAGTTGATCGAGCGTCACACCGTCGAGGTAGTCGTTGATGAGCTTGTCCAGGTTCTTCCACACGTCGAGCGTGGGGCACTCATCCGAACGCGAGCAGCCCTTGCAGTCGCCATCCAGGCAGGCGACCGGCGCCAGACTGCCCTCGGTCAGGCGCAAGATCTCGCCCACCGTGTATTGCTCGGGCGGGCGCGTGAGCACATAGCCGCCGCCCTTGCCGCGCATGCCCGAGAGCATGTTGGCGCGCACGAGCGTAGTCAAAATGTTCTCGAGATATTTCTCGGAAATCCCCTGTCGCGCCGCGATCTCTTTGAGCGGGATGCGACCGGCTGCCTGGTGCTCGGCCAGATCGACCATAACGCGCAGGGCATATCTGCCCTTAGTAGAAACCAACATGTATAGTGCTGCCTTTCGGTCATTTAGTCCGTAGAAATTCTAGCCGAAATATTGGTTTTGAAAATACCCGTTCCGGTCAAGATGGTTAATCGACTCGTAATAATCTTCTATTTCCTATTGCGTTACTAGGCTTTACTGTCTACTATGCTTGCCAACAGCAAAAAGAACAACCCATAAGGTTTATGGGTTTTGCTGCTACACACACCGTAAACCCACACGGTATCCAGTCGTTTGAACACTTTGGAGGTTCACCATGAGCAATGTTTACACGTCCATCGATCAGCTTATCGGCCACACCCCGCTTCTGGAGCTCACTCACTTTGAGGCCGATGAGGACCTCAAGGCCCGCGTACTCGTCAAGCTGGAATACTTCAACCCCGCCGGCTCCGTCAAAGACCGCGTCGCCAAGAACATGATCGACGAGGCCGAGAAGGCCGGCAAGCTCGTGCGCGGCGGCGACTACACCATCATCGAGCCCACGAGCGGCAACACCGGCGTCGGCATCGCCTCGGTGGCGGCGGCTCGCGGCTACAAGGTGATCATCACCATGCCCGAGACCATGTCCGTCGAGCGCCGCAAACTTATGCAGGCATACGGCGCACAGCTCGTGCTCACCGACGGCTCCAAGGGCATGAGGGGTGCCATCGCCAAGGCCGAGGAGCTGCAGAAGGAGACGCCCAACAGCATTATCGCCGGCCAGTTTGTGAACCCCGCCAACCCCGCCATCCACAAGGCCACGACCGGCCCCGAGATCTGGGATGACACCGACGGCGAGGTCGACATCTTCGTCGCCGGCGTTGGCACCGGTGGTACCGTGACCGGCGTGGGCGAGTTCCTCAAGGAGCAGAACCCCGAGATTCAGGTCGTCGCCGTCGAGCCCGCCACCTCCCCGGTGCTCTCCAAGGGCCAGGCCGGCCCGCACAAGATCCAGGGTATCGGCGCCGGCTTTGTGCCCGACGTCCTCAACACCCAGGTCTACGACGAGATCATCCCCGTCGAGAACGACGACGCCTTTTCCACCGGCCGCGCCGTGGGCCACAAGGAGGGCGTGCTCGTGGGCATTTCGTCCGGCGCCGCCGTGTGGGCTGCGCTGCAGCTGGCCAAGCGCCCCGAGAACGAGGGCAAGACCATCGTGGCGCTGCTCGCCGACACCGGCGAGCGCTACCTGTCCACGGCGCTCTTCCAGGACTAGGGCCCGTCGCCCATAGGTTGAGCCCAGGGCGAACCGGTCTCCTCTCTCCCGGCAGTCTGAGCCCATCCCATCAGGGTGTCCCACGAGACGTCCGAACTTGTTACAATGTCTGCGGCGCGGAACCAGCCTCCCGCGCCGCTTTTCTTTTTTGGCCACATGCCACCAAGGAGAACCTCCCCATGCACAACAAGCGCGTGCTCGTCGCCATGAGCGGCGGCGTCGATTCCAGCGTGACTGCGTACCTGCTCAAAAGCCAGGGCTACGAATGCGTCGGCGCAACCATGCGCCTCACCTGTCCCGCGCCCGATCCCGTCACGGGCATGAGTAAGGTCGATCGCGACATCGCCGATGCAAAGGCCGTCGCCGAGCGCCTGGGGATACCCCACCATGTGCTCGACCTACAGCAGACCTTCGACCGCAATGTTATCGAGCGCTTCGTGACCGCCTATCAGGAGGGGCTGACGCCCAACCCGTGCATCATCTGCAACCGCCATATTAAGTTTGGCGCGCTGCTCGATGCGGCACTCGATATGGGCTGCGACTACATCGCCACAGGCCACTACGCCAAAACGAGTCAGGCGCCCGACGGCACCTGGCAGCTGCACCGCGGCGAGGACTCCAAAAAGGACCAGAGCTACTTTTTGTATTCGCTCACGCAGGAGCGACTGTCGCGCACGATCTTTCCGCTGGCAGGCTTGGACAAAGAGCGCGACGTGCGCCGCATTGCCGCCGAGCAGGGCTTCATAAACGCCAAGAAAGCCGAGAGCGAGGATATCTGCTTTATCGCGGACGGCGACTATGCGGGCTATATCGAGCGCCGCTGCGGACATGCCGCCGAGCCGGGCGATATTGTATGGCGCGACGGCAGCGTGGTCGGACGCCATAACGGCGCGCTGCGCTATACCATCGGCCAGCGCAAGGGCCTGGGCGTCGCGATGGCGCATCCCGTGTACGTAACGGGCGTCGACGCCGCCAACAACATTGTGCACCTGGGCGAGGTCGACGACCTGACGGCCACAGCGCTCACGGCCAATGACTGGATCTGGAGTGCCCCTGCCGACCACATGGAGGCAGAGTTCACGTCCGGCGGCATTCGCGTGGGCGCCAAGTACCGCTACCGTCAAAAGGACCAGGCAGCAACCCTTACACGTGGCGCCGACGGACAAATGCTGCTGACTTTTGACGAGCCGCAGCGAGCCATCGCCCCCGGCCAAGCCGTTGTAGTCTATCGCGGCGACATCGTCCTCGGCGGCGGCACGGTGACCGGCGCACTTAAGTAGCCCCATCCCCTTCATAAATTGCGGTGAAATAGGGACTGTTTAAGCGTTTAAAACCGCCAAACAGTCCCTATTTCACCGCAACTTAGAGAGGACGGCCTCGGTCGGTACTGCCATATCAGCCGAGGCCGCTGCATCGTTAGCGCTGTACGTAGGCGCGGACGAGCTCGTAGGTGTTGCGCACGCCGTCGATGTGGCTGCGCTCGTAGTTGTGGCTCGCGTACACGCCGGGGCCGATCAGGCCGTGACGGATGTCGTAGCCGGCAGAGAGCGTGGCCTCGACGTCCGAGCCGTAATGCGGGTACACGTCGATGGCATAATCGAGCTCAAGCTCGCGCGCGATATTGGACAGCGTGGTCACCAGATCGTAGTTGTAGGGACCACCCGAATCCTTGGCGCAAATCGACACCATGCGCTCGGTGCAGCCCAGGTCGTCGCCCACGCAGCCCATGTCAACGCTGATCATCTCGCGCGTGTCGGCCGGCACGAAAGCACCGCCGTGGCCGACCTCCTCGTACACGGTAAAGAGCAGCGACACCTTGCGCGAAAGCGACACCTCGCCATCAGCAACAGCGCGGGCCAGACCCAGCAGAATCGACGCCGACAGCTTGTCGTCCAAGAAGCGACTCTTAATGTAGCCGCTCTCCGTCACCGTGGTACGCGGGTCCATAGCGATGATGTCGCCGGTCTGAACACCCAGTTCGAGCACATCGTCCTTGCTGTCAACGTTCTCGTCGAGCAGGATTTCCATGTTCTTCTCGATGATCTTGACCGGCTCATCGGCCACATGCGCCGAAGGCTCGGTATTGAGGACCACGCCCGTGTAGACATTGCCGTCACGCGTGTAGACGGTGCAGTTCTCGCCATCGGCCGTGGACCACTGATGCCCGCCGAGGGTCGTGGGGCGCAGGCGACCATTGTCCTTAATGGAGCGTACCATGGCGCCCAGGGTATCGACATGGCTCGCCAATACAAGCGGCTCGCCCTCGCCGCCAAGCTCAACGAGCACATTGCCCTTATTGGAGCGCTCGGGCCCAAAGCCCATATCGCGCAACGTCTCCATCAGATAATCAGTCGCCGCACGGGTATAGCCTGTAGGGGAGGCAATAGAAGTCAGCGCCTTCAACTGGTCAGTAATATAGGAGAGCGTAGAATCCATCTTGGACACCAAAGTCACCCTTTCATATCGAATTAAACCCACAGCAACGATACCACCGCGAACCATCTTTTTACCTAGCGAGATGACCCATTGAGTTCTTCAGAACTGCGCCCGCCACGATAACGAGCCGGCGGGCCCCCTGCCCGTTAGCCCCACAATCTTTCCGCAGGACGGAGGAAGCCCCCGCCGCACGAAGTGCGCAGCGGGGGCTTCCGACATGTCCGAGGACGATTGTGGGGCTAACGGGCAGGGGCCCGCCGAACCAAGTTAGGCAGCCGGGCAGATCTTCTTGAAGAGCTCAATGACGTCATCGAGCGTCGCCTCGCGCGGGTTACCCGGGAAGCAGGCGTCGGCCATGGCGTCCTTGGCCAGAACCTCGATCTCGTCAGCCTTCATGGCCTCGCAGACGTGCGGGATATTCACGTCGGCAGAGAGCTGCTTGACGGCGGCGATAGCGGCGTCGGCAGCCTCGTCGGTGCTCATGCCCGTGGTGTCAACACCCATGGCAACGGCAACCTTGGCCAGGCGCTCAGCGCAAACCGGCTTGTTGAACTCCATGGCGATCGGCAGCAGCATGGCGCAAGCGACGCCGTGCGGGGTGTCGTAGTGAGCTGACAGGGTGTGAGCCATGGCGTGGTCGATGCCCAGGCCAACGTTGGAGAAGCCCATGCCGGCGACATACTGACCAAGGGCCATGCCCTCGCGACCGGAGCCGGGCTGACCGGACTTGGCCTCGGCGACGGAGTCACGCAGGTTCTCGCTGATCAGCTTAATAGCCTCAAAGTGGAACATGTCGGAGAGCTCCCAAGCGCCCTTGGTGGTGTAGCCCTCGATGGCGTGGGTCAGAGCGTCCATGCCAGTGGAAGCGGTCAGGCCGGCGGGCATGGAGGCCATCATGTCGGGATCGACGACGGCGACCTCGGGGGCGTCGTTGGTGTCGACGCACACGAACTTGCGGACCTTCTCGGGGTCGGTGATGACGTAGTTGATGGTCACCTCGGCGGCGGTACCGGCGGTCGTCGGCACAGCGATGGTGAACACGGCGTGGTTCTTAGTGGGAGCAACGCCCTCGAGGCTGCGGACATCGGCGAACTCGGGGTTGTTGATGATGATGCCGATGGCCTTAGCAGTGTCCATGGAGGAGCCACCACCGATGGTCACGATAGCGTCAGCCTCGGCGGCCTTGAAGGCCTCGACGCCGTCCTTGACGTTCTGGATAGTGGGGTTGGGCTTGATCTCGGAGTAGAGGCTCCAAGCGATGCCGGCAGCGTCGAGCTCGTCGGTCACCTTAGCGGTAACGCCAAACTTGACCAGATCGGGGTCGGAGCAGACGAAGATCTTCTTGTAGCCGCGACGCTGGAGCTCGCCGGGGATCTCCTTGATGGCGCCGGAACCATGATAAGAGATGGTATTGAGAACGAAACGATTAGCCATTGATAGCCTCCCATCGTGTGCGGGGCATCCATTACGCCCCACGCTATGAGTCCCATCCTAACGCTTTTGAAACAAAAAACGCGTGAGAACGTCAATAGTGTTAAAGCGTTTCAACAGATGATGAAAAATATTGCGGCAAAGGGACAACCCCTTTGCCGCATTCGGTTACTTTCGGCAGCCCTCTTTCCAAGCCTCGGCCGCAACCTTCCAGCGTAAGCGCAAGTCGCGCTCGCGGTCGATGAACATGATGGCAAACGCGACAAACAGCAGCAAGCTCGCCACGACGATGGCGTGCAGGCCCATGCGCTCAATACACCAGTTGCCCAACACGGCGCCAAACACAAAGGTAAAGATCACGCCAAAGTACAGCAGGCCGTTTTCCAAAAAGCCGCGCCTGTGGGTGATGATGTAATCGTCCACGTTTTGCAGCGCGTTGCGCAAGTTGCCGATGCACATGGTCGTAGCGATGCCGTGACCGTGGATCTTGCGGAAGCTCTCGACCTGCATGCCGCAGGCAAACGAGGTGAGGCAGTTGGCGAGCAGGTTGAAATTGCCGCCCGGGATAAAGCTCACGCCCAGCAAGATGACGGCTTCAAAGAACACCGTTACCTGGCGCCAGTGAATCACGCTGCCAAACCGCTCATGCACCAGGTCGGCAAGCATAATGCCCACGGCAAACGACACCACGGGGAAGAAGTAGCGTCCCGCAAGTGCCCAGTTGCCCTCCGAGATGCTCACGCCCACGAGCAGGATGTTGCCTGTCTGCGCGTTGGCGAAAACATGATCGCGCCCAATGTACGAATAGACGTCCATAAAGCCACCGGCGAGCGCCAAGATGATGCCCAGCTCAATAGACTCCGATATCTGTTTGGCACGCTGCATCGTCGTGCATCCTCCTTGTTGACGACTCTCTCGTGCGTTGGCGGAAACATAGCCGCCGTTCATACTGTAACCCATTGACAACATGGCGTGCGCGCGAGACGGGTTCTCCAACGCGCAGATACACAGTCTGGAAACAAACGATCCCCGCATCGACGCGCCGATCCCCAGCTCATGTACTCCCCCAGTCTTTTTAGCCCCGTCCCAAAAAGACTGGTTACAATTACGTGCAGCATACAAACACCGGGAGGGATCGTGGCAAAAAAGCCTCAGCACGCTCAGAACAACCAGCGCAGTCAGCAGGGCAAACAGGGCCAGCAGCAAAAGCGCGGCGGTAAGGCGCAGGCCACGGTCGCCCGCACCAAGCATTCCCAAGCGACGCCCGCCCGCCCCTGGCGACCGGGCCGCGATAAGTTCCTCCCCGTCAGCCGCGCCGACATGGATGCGCGTGGCTGGGACCAGTGCGACTTTGTCTACATCTGCGGCGACGCCTATGTGGACCATCCCAGCTTTGGCATGGCCATCATCAGTCGCGTCCTCGACGCGCACGGCTACAAGGTGGGCATCATCTGCCAACCCGACTGGACCGACCCCGCCAGCATCACTGTGCTCGGCGAGCCGCGCCTGGGCTTTTTGGTCAGTGCCGGCAACATGGACTCCATGGTCAACCACTATTCGGTGACCAAACACCGCCGCCACACCGACGCCTATACCCCCGGTGGCGAGGAGGGGCGCCGTCCCAACCGAGCCGTCACGGTCTACGGCAACCTCATCCGCCAGACGTTTAAGGACGCCCCCATCATCATCGGCGGCATCGAGGCAAGCCTGCGCCGCCTGGCCCACTACGACTACTGGCAGGATAAGCTCAAGCGCTCGGTGCTGCTCGACTCGGGCGCCGACATCCTCATCTACGGCATGGGCGAGCACGCGATTGTCGAGATTGCCGACGCGCTCGACGCGGGGCTGCCCATCGATCAGATCACCTATATCAACGGCACCGTCTACCGCACAGGCTCGCTCGACGAGGTCTACGACTACGACCTGCTACCCAGCTGGGACGACCTTACCGCCGACAAGCTCAACTACGCACGCAGCTTTAACGTGCAACAGCAGAATATGGACCCCATCACCGGACATCGCCTGGTAGAGCCCTATCCCAACAGCGTCTATGTGGTGCAGAACCCGCCGTCGGCGACGTTGACGACCGATGAGATGGACGAGGTGGCCGAGCTCCCCTACGCACGCGATTGGCATCCCGACTACGATGCCGCGGGCGGCGTGCCGGCCTTTGCCGAGATCAAGTTTTCAATCAGCTCCAACCGCGGGTGCTTTGGTGAATGCTCGTTTTGCGCCCTCACCTTCCACCAAGGTCGCGTGTTGCAGATGCGCAGCCACGACTCGATCATGCGCGAGGCAGAGCTGCTCACGCGCGATCCCGAGTTTAAGGGCTACATCAACGACGTAGGCGGACCGACGGCCAACTTTAGCCGTCCCGCCTGCGACAAGCAGCTCAAGCACGGCGTGTGCAAGAACAAGCGCTGTCTGTGGCCGAGCGTGTGCAAGAACATGGTGGTCGACGAAAGCGGCTACACGCAGCTGTTGCGCGACCTGCGCCAGCTGCCGGGCGTCAAAAAGGTCTTCGTGCGCAGCGGCATCCGTTTTGACTACACCATGGCCGATGCCTCGGACGAGTTTTTACGCGAGCTGCTGGAACACCATGTCTCGGGCCAGCTCCGCGTGGCACCCGAGCACGTGAGCGACGCGGTGCTGAGTGTGATGGGCAAGCCGAGCCGAGCCGTCTACGACGCGTTCTGCCGTAAATTTGAACGCCTGAACCGCGAATACGGACTCAAGCAGTACGTGGTGCCGTATCTGATCTCGAGCCACCCCGGCTCGACCATGAAGGAAGCCGTGGACCTTGCCGAAGCCGTGCGCGACATGGGCTACATGCCCGAGCAGGTGCAGGACTTCTACCCCACACCGTCCACCATGTCGACGTGCATGTACTACACCGGCGTGGATCCGCGCACCATGGAGCCGATCTATGTGGCGCGCGACCCGCACGAGAAGGCCATGCAACGCGCGCTCATCCAGTATCGCAAACCCGAGAACTACAAGCTCGTGCGCGAGGCACTGGAAAAGGCCGGGCGTCGTGACCTGATCGGCTACACCAAGCATTGTCTGATTCGCCCCGTGCCACCACGCCCGGGCGAGACATCGGCCAGCGGCGGGCATGGCACCGGCAAGAAGGGCGGCAAGGCCCACGGTGGCGCCGCCGGCAAGGGACCCAAGGGCAGCAAGGGCCACAGCGGCATGTCGCGTGCGCAGAACACCGCAGGCCGCAACCGCGCGGCCCAGGGGCGTCAGGGTGCCAACGGAGGCGGTCGCCGCAACTAGGGCAGCGGTGCGTTCGCTGCATCCACCCCACACGCGTGGCGCAGCGAACGCATTGCCTCAACGAGGATGACGCCGGCGATAGCGACCGTAATTGCCACATCGAGCGGCGTGTTCACAAACCAGAGCAACGTCATGAGATACGACCCGGCATTAAAGGCAAAGTGCAGCAGGATCGTGTAGCGGAGCTTTCCGGTCGTCACGAGCACCCAACCAAAGATGAGGCCGGCGGCACCCGCGTAGCAGCCCTGCACCCAATTCATGTGCATAAAACCGAAGATTGCCGCCTGCAACACAGTCGCCGCGGCGATACCCCACGTGCTTGGGGCCGCCCAGGGCACCATGGCACCGTCCTGCGCGCTCGCACGACGCCGGCGCTTCCAAAGTGGGCGGCACTGCGGATTAAACGCTCGGAGCGAAAACTCAAAAATAATGCCGCGCACCAGCAGCTCTTCACAAAATGGGGCACCGAGCACCGTAGTCAGGACGGCGAGATAGCTGGTGTCGCCCATACCTGTTTCCTCGACAAGCTCGCTGTAGTCGGCCGCGGCGTCGGGCAACAGCGACAGCACGGCGTCGGTCACGTAGCCAACGACCACCTGCAGGGCAAGGCCAATCACGACAACGCAAGCGATGCGCTTCCATGCAGCACTTGCTCCCCCGCCGAGCGGACGTTCACCTTGCCGGCGCGCCATGAAGGAGCGGGGCCACAGATAACGCCACCACAGCAGCGCCATCAAAAACGACGCCGTCTGAGCGGCAACCTGGAACCATTGGATATCGAGATTGTCGATCGGATAGCCCGTCAGCACCGATACGGCATCGAGAACCGAAAACAGAACCACACTCAGGGCTATATCGGCAGCGACAACGCCAAAACATGCAAGCGCCCACGCCATCGCATTGAGCATGCCAACCTCCTCAAAACCGTTCCCTAGTTCTACCACAACTCGGCAGAGAGCTGATCCCATGGGGACGGAGGAAAACGGATCACTTATTGATGAGAATCGGGCACAGTGCCAAAGGCCCCGCTGGGCGAAATGTCGAACGGAAAGGTGCCGCAGCGATTGAAGGCGGCGATGAACATGCGGATGGCGTTGGACGGCGTGGTGCCTACGAGCTGGGTTGCCGCCGCGAAGGCCGCCTTTTCCTCAGGCAAGACCTTCGCTACAACCGGGGTCATGTGTTCTGCCATGGCGCTTCCTTTTTGAAACGACGGTGGTGCGGATAGATGCGGGCCACGCGGCTGGGCGACGGGCTGTGAAGGCAACCCGATTGGCCCGCATCTGGAGTTTGTTTCTACGGCGTTGGTATTACTTGGTATTCCTAAGTATTACCCCGCAGATAGAATAGCACACCTGATCCCTTGGGGACGGAGGAAAACGGATCATTTTGTTGCTGAATAAGTATTTAGAGTGTGATGATGTCCGAGATATTGAGGGCCCGAGCGTCGACGGCATCGTGCGTGGCAAGCAACAGCATGCGACCGTCGAGCAAGTCGAGCACGACTTCGGCGCATGCGTCGCGCGCAGCGGTATCTAGACCGGTAAAGGGCTCGTCCAGAATCACCGCGTCGCCTGGGCACAGCAGGGCTCGGGCAATCTCGACGCGACGGCGCTGCCCGCCCGAGAGCTCGGCCACACGAGCATGTACATCGACCCCCGGCACCAGCAGGCGCAACAGGGCTGCGGCACTCGAGGCGTCCACGCGCGCGTCGGCGCACACCAGCACGTTATCCAGAGCAGAAGCGTCCTCTACCAGGCGCACATCCTGAAACACCATCGAGCACGGTGCGCACTCCCCCGCCGCTAGCGCGAGCAACGTCGACTTGCCCACCCCCGAGGCGCCCATCACGCAGGTACGCCCGCCGGTGGGCACACGAAGCACCAGACCGTCCAGCGCCGGCGCCCAGGGCGCGCGATCGCCCACGGCAAGCGCAAGCTCCGCCGAAGCGCCATCGCTCGCGGCCCCCGCACGCCCGCGCAGTCCATGTCCATGCGTCCGCACGGCAACACGCCATGCCACGGAACCCGAAGCCCGCAGCAGCCACATCAGCACGCGCTCGCATGCCCACGATGCCGCCACGACCAACACGGTCCACGCCAGCAGGTCAGCCGTCTCAATGAGCAGCTTCGCCTGATAGATGCGCTCACCCACGGTGCCCACCGCCATGCCGATCAGCTCGGCTGCCACGCCGGCCTTCCAGCTCATGCCGATCACGGCGCGGGCGCACGAAAGCACAAACGGCAGCACCTCGCGCCAGGTATGGACGCAAAACAGGCGCCAGCCGCGCACGCCATGCAGACGGAACATCTGCTCCAGCGGTTTATCCACTTGTGCCAAGCCCTCGGCCAGCGAAAAATACACGCCCGGCAGCGCCATCAAAAAGACCGCCGCAATGCTTACGCGCGCCGACCCCAGCCAAATGAGCAGCAGGACCACCACGCAGGCAACCGGCGTCGCCTTAACAAACGAAAGCGCCGGAGCCACCAAGCGGGCAAACGCCCGCGAGCGCGACGAAATTCCGGCCAGCAAACCACCGCACACCGCGGCAAGCGCCAAACCGCCTAGAATCCGCGCACCCGAGCCCGCCAGAATCGCCCACGTGCCGGCATCGCATACCAGCCGCAGCAACGCCACCACAACAGCACCCGGACCCGGCAAAATCAGCGGCTGTGCCACCAGCGCCGCCACGAAGACCCACACGGCAAGCCAAAAGGCGGCGACGGCACCTGCTGCCGCCACCGCCTTCATACGCTCTGTCATTTGTCGAGCAAACGCACGCACGGGCTACTCCATGTAGTAGAAATCGTCAGCCGGGAGCTTGCCGCCCACGGCGCTCGCGTCCGCATCGGCCAGCACCTGCAGGTACCCACCGAGCGCCGCCTTCATATCCTTCCCCGTCTGGCACACGAGCATGCACCCGGGAATCGCCTTTTCGGCAATCGTGGCGTTATCCACGATGCCCGCATCGACCACGGCCTGAGCCCAATCTGCCGGCGCCGCATTGACGGCTTTCACGCTCGCCTCATGGCAGCGCAAGAATTCCGCCACGGCGTCGGGATGCTCCTCGGCAAAGGAACGGCGCACCACGGTCACGCCCGTCAGCAGGCGCGAGCCCGTGTCACCTGCCAGCTCATCCCACACATCGGTCAGACTTACCGGAGCCGACAGCTTGCCTTCGCTCTTGGCGATGGCGGCGGTCTTGAACGGCTCGGGCAGCACGCCCACAGCAGACGGATCGGCAAGCAGGGCCGACAGCACCTCGGTGGGCTCGCTCTTAAACTCGAGCGTCACCTGGCCGGTCAGGCCCGCGCGCTCCAGCAGGTAGTTCATGACGTACTCCGGCGTGGTGCCCTTGCCCGTCATATAGACGGTATGGCCCGCCAGATCGCCAAACGAGGCCACACTCGCATCGCCCGTCACAACGCTCAGCACGCCCAGCGTGTTGATGTCGATGACCTGCACCGCGCCTTCGGTCTTGTTGTAGAGCACGCTCGCCACGTTGGCGGGCACTAGGGCGATATCGACATCGCCCTGAATGACCTTGGGCACGATCTCGTCGGCTGCGGCGCTGATCGCAAAGTCGAACTCGTTATCCGTCTCGCCGCTCGCCGCCTGGTCCATAAACCTCACCAGACCGATCGACGTCGGGCCCTTGAGCGAGGCGACGTGCACCTCAACCGGCTCCGCAGCAGCACCGGCGCCGTCCGTGGCAGCCGAGCCCGCGGCGGACCCGGCACCGACAGCCCCGCCGCCACAGCCCGCGAGCGCAAGCGACAACGCGCCCACGGCGAGCGCCGAGGCAAACCCCCGGCGCGTCATCTCAACATCAAACGCGCGCATCGTTAGCACTTCCCCTCGTTAGGCATCGACCAGGCGTGATGGTCGGTATGCAGCAACTCCTCGGCCAGCGGCGAGAGCGGCGCGCCCAAAAACTCGCGGTAGCACGCCTGAACATCAGGGTTCTCGTGCGAGAAGCGAATGTCCGCAGCGGCATCCAGGCCCCACAGCACCTGGCCGCGCTCGGCCGCCAGCTCGCAGCCGTCGTGGATGGGCTGACCGCCGCCACCGACGCAGCCGCCCGGGCACGCCATGACCTCGACGAAGTCATAGCTCGCACGGCCGTCGCGAATCGCGTCGAGCAGGCGGGCGGCGTTACCCAGCCCGTGCGCCACGGCGACGCGCACCTTGGTGCCATCGATATCGGCGACGGCTTCTTTCCAGCCGTCCAGGCCGCGCACATCGGTAAAGAAGTCCGCATCGGGGTTCTTGCCCGTCACCAGGTAATATGCCGAGCGCACGGCTGCCTCCATCACGCCGCCCGTGGCGCCAAAGATCACGCCCGCGCCCGTGCCAAAGCCCAGCGGCGTATCGAGCGGCTCCTCGACCAGCGTGTCAACGCTCACGTGGCTCGCACGGATCATGCGCACCATCTCGCGCACCGTCAGCGCAACGTCCACATCGGGCGTGCCGTCCTCGCCCACCATGCTCGGCAGCGCGCACTCGGCCTTCTTGGCCGTGCACGGCATAACGGACACCACGAACAGGCGCTCGGACTCCACGCCCAGCACCTTGGCGTAGTAGGTCTTGGCAATAGCGCCGAACATCTGCTGCGGTGACTTGGACGTGGACAGGCTGTCGACAAACTCCGGATAGCGCGCCTTCACAAAGCGCACCCAGCCCGGGCAGCAGCTCGTAAACATGGGCCAGCCGCGGCTGTCGCCCTCGCCCTTGGCGGCGGCGCCCAGGCGCTCGATCAGTTCGGATCCCTCCTCCATAATGGTGAGGTCGGCCGAGAAATCGGTGTCGAACACGTACTCAAAGCCCACGCGGCGCAGCGCGCAGGCCAGGCGCTCAACGGTGGCCTCCTCGCGAGATATGCCGAGTTCCTCGCCCCAGGCGCTGCGCACGGCCGGCGCGATCTGCACCAGCACGATCTTGTCGGGATTAGCGAGCGCGTCAAACACGGTCTCGGTATCGTCGCGCTCGCGCAGGGCGCCCGTCGGACAATGTGTAATGCACTGGCCGCACGCGACGCAATCGGTCTTGCCGATCGGTGCGCGCCCGCGGGTACCCACGGCGGTATGCGTGGCGCGGTTGGTCAGGTCCCAAATCCCTAGGCCCTGCACGCTCTCGCACACCTTGATGCAGCGCATGCATTTAATGCACTTGTCGTTTTCGCGGATGATGGGAAAATCGAAATCCCAGCCCTCGCCCGCCAAATGCCTTTGATACGGCAGATAGAAAATGCCCAGATCGTTGGCGATGGTCTGAAAGTTGCAGTTGCCGCTGCGCACGCAGCTCGTGCACTGCGAATCGTGCTGGGACAGCAGCAGCTGCATGTTGGTGCGACGCGCCTCGCGGGCCTTGGGGCTGTTGGTGTGGACCACCATGCCGTCGAGCACGTAGTTGTTGCAGGCGGCAACCAGCTGGTCGCAGCCCTCAACCTCGACCACGCATACGCGGCAGCCGCCGATCTCGTTTAGATCGCGCAGGTAGCACAGGGTGGGAATCTGGATGCTGACGGACCTGGCCGCATCCAGGATCGTGGTGTGCTCGGGAACCACGACCTCGCAATTATCGATAGTGAGCTTGACCATGTTATGCGCTCCGTTTTCGGTGTTGTCGCTGACGGTGGTGTTGTTGGGCTCTACCATTCCAGGTTCCTCCCTCCGCGGAACGCGCCAAAGCCAAAGTGATCGCAACGCAGGCAGCGGCTCGCCTCCTGGCGCGCCTCCTGCTCGGTGAGACCCTGCTCGACCAGATCCCAATCGTGAATACGCTCGCCGGCCTCGCGCTCGCCCAGCTCGCAGCGGCCGCACTCATGCTTGCCCTTAAACTGGACGGTCGGCAGCTCGACCTCGAGCTTGATCTTGTGGTCAAAGCCCAGGTAGCGGTCGATATTTGCCGAAGCCACGCGGCCGGCGTTGATGGCACGGATGACGGTGGCGGGACCGGTCTGGCAGTCACCGCCGCTAAAGAGGCCATCGAAGTTGGGCACGGCGCCATCCGAATCGGTGACCACGCAGCCCCACTTACAAGCGATGCCCATGTCCTCAAACGGCTTGGAATCGATGTCCTGGCCAATGGCCACAAACACGCGCTCGCAGGGAATGACGCGCTCGGGCGTGGCGGCGGCACGCGGGGCCGGACGCCCACGACGGGGCTCGCCGATAATCTGCGGCTGCACGCGCAGGCCACTCACGCGACCTTCCTCGCCCGTCTCGATAGCGAGCGGGGCGGTCAACTCCAGCACCTCGCAGCCCTCGGCCTGGGCGCCGGCGATCTCGGCGTCCTGGGCCGTCATGTCGCAGATGCGACGGCGGTAGACGATGCTCACCTTTTCGGCACCGCAGCGCACGGCGGAGCGCGCCACGTCCATGGCCACGTTACCGCCGCCGATGACGCACACGCGCTGGCCGCTCAGGTCGGGCAGCTCGTCATCGCCGATGGCGCGCAGCATCTTGACGGCCGACTCCACGCCGGGAGCCTCTTCGCCCGGAAGGCCGAGCTTCTTATCGCTGTGGGCGCCAATGGCCAGGTAGACGGCATCGACCTCGTCGCGCAGACGGGCAAGCTCCTCGCCGTTGACGGAGTGGTCGAGCTCCACGTCGATGCCGGCGCTCAAGATCCAGTCGATCTCGGCCTGCAGGCGCTCGCGCGGCAGACGATAGCTGGGGATGCCGTAGCGCAGCATGCCGCCCAGGTGGTGGCGCTGCTCCAAGATGATCACCTTGTGGCCCATCACGGCCAGGTAGTAAGCGCAAGAAAGACCGGCCGGGCCGCCGCCGATCACGGCGACGCGCTTCCCGGTGTTGTCCACCACATTCGGCTTGTGGTCGTTGAGGTCGCTATGCTCAACGGCAAAACGCTTGAGGGCGAGGATGTTCATGGGGTCGTCGACCATGCCACGGCGGCAGTGCATCTCGCAGGGATGCTCGCACACCAGGCCGCAGACGAGCGGCAGCGGATTGTTCTTGCGGATGACCTTGACGGCGTCGGCATAGCGGCCGGCCTCGACCAGCGAAATGTACCCGGGAATGTCGACGTGCGCCGGGCAGCCCGAAACGCACGGGACGCGGGCCTCGCGGTCAAAGCCGCAGGAGTGCTCGCGAATGTGGTGCTCAAAATCGTCGCGGAAGCCGCGAATGGCCGTGAGTGCCATGGCGCCAGCTTCGTAGCCGATGGCGCAGTCGCTCGAAAGGTAGATGGTGCGGGCGGTGCGCTCAATCAAGTTGAGCGTGGACTCGTCGGCGCGGCCCTCGAGCACATCGGCGAGCAGGTCGCTCAGCGCGCTCAGGCCCACGCGGCAGGGCGTGCACTTGCCGCAGCTCTGGGTGGAGCACAGATTGACGAGCGCTGCCGTAAACTCAACGGGGCACGGGGCGAGCGAACTCACCGCCAGACGACGTCCGAGCGCATCGTGCAGGTCGTCCATGACGGCCTGAGCGTGGCTGCGTTCCATTACGTGCAGTCGAGCCATAAGATCCCCTCTCACATGGCAGCCCGGAGGCGAGGCCGGGCGAAGTTGCTACACGCACAACACTGACCTAAAAAGTTGTTAGGTCTCCACGCAGTTCGGCAGGCGGTATGAAATGTCACCCTCGGCGGTGAAATAGAACATTACCGCAGATAAATGCCATATTTGGTAAAACGCGTTACCAAATGACAATGCCCCGCCCACGCAATCACGTGGACGGGGCATTGCTCCAGGTATGCGGCCAGCGACCCTGTTGCTTTTACTTAAGCTCGGGCCAGTAACCCTTGTTGGCCTCGATCATGTCGTCGAGAACTTCCTTGGCGACCTTCATCGAAGGCACGGTCTTGTTGAGCGTAAAGGCCTTGAGCGCCTTCTCGTACGAACCCTCGATCGTGGCCTCGACCACGAGCTTCTCGGAGTTCAGCTGCTGCATCATAAGACCCTGCTGGAACAGAGGAATGTTGTCACGGCTGATGACCTCGGGGCCGTTCTTGCCAATGTAGGCAGGCAGCTCGACCATGGCGTCGTAGGGCATGTTGGGGATAGCGCCCTTGTTCTCGCAAATGACCAGGAAGCGCTGCTTGGTATCGTTCTTCAGAGCGATGGCCAGGTCGGCAATCCAGTCGCCGTGGCTGCCCGCATAGAACGTACTCTCGTCGATCTCGCCGGTCTTCTCGTAGTGGTCGATGCCGTCGAAGAGGTTCTTCTCGCGCGTCTCCTCAACCTCGTTAGCACGGGTGCGCTCGGGGTTGGAATGCTCGACGAACTCCTTCTGCTGCAGGTAGTAGTTCAGATACGTGTTAGGCAGGTACTCCGGGAAGCACTCCATGATCTCGTACTCGCCCTTCCAGACGTAGTACCAGCTGCCCTTGGTGTGGCGGTTCTGCTCGGGGTGCTCGTCAGTGGCCTCCTCGGGCTTCTTTGCCATGAGCGAGCCCATGCCCTTGAGGTAGGAGTCGGGCAGCAGAATCTCGTGCTCCTTGATGTACTCGCGCAGCTGCGGGAGCACCTCCTCGCCCTTGTGGCGGATCGAGGTGAACCAACCAAAGTGGTTGAGGCCAAAGTAATCGTACTCGACATCCTTCTTGTCGATATCGAGTGCGGCGCAAACCACGTCGATGATCGCGATCGGCATGTCGCAGATGTTGATGATGCGAGCGTTGGGACGCAGCACGCGGCAGCCCTCGGACACGATGGCAGCAGGGTTGGAGTAGTTGAGAATCCAGTAGTCCTTCTTGGCGTACTTCTCAACGTCATCGATCAGCTCGACCATGGGGAAGATGGTGCGCATGCCGTAGGCAAGGCCGCCGCAACCGCAGGTCTCCTGGCCCACGCAGCCGTGACGCAGCGGAATCTTCTCGTCCTGCTCGCGCATGGCATAGCCGCCCACGCGCATCTGGGCAAACACGAAGCTCGCGTCCGTAAAGGCAGTCTCCTTGTCGGTGGTCACCGTGAGCTTGATGTCCAGGCCAAGGTCCTCGTGCAAAATCCAGTCCACGAGCACGCCGATCTTGCGCTGGCGCTCCTCGTTGATGTCGTACAGACGAATCTCGTCAACGTCGAGCTCGTCCTTGCGCAGAGCGATGGACTTGACGATGCCGGGGGTAAAGGTGGATCCGCCACCACACAGAGTAATGATCATTGTTTACTGCTCCTTCTCAATTGCGTTTTCGACCTTGTCGCGCATCTCGGCGACCTTCATGCCAAAGATGATCTGGATATTATTGCCGTTGCGGTTGATGCCGCTGTTGGGCACGTGGTTGATGAGGTCCTCATTGATGAGGTCCGGGTTCTTAACGTTCACGCGGAGACGCGTAAAGCAGTTCTCGAGCTCCTCGATGTTGTCCTTGCCACCAAGACCTGCGACCAGGTCGGCAATACCTGCATCGACGCCCTCTGCGGGGGCCGCGGCAACAGCGCCCTGCTTCACCGCGACAGACGCGGCGGCCTCGCCCTCGGCAACGGACTCAGCAAGCTCGGACTCTTCCTCGCGACCAGGCGTGTGGAGGTTGAGCTTCTTAATAAGGAAGGTGAAGAGGAAGAAGTACAGAGCGGCGTTGACGACTCCAAGCACCAGCATAACCGGCCAGTTGGTCTTGTCGACACCGAGGACCAGGTTGGAAACCACGATGTTGATGATGCCGCCTGCAGTCGAAGCGGGCACGGAGAGGACCTTGAGCAGAACCAGGAAGATGCCGGAAAGAATCGAGTGAACGACAAAGAGCACGGGAGCGGCAAAGACAAAGAGGAAGTCCATGGGCTCGGTCACGCAGGAGAGCACGGCGGTGATGATCAGCGGGATGATAACGGCCTTGGTCTTATCCTTGTTCCCCTTGTAAGCGGTGAAGATAAAGGCGAGACCGATACCGATGTAGGGCCACAGGTTGTTGAAGGTGTAGCTGTTGAAGTAGGTGCTATCGGAGAAGGGCTGGCCCGTCATCGCCATCTCGGCAACACGGATGGGATAGGCGCCGGCGATAACCTGATCACCCAGCGTAAGGGTGCCGCCCACATCGGAGAACTGGAACGGGGTGTAGATGATG
>WGSN01000017.1:0-47454 GCA_014871645.1 Collinsella sp.
GCTGCGGAAACGCGGGGTCCGTTCAGGCTGTTGCGTTGAGATTGAAAATCAACCTTTTCTGTGGGTTAGGATGCATCGACACAATGCTCGCCAACATATTTCGAGATGTTCGGCCAGCATGCTAAGAAAGCCGCCTCGAAAAGCATTAGAGCTGTTCATATTTGTACTTTATCTTGTTAAATACCGCGAGAATCAGTTCTTTCTCTACGGGAGTTCCTGCAGAATCAGTTTTATCTAAAGTTATATTGAGCATTGCTGCAGCCAATCAGGCAAATCGGTGGCCGAATAAGTCGAAAAATGTAGGTGGACATCCGCAGAGACCGCCTTTAGAAGAGCGAATTCTCAATTAGATCAATAATCGCGTCGTCTTCCGCGCGGTTTTCATCGATTTTTGCGGACATTTCGCATTCCCATGGCCCATTGATTTCTTCAGCAAGGGCCCCAACGTGTTGCATGTCATCGGGTTCGGGCACATCGTTGATGCTCGGGTCATCAGCTTGCGGATATTGGCTTGCAATTTCGCGCTTGGTGGCCTCTTCTTCTTTGTGCGCCTCCAGGATGCGGCGACCGTATTCGAAGTAGCGCCGCAAGACAAATTGACGAAGATTTTCTTGCAGGATGGCGAAGTTATCCGGGAGTCGACCGGGCCAGATCTTCTCGCGAATGCGAATCGCTTCCATGACCCGTCTAAAAGCGGACTGTTTGAAAAAGGAATGACGACTAACTGTGATAACGGCATATCCCATGTTTCGCAGCGTGTTTCGGCGTTCCTCGTCAATTGATTGCTGCTCGGGCTCGTCGTGGTAAAAGCCGTTGTATTCGATATCGGTCATTGAATTTTCGAGCAGCGCGTCGAGGTAGAAAACCGTCCGTCGCGTTAGGGCGGCGTATCTTTTGGGGACTGGGATCGGATAATCCGTTTTGATAGCGCGTATGGCTAAGCCACCCATTGACTTGGGCATTGTCAGCATCATGACAAACGCCGTTTCGAGTGGGGAGCGACAGCCTTCGCGTACATAAGAAAGTGCCTTAAGTGCTTTATTAGATCCACGATACCCCGATGCCTCTGAAAAGAAGGCTCTGAGCTCTTCAACGCTGGTTAGGGCTGGGCGCTTGCGATATTGAGTTTCGTCGGACGTTCCAAGCGCGTAGGAGCCGCAGATTTCAAAGTAATACTCAACGAGCTCCGAAAGGTTGAGGTCGGCTGTTGCTTCTAACGCGCACAGCTTGATATCGACGATGTAGACGTTCGGCTCGAGTTCTAGGTAGCTTTCTGCATCAAACGCATAGCGCGTGCAGTGGCAGATGCAGCCCTTGCGGTGCCTTTTGGCATTATTGGAAAACGTCAGCACATGGATGCGTTCAGAATCGACATTCTTTCTGTTGAGCCATGCTCGTGCCGCTTCCAGGTCGGACGTGGTCGGCGCAGACACCCTAATCTTTTCCATAGGTATGGGACCGGTCGCGTAGCTTGCGAGCGAGTTGGCTGTTTGGTATACAGCGCGTGCCGTGGTATGTGACAGAATGATTCCCATACGCGCATGATGGCATAGCGGACGCCGCATACGCCCGAAACTTCGGGCAACGGTATTGGGGCGCGGCTTATCTTCTGCGAACGGTGGGTTTTTGAGCTGTCGTATTGAGGGAGCAGCTTCGGCTGGGGAGGTTTCTGCCGGCTGCCCCTTTTTGGTGAACTTTAGTTGCGGATTCGTAGCTTCTAAGCGTTTTTGCCGACCGCTCAGATGCCTCACCAACATAATTTGAGTTATTCGGCCTTATCCTATACGAATGGCGCGATCGCAACGTCCTATTCGAATTGATTCAGGTAGATTTATGGGGCTTGGTTGCGAAATTAAGGCGATTTTAGCTTCGATTGCGGTTCAAGGGGCCTCGACTAGTGGTTCAGCTGGCCGAACAACTGGAAAAATGTAGGTGGGCCAACCTGCCGACTATGTGAAGCACGCATATTTGCTCGTTTTGATGAAAACTAGGGTGCAGCCATAAGGCTGCGCCCTAGTTTACTGCGTGCCGGTGCGTCCAGACGGATTGCACTGTGCCTGGCAGGCGCTCCCGCAGATGGATAGGTTATTTCGCAAACAGGTTCTTGAGGTTGAACTCGGCTTGAACGGTGCGGAGCATGAGGTCGGTGTCGTCCAGACCCAGATGCTGCTCGCTGGCGTCGGCGGCGAGGGTTCCACGGCGGCGCGCCCAGTTCTCGAGCGCGGCGGGGGCGGACTCGCGGGGGAGCGAGCGGACGTCGGCATCCAGGCTGCGGCAGATCTGGCGCGAGTCGATGACGATGATCTTGCCGGCGCGGCGTGCCTCGGCGTAACCGTCCAGGTGGATCTTGAACCAACTGTCTTCGAACGCGGCGTTATGCGCCATGTACGGGTACTTCTTCATAAGTTTGAGCAGCTGCTTCTGCAGTTCCTTGTTCTCGCGGAATGGTTTTTTGCCGTCGATGTCGTCCCAGGTAATGTGATGGATGTTCGACAGCGGTACATCCTCGCCGCGGTAGATGTCGGGCAGGCCACAGTAGTGCGCCTCGGCGTCGTGCGGGATGGCGTCGCTGGTGAGTTCCATGATCTCCCAGCCGACGTTGATGATATAACCGCGTTCGGGTGCACGGCCGGTGGTCTCGATGTCGACACCGAGCACGGTGCCCTGGATGGGCTTGCGGGCGTAGGCCACGCCGAGCGCGTCGCGGTCACCGCGGATCTCGCGCATAACGGACGCGGCGGTGCGCTTTTGCATTTTGCCGATGGCGGCGCAGGTGTCGGCGTCGGACAGGCCGCGCGAGAGCGTCGCGGGCGTCACATTGCGCAGGCGTGCCTCCCCAATCTGGTCGCAAAGGTCGCGGTTGCGGTCGGCCAGGTCGCGCACGGTGGCAAAGTCGAAGCCGGGGTCGTCCTCGGCAGTAAAATACTCGGTCTCGAGCACCTTGAGGGCCTCTTCGCCCTTCTGGCGTTCGGACTCCATGGCACCGTGGTCGCCATAGATAAACATGGGAATAAACGGCTGGCGCTCGTATTCAAGTGCTTGCGAAACGTTCATAGGCTGCTCCTTGGACGGGCCGCGTCGCGCGGCTCGGGGTTACTGAGTTGTGGCGAGATGATAGTTTACCATGGGCAACTATTGGCACCGCGCCCGGGACAACTACAATACCCTAGTTGGCCGCTAGGACTTTTACAATGCTGCCGAAAGACACGAAAGGTTCCATCCGTCATGGATTTACTGATTGATATTCTGCTCGACGCCGGCAAGGACACGCTGTCGCTGGTGCCGTTTTTGTTGGTGACGTATCTTGCTCTCGAGACACTTGAGCACGTTGCGGGCGACCGCGTCAACGGCGCTATCAAGCGCGCCGGCGCTGCGGGTCCCGTGGTTGGCTCGCTGCTGGGCATTGTGCCGCAGTGCGGATTTTCGGCCATGGCAGCAACGCTGTACGCCGGCCGTGTCGTGACCTTGGGCACGTTGGTGGCGGTGTTCCTTTCGACCTCCGACGAGATGCTGCCGCTGCTACTTGCCGAGCAGGTTCCCGTGCAGACTATGGCGATGCTTTTGGCTTCGAAAGCGCTTATCGCACTGGTCACGGGCTTTATCGTAGATGCCGCCATTCGCGGTCTGCGTCGCAACGCCCGCGCGCATGCGGCGATTCGTCGTACCGTGTTGGGGACCACTGTCAATCCGGCGCACGTTAACTGCGCGCATGACGACCACAGCGGCGGTGACATCATCGACGAGGTGGCCGAGGCGGGCGTGAGCGCCGACCACATCCACGAGTTGTGCGAGCGCGACCATTGCGGTTGCGATGAAGACGAGGACGAGCACGAACACGGACATGGCCACGATCACGGTCATGAGGGCGAACATGAACACCATGATGGTCACGGTCACTCCCACTCCCACGAAGGGACGCCTGTCCTGTCGATCATCCGCAGCGCGATCTCGCACACCGTGCAGGTCTCGGTATTCATTTTTCTGGTGACGCTGATTCTGGTCGCCGTGCTCGAGACGTTCGGCGAGTCCGCGATCGAGCAGTTCCTGCGCGGCAACGAGATACTCGCTGTCCTGGGTTCGGCGCTTGTCGGGCTGATTCCCAATTGCTCGGCCAGCGTCGTCATTACGCAACTGTACCTGGAAGGCGCGCTGCAGCTGGCCCCGATGCTCGCCGGCACGCTCATTTCCGCCGGCGTGGGTTATCTGGTGCTGTTCCGCACCAACCGCAGCGCCCGCGAAAATGCCGTGTTCCTGATTATGATGTACGTCATCGGCGCGGGCTGGGGTCTCATCCTTTCCGCCTTTGGCCTCTAAGTAGATGTTTGGGATAGGCCGTAAAAACTGGGGTATACCGTAAAATCTACCGCCATGACTTGGGCGTTGGATGCGCGTCAATCGCCAAAACAAAAAGGTAGATTTCCGGACATGTCCCAAAAATCTACCTTGGTTAGCGCAGCAGCTCGGTGAGGTTGCGTTTAAATCGGGCGCGGTCTTCGCTGGTAAATGCCGCCGGCCCGCGAGTGCGTCCGCCGGCGCGGCGCACCTTCTTTTCCTCGTGGCGAATAAACAGCTGCATGTCGATGGTTGCTTTGTCGTAGACGCGCCCGCGCACACCGATAGCGGCGGCATCGCGCCCGAGCACCATGCTCGCCAAGCCAATGTCCTGCGTCACGACCACGTCGCCCGCCTGCAGGCGTTCGACAATGGCAAAGTCGGCGCTGTCGGCGCCCACGCTCACATCGAGCGTCGTGACCCAAAAGCCGCGTCGCGCGTGCTCGGCATCGCGCGGGTCGTCGCGGCGAATGTGCCGTTCCAGGTTTTGCGTGCTGTTGCCGGCGATAACAACGGCGACGCCCGCCCGCCGCGCGCAGTCAATCGACTCGCGCGTGACCGGGCAGGCGTCTGCATCAATAAAGAGCGTTCGTGGCATCTAGCGCACCAGTTTGCCAAATTGAATAGCGCGAACAATCAGCGTTACGCCAAACACCAGCAGCGCGGCGCCGCTAAAGATGACGAGCATCTTGGCCGACCACAGCGGATAGATAAACACGAACATGCCGGCGATGATGGAAAGTGCGCCGCTCAGGATGGCGAGGGCGCGGTTGGACGAAAGCTCGGACTCCAGAATGGACATGACACCTTCGACAATCCAGCCAAAGCCGGCCACGATAACCACCATCGTGGTGAGCGTCGCGGTCGAGAAGGCCTGGTTGCGCAGGATTATGACGCCGCCCAAGATAATGAGTAGGTTGGAGATGATGCTCGTGACGCGCCAGCCGGTGGGCAGCAGCGGCTCAAAAATGGCAGTGAACAGCCTGATGGCTGCCGTAATCACAAAGTAGAAGCCCAGGACGGTCGTCAAAAAGACGAGGGACTTGGCGGGTGCAAAAAGCAGCGCGATACCAGCAATGAGCGCCACGACGCCCGTGATGGCGTAGATCCAGCGCACGGCCTTGACGGCTTTGCCTGCCATGCTTTTCTCGTCAAATCCAAACTGGCTCGATTTTTGGTCATCGTTCTTAAAGATGCCCATAATGTCTCCTTTCCGTGCGGCGTAAGCCTTGATCGTTACAACCAGTATCCCCTAAGGGCGCTGACGTATGGGTCGGGGAGGGCGAAACGTAACCCAAAGGCCCCGAATTGTTTCCGTTGTTCCCCACGTCGCGATTTTCTATTCAACAGGTGTAGAACATTGCAGCCCTGTTCGTTATTGCCTACGTTTTAGGTTAGATTTTCCTAAGGACAATTGGCTTGTATTGGGGGTCCCTATGAACGAAGCAGTTCCCGAGGCACCGTCGAGTGTCGAATCGATGGCAAAGCAAGGTTGCGAAAAGCTCGGTCTGGAAGCGTTTGATGCGCTGGTCCGTCGTGCCCGCACGTGCCGTCGCTTTGACGAGTCCATGCGCGTGCCGCGCGAGTTTTTGCTCGAGCTGGCGGAACTGGCGCACCTGGCTCCCTGCGGCGCCAATGGTCAGCGTCTGCGTTTTCACGTGGTGAGCGGTGCCGAGGATTGCGCGCGTGTATTTGACGAGCTCGCATGGGCCGGCGCACTTAAGGACTGGCCGGGTCCTGCCGAGGGTGAGCGCCCGACCGGCTACATCGCGATTCTTGCCGAGCGCGCCGTTCCGGGCAAGCCCGCCGCTCCCATTACCGAGGTCGACACGGGCATTGCCGCGCAGACGATGATGCTCGCCGCCCGCAGCGCCACGCCCGAGGTGGCAGCCTGCATGTTCAAGGCCTTTACGCTCCACGCGATCGATGCCATGGGGCTCGATAACGACAAGTATGAGCTCAAGCTGATCATGGCTTTTGGCGTTCCGGCCGAGACGCAGGTGATCGATGCGATCGATTCCAATCCCGACGGCTCCATCAATTATTGGCGCGACGAGGCGCAGGTGCACCACGTACCCAAGCGCTCGCTTGCCGACGTACTGGTGTAGCTGAGCGTCACCGCGGCGTGATCAGACGGTAAACCACCACAAAGGTGCCTGTCCCCTTTGTGGTGGTACGAGGGGAGGGCGTGTGGCCGATCTGTATTTGGTGCGGCATGGGCAGACTGAGCTCAATGTGCAGAGCATTTTACAGGGCTGGCACGATTCGCCGCTTACGGCGCGCGGGCGCGAGCAGGCGCTGACGGCGCGTACGGCGTTTGCGGCGCGTGGCGTGGCCTTTGATCATGTGTATTCCTCGCCGTTGGGCCGGGCGCGGCATACGGCCGAGCTTATCGTTGGCGAGGGCCGTTCCATTGAGCTGGTCGATGACCTGCGTGAGTGGCATTTTGGCTCGCTGGAGGGCACATCAAATCGCGAGATGCCGCCGCAGCCCTGGGGCGATTATCCGGTGGCCTTTGGTGGCGAGTCGGAAAGTGAGCTTCAGTCGCGCATGGTCGCGGCGCTGTCCCGCATCATGGCCAGGCCGCAGCACGACTGCGTGCTGGCGGTTTCCCACGGCTCAGCCTGCCAGGAGTTTCTTGAGTATGTGACTGGTGAGGGGGAGCTACCCGACAACGGCGCCGTGCTTCATTTTGGCTATTGCGACGGGGCGTTTTCGCTCCTTGATTGGTAACGAACGAAAGGACCCCTATGAATAAAGATCTGTATCTGGTCCGTCATGGACAGACGATATTCAACCTCAAGCGTATCATTCAGGGGTGGAGTGACTCGCCGCTTACGCAGTTGGGCTGCGACCAGGCGGCGCGCGCCGGCATGTTTTTACGTGCGCGCGGCATTGAGCCCGATCATGCCTACACCTCCACGCTTCATCGCACCGAGCAGACTATCGCCAACTTGTGGCCAGGCTTGGCGTACGAGCGCCTGGACGGCCTGCGCGAGTGGTTCTTTGGTGACTTTGAGGCCGAGCGCGTGATGCTCATGCCCGAGCGCCCGTGGCGCGACTTCTATCGCCAGTTTGGCGGCGAGGGCCAGATGCAGGTGCGCGAGCGCATGGTGGCGACGCTGACCGAGCTTATGCAGCGTCCGGACCATACGTGCGTGCTCGCGGTAAGCCATGGCTCGGTCATCAAGGAGTTCATGGACCACGTGAGGGGTGCGGCGGCCGACGAGCGCGATCGCGTGCCGGGCAACTGCTCGGTGCTGCACTTTGCGTTTGACGACGAATCCGACACGTTTGAGTTGGTCGAAGTCTTTACGCAGGAAGACTACGCGCGCGAGCTGGGGCTTGAACCGCTCGTGGCTACTGCGGGTCCGCAGCGCGGATAACGCGAGCACGGCGGCACGGGTCGCCGGCATAACTTCTCGACGCAAAAGGGGCGGAGATGCATGTACCTGCTGCATCTCCGCCCCCTGTTTGTTGGGCTGCCGATTTTTGTGCTGGACGGTCTGGTCTTGCTAGAACCGCGCGACCTGGTGCGTGAGCAGACCCGTCGGAACCTGCGGCACGCCGCCGCTGACCTGCGCGGCGGGGAAGAGTACAGCTACGGCAAAGTTGAACGGCTCTTTGCCCGTGTAGGTGCCGGCGGCACGGGCATCGTCGGTCAGGAGCTGCGATGCCCCGACCAGCGCGGCAGCGTAGGTAGGGTCGTCGACCAGTGCTGGCTCCGGTGCTTGGTCGAGCATAGCACGGATGGCCCCGACGGCGTCCTCGCGCTTGACCTCCCACGCGCGGTGCGTAATGCCCGCGGGGTCGGTGACGGCGTAGAGCGACGCGCCCTCTTTGGCGGCGCCCAGGATGATATCCATGACGGGCGAGGCCTCGTAGGCGAGCGACACGGGACGAGGCTGAACTTTGAGTTCGGCGATCGCGTGCGCAGCGGCGGCCACGTCAGCGCTGGCAACGCCCTTGCCGCCCGCAAGTACACTCGTCGGGCAAATCGCCACGACACCCGTCACGTGACCCGGCTCGCCCGAGCATTCGTACACGTAATACGCCGCGCCTGGATCCTTGAGCATCAGGCCGTCGGCGATGGCGCCGCGTAGGGCGTCGTTGCCGCTCAGGATACCGCCCATCTGCGGCAGCGCATCGAGCACGCGGTCCTGAGCCGGTCGGATGCAGGGAAACGGAAGTGCTTTCATGGACGGTCCTAACGTGTGAGTCGGTTTGTTCGCGGCTTATTATGCCCCAACTTGGCCGCTTGCGTCCCAGAGCGTGTTGTCAGCGAGCGCAATCAACACCTGCTGGCAGCGAACGATATCGGCATGGGGCACATATTCGTTGGGCTTGTGGGCGAGCGCGAGCGAGCCTGGGCCATAGCTCATGCAGTTGCGGTTACCCGTCTTGCCGGCAATGACGGCAGTGTCGGTGTAGCCGGTAAAGAAGCCGACGGTCGTGTCCGCGCCCGTCACGTCATCGGCGGCACGCTTGAGCGCGGCTAGAAGGGGGGAGCTTGGGTCGCGCTCGATGGCGGGGCGGTCGCCCGTCACGGTATAGCTTCCATGGCAGCCGGGGATCGCGGCTTCGGTGCCGGCGATGGCCTGCTCTACCATGCGCGTCGCGGCGGCCGTATCGGTCGGCGGCGTTAGGCGCATGTCGACCCAGACCTTGGCGTGGTCGGGCACGACATAGGGGCGATAGCCGCCCTCAATCTGACCAAATGTGACAGTCGAAGGCCCCAGCTCCTTATGCAGAGGCAGCGCCGCAAACGCACGACGAAGTGAGCACACGACCTCGGCCATGGCGGCGACGGCGTCGGCGCCCTTCCAAGGCTGGCTCGCATGTGCTGTCACGCCGGTCATCTCAATCTCGAACCATGTGCGTCCCTTGTGCGCCACCTGAATCTGTCCGTCGGTGGGCTCGGTATCCAGCACCCATTCGCGCGAGCCGACCCAGCCGGCATCAATGGCCGCCTCGGAGCCGCGCATAAAGTCCTCCTCGTCGACCGAGCAAATGAGTGAGAAGCCACGGCGGGGCAACTCGCCGCTTGTCGCCACGCGCTCGAGCGTATGGACCAGTGCGGCAATGGCGCAGGCCAGGCCACCCTTCATATCGCAGGCACCGCGGCCATGGAGTTTATCGTCACGCACGATTGCTCCGAGCGGCGGAATGCCTGCGTCCCAGCCGTCGCCCAAGGTGACGGTATCCATATGGCAGATATAGACCAGCCGTGGCTCGTCGCTCAAGCCGGGCACGGTGACCATGAGGTTGCGGCGTCCGGAGAGCACCTCGAGCTCCTCAATCTGCACGGCATCGAGCGCAGGATGACTCAACCGTGCCAGCCGTTCCTCAACCAGCGCTTTGATATACCGCTCAATCTCGCCCTCATATGCGCCGGGGTCCGAGCTGTCAATCTTCACAAGGTCCTGCGCAAGCCGCCAGGCAAAGTCCTCATCAAGCATATGCAACCTCACAATAAGTCTGCTTTCCAAACCGATTGTAAGCCTCCCGAGAGATCCGTGACGTGTGCGTAGCAGTATTTACCGTTCGCAGGCCGAGCCGGCTCGCTTGCCGTCCGAGCGGGTTCACAGACGGCGCAGTGGGTACGTAGCCTCTATGGACGACATGCTGTGCGACATATCTGCCTTTCGGTATCATCGGATACCTCCACAGGTCTTGGCGATAATGCCGGACCTGCCCGATTCTGCGGACGATCCGCGCAGGGAGCGCCTTTGCGAGCATCCACTCGTCACGCATTTCCTGGGCGTTCCGTTGCATGTTTTGGCGCAGGGCAGCTGCGGACGTAAGGGCGGTCGCATTGTCAGGCATGTTTGGAACGGGGAGAGGCCGTTTGACTCCGTGCGGCAGACAGAGTTTGGCCTCGATGTCGCGTCCCCACTCTTTACCCTGCTGACCCTGGCTTCCTCGGTTTCAAACGAGCGTTTAATCATGTGTATGTATGAGATGTGCGGCACCTTTGCCGTGTGCAAGATTGCGCCTCGGGTAAAGTCGGCACTTGTGCAGGCATATGGGGGCCGGTGGGGCGACGCGCGGCTGGGTTGGGAAAACGTAAAGGATGTCTCGGGGAATCCAACGGACTTGTGGAAACGACCGCCCTTGATTGAGCTCTCTGAGCTTGCAGAGTTCGTCGATAAGATCCGGGGGCTCCGCGGCGCTAAATCGTTCACGCGTGCCGCGAAATGCATTACGGGGGTGGCGGCATCGCCGCTCGAGGTCCAGGCTTCGATGCTGTTTGGCCTTACGAGGTTGCGCGGCGGCGAAGGGCTGCGCCTTACCAATAACGTCGAGATTCGTATGACGCGCAGCGCCCGCCTGATTTCGGGGCTTGATAGGCGCTATGCCGATATTCTGCTGGCAAATAAGGACGGCAGCCGAGAGTGCCTTGTTGAATGCCAAGGTAAAGCCATACACGGATCCATAGAATCCAAGATTTCGGACTCCGATCGAACGACGGCCTTGCAAGCGATGGGATATCCCGTCGTTTTGATGACCTATAGCCAGCTGGCCGACTCCGATGCCTTCCGCGTGGTGATGGAGCTCATCATGTCCTATCTCGATGCGCCGTTGAAAGACAAGACGCCGCGGCAGCAGGAGCTTGAACGTCGGCTTCGTGAGGAGATTTTTATCGATTGGGCGGGAATGTAGCCGCGCGGGTGGAAAACGGTCGCGCGAGCTAGAGTTTTGGGCGCGAAAAAGGCTTCAGTTTCGTCTTGGAAGGGCTTTAATAATGCTACTCAAAACAAGTTGTTTCGGAAAATCGACAGTCAACTTGGATCTGGTATATAGAGATTGATCTTTACCTACTAAAGCCCCTGATAAAGCTGTTTATCAGAGCAGGTGCGCTCAGTGATTTGGGTACGACTGTCGATTATCCGAAATAACTTGTTCTGGGTAGCATTTTCAAAACCAGCCGGAGCAACGAAATCGGCCCCCGTTTCGTGAAAACGGGGGCCGAATGGGCTTCATGGTCTGCCTGACAGGCTTGGTGCCGGCGCTACTTGATCACGCGCACGCGATACATCGACGGAATCTGCTTGAGCGCCTCGATGGTGCTGCTGTCCAGGTGCTCGTCGGTGTCGAACATGGTGTAGGCGTTCTCGCCAGCGGACTCGTTGGTCATACGCTGCACGTTGGCGTTGTCCTTGGCAAGAATGGCCGTGATCTGGCCGATCATGTTGGGCACGTTGGCGTGCAGGCAGGCGATGCGGCTTGCGGCGCGCGCCTTGCCCATGCTGCAGGTGGGGTAGTTGACGCTATGTGCGATGTTGCCGTTCTCCAGGTAATCCTTGAGCTCGCTGATGGCCATGTCTGCGCAGTTGGCTTCAGCCTCACCGGTGCCGGCGCCCGAATGCGTGGTGATAAACGTATTGGGCATCTTGACCGTCTTGGGCGTGGCGAAGTCGCAGCTAAACCAGCTGAGCTTGCCCTCGCGCAGGGCGGCGTCGACGGCGTCTTCGTCGATGATGGTCTCTCGCGCGTAGTTGATGAGCACGGCGTCGGGTGCCAGCAGATCGATCTGCTGGGTGCTGATCATACCGATGGTGTCGGCCTTGCTGGGTACGTGCACGGTGAGGTAGTCGCAGCCGCGGCACAGGTCCTCGAGCGTGCCTACGCGCTGCACTTCGCGGCTCAGCACCCATGCGTGCTCGACGGAAATGAACGGATCGTAGCCGTAGACGTCCATGCCCAGATCGACGCAGGCGTTGGCTACCTTGGAGCCCACGTTGCCCAGGCCGATGACGCCGATGCGCTTGCCCTTGAGCTCGCGGCCCACAAAGGCCTTCTTGGCCTTCTCGGCATCGACCTGGATCTCGGGATCGTCGGCGTTGTCGCGCACCCAGTTCATCGATTGCACCACGCCGCGGCTCGAGAGCACCAGCATGCCTAGGACGAGCTCCTTGACGGCGTTGCTGTTGGCGCCGGGGGAGTTAAAGACGACGACGCCCTTCTTGGCGTACTCCTCGACGGGGATGTTGTTGACGCCGGCGCCGCAGCGGGCGATGGCGCGGATGCCCTCGGGCAGCTCGTAGCCGTGCAGGTCGGTCGAGCGCATCAGGATGGCGTCGGCCTCTTCGGCGGTGCTCACAAATTCGTAGCCCTCGCCAAACTCGACTTTGCCGTCTTTAGTGATGTCGTCGATGGTCTTAATCTTACGCATGGAAAAACTCCTTAGCAGGTTTGTCTAAAACAAGTGGTTTGAAGTGGCTGGTCGGCCCGCGCGTTGCGGGCTAGTTAGATCGCGGGCTCAAACTATGCTGCGCTTCGAAGTCCTTCATGTACGAGGCCAGTGCCTGCACGTCTTCCATGGTTACGGCGTTGTAGACGCTGGCGCGCATACCGCCCACCAGGCGATGGCCCTTGACGTTTTGAATCTGGTGCCCGGCCGCGCCTGCGACAAAGGCCGCGTCGAGTTCGGCGTCGCCGGTGCGGAAGGTGACGTTGGCGATGGAGCGGCTGTCGGCCTGCGTAGTGCTATGGAACAGCTCGCTGTGCTCGAGCAGGTCATAGAGCAGATTGGCCTTGGCCCAGTTGCGCTCGGCCATGGCGGCAAGTCCGCCGGTTTTCTCAACCCAACGGAACACCTTGCCGCATACGTAGATACCAAAGGTGTTGGGCGTGTTGAGCATGGAGCCCTTGGCGGCCTGGGCCTTGAGGTCCATGTACTGCGGCGTTTGCGCAAAGGCGGAGCTATCTGCGATGAGGTCGTCGCGCACGATGACCACGGTCACGCCCGCGGCGCCGGCGTTTTTCTGCGCGCCGGCGTAAATGAGCCCGTAGCGCTCAACGTCGAGCGGCTGCGACAGAAAGCAGCTCGAGACATCGGCGACCAGCGGTACGTCGCCGCAGTTGGGCAGCTCGTGGTACATGGTGCCAAAGATGGTGTTGTTCTGGCAGATGTAGACGTAGTCGAGCCCGTTGCTTGCGGCCTCGGCGGCAATGCGCGCGTTGACGTCGGCCATGGTGGGTATGCGGTCGAAATTGGTGTCCTTGGAGCTCGCGAGCAGCACGGCCTCGCCGTACTTGGCGGCTTCTTTGTATGCCTTGTTGGCAAAGTTGCCGGTCACGATGTAGCCGGCGCGCCCGCGGCGCATGAGGTTCATGGGGATGCCCGCAAACTGCAGCGTGGCGCCGCCCTGCAAAAACAGGACACGGTAGTTGTCGGGGATGCTCAGCAGACGACGCAGGGTTGCCTCGACGCCGTCGATAATCTGCTGGTACATGCTAGATCGATGGCTCATCTCGAGCACGGACATGCCACAACCGCGGTAGTCCATCATCTCGTCGGCGATCTCGGCGAGCACGCTGGTAGGCAGCGCGGCCGGGCCAGCTGAGAAGTTGTGCACACGTGCCATCTTCTAGTTCCCCCTCGTAGTCGTTTGAACGTTCGGGATACTTTAGCACAGTGGAGCGCCAGGCGCGACCGCATCACGGTAAAACTCGACTGCGCCGCTATGATTTGCAGGATGGTTACATGGGGGAGGGGTGCTTTACTCCTCAGGCAAATCCAAATCTGCGAGCGAAGGCATGAGGCTTTCTAGGCGCTTGATCTCTTCGTCGCAAATTAGCTACCTCCTGCCCGCTACGACGCGAGCGTGGCGATGACGGCTTCGTCGCCGGCGTATATTAGGGTGTTGCCGTCGGGGATGATCGTTTGGCCTTCGCGCTTGAGCATCACCACAATAAACGGATGCTTGCCTTGCGGCACATCGCGCAGGCGCTGGCCGGCCAGGTGACCGTGGGGCGTCACGGTGACCTCGCGCAGCGTAACCTCGGCACGCTCTTCAAACGTCGGGGCAGCCATCACCAATAGGTCGCCTTCCTCAATTACGGTATCGCCGTTGGGCAACACCGGGTGCGCACCGTCGCGCAGTACCAGGACCACCAGCATGTTCGTTGCGCTGCCAATGTCGGCGAGCGAGCGTCCGGCAAACGGATGTCCAGCGCCTACTTTGAGCTTGACGAACGACATGCCGTCTTCGTCGCGGTAGTCGTTAAAGGTGCGACGCACGTCGCCGGTCGCATCGATCATATCGAGCTTCTTCGCCACCGCCGGCAGCAGCGAGCCCTGCACCACAATGCTCGACACGGCAATCGCAAACACCAGGTCAAATAGGTCGTGTCCGCCGGGAACGCCGGCCACTACGGCAAAGAGACTAAAGACGACCGAAGCCGCTCCGCGTAGGCCCGCCCAGCTTACGAGCGCGACCTGGCGGGGATTCGTCTTAAAGGGCGCTAGGAGCACGCCGACGGCGATGGGGCGGCTCACGAAGAGCATGAACGCCATGAGTGCCAGGCCCGGCAGCAGCATCTGCGGCAGGCGTGCGGGCGTTACGAGCAGGCCGAGCAAGAAGAAGATCGTCATCTCGGCCATCTCGGTGAGGGTGTCAAAGAAGTGCGCCATCTCGACTTTGCCGGTGATGTCGCTGGCGCCCAGCACAATGCCGGCCAGGTATACAGCCAAAAAGCCGTTGCCGCCCAGGTAGCTCGGCAGCGCGTAGGCGACGATGGCCACGGCGAACAAATAGATGGTCTGCGCGCCCTCGGCCGCTGCGTGCGCGCGTTCAATCAGGCGGCCCGCCGCCCAGCCGATGGCGAGGCCCAGGCCCACGCCCAGGATAATCTGCTTGGCCAGCAGCACGGGGATGTTAATGTCGCCGCCGGCCGCGAGTGTGGCCAGCACGGCGGTGAGCATGTAGGCGACGGGGTCGTTGGAGCCCGATTCGACCTCGAGCAGCGAGTCGGTGCCGCCCTTCAGCGAAAGGTTGTGCTCGCGCAGCACGCTAAAGACGCTGGCCGCGTCGGTGGATGCCACGACCGATCCCAACAGCAGGCCGTCGATCCAGTCGAACCCCAGCGCGAAGTGGGCGAACACGCCGGTGATGCCGGCAGTGATGACGACGCCGAGCGTGCTCAGCAGCACCGCCGGCACAGCGACGGGTTTGGCACGGTCGATATTGGTGTTAAAGCCGCCGTAGAACATGATGAACAGCAGCGCCGTGCTGCAGACGGTTTCGGTGAGCGCATAGTCGCTAAAGTCGATATGCGCCGGGCCGTTGACGCCCAACAGCATGCCGAGCGCGATAAAGATGAGCAGGGTGGGGAAGGGGAGCTTTTTGCCGACGGGTTTGATGGTCAGACACAGAATGATGACGAGGCCGATAAAGAGAAGGATCTGGTTCATGGATGGTGTCCGCTCCTGGTTGGTTGGCGTGGCACGGTCAGTTGCCTGCGGTTATTTGTACCCAAAGATGGTGGGTTTATGGGGTTGGATTGCGGGCGTGCGCGATATCGTCATAGACGGCTGCCGTCTTTGCCTCTGCTCGGAAACCCTTTCCAGCTTTATTGCAACGGAGTACAATGGGTAACGTTTAAGTTCAACTTGAAGTTTTAGTTGCGGCGCCGGGCTTCGGCCGCAATGCAAGGAGAGGCGTACCATGGCGATCTATGTGACATCTGATGCTCACGGGCACGTGCGTGCGCTTGACGAAGCCCTGTCTAAGATCTCGTTGACGTCCGACGACACGCTGTACGTGCTGGGCGACATGATCGATCGCGGGCCCGATCCGGTCGGCGTTATTAAGCTCGTGCGCTCGCTGCCCAACGCCCACGTGCTCAAGGGTAATCACGAGCAGATCATGCTCGATGCCATCATTGGCCAGGATCCGCTCGATGCCGAGACCTGGGATATCAACGGTGGTTGGACGACGCGCGAGCAGCTCAACGACATGGAATTTGAGGCATACGAGGAGCTCGTGCGATGGATGGCCGCGCTGCCGCTCTACGCAGTGGTCGAGACCGAGGAGCGCCCGTATCTGCTGGTACATGCTGGAATCGAGATGAAGGCGGCGCGCGCGTTTTTGCTTGAGCATGGCGTCGATTGTGCCGATGGCGTTGGAGCGGTGGGTGCCGATCGCGAGCTGCTGCAGCAGATGCTCGCGGTGCAGTCGTCCGATGACCTGCTGTGGATTCGTCATGGCTATTGGGATGCGTCGACCGGGCTGCTTTCTGCCGAGGGCAAGGGCCCGGTCGTGGTGAGCGGTCACACGCCCACGGTATCGCTTGGGCGCTATTGCGAGGTCGGTGGTCTGGCGGGGCTCGATGAGGAATCGGGACGCGGGCAGATCGTGCGCTTGGGCGGCGAGGACACTGCTGGTGTGCCCGATCGCATCGACATCGACTGCGCCGCCGCCACCGGCTCCGAGTTCGGCCGCGTGGGCATCCTGCGCCTGGACGACGGGGCCGAGTTCTACGCGAACATCAACCCGGGCGAATAACCTTGTTCCGCCGATCTACCGTAGCTAATTTGGGACGGGGCTTTTTTGACTACTTTCGGAGAGTAGCGCCTTCTTGCTCGGTAAGCGCTAGAAATGAGGAGCGTCTGCGTCCTCGACAGCGCGAAAATGCTCGAAAAACCGTCGCAACGGAGTCAAACGACGTCGCGGCGGTTCTTTTTTGGCTGCCCGCTTGCTAAGTGAGTAGACTTTTTTGGAAATGCCGAGCACCCAACATATTTGCCTCAATAAAACCGCAGGTCACAGACTTGTGCTCTGTTGGTGTGGTCGGGGATTCGGTAAAAGTCTACTCACTTAGTTTTGCGTGATGAATATTGTCCGCAACGAGACCCCAGACGGGGTGATTCCATCGCAAATTCCGGTGACCGGGCAGCTAATTAGGCGCCGTATGGGTTGCGGTCGCGTTCGATGCGTTGGCGGATGCGGCGGTACTCGATTATCAGCAGCACCAGGAGTAGGGCCATGATGGCTAGGTAGCTCACTACAGCGCCCATCAGACCCAGCAGCTTAATCAGGATCACCGGCAGCACCACGCTTACGGCGAAGCAGATCAGGTAGATCTTGGTGACGTCTCTAGCGTGGCGTAGCACCGTGATGATGGCGTAGATAAAGTCGATGGCCGCGGTGACGCCGCCGGCGACGACCATCAGCAGCGCCAGCGTACGGTAGCGCTCAAAGCTGAGGCCGTACATAAAGCTCATGAGGGGAATACCGGGACCTGCCATAAATGCGGCGCACATGCCGGTGATGACCACGATCAGCGCCATAACGGCAACAATAATCAGGTCAAAGCGACGACGCTTGCGAGGATTAGCCCAAATGTTCGACAAGCGCAGGAGCTGCGGTTTATAGATAAATCCAATGCTCAGCAAAATAGCCTGCGCAGGAAAGAACAGGGCATTAAAGTACAGCTGGTATTTGTAGGCCAGTGTTCCTTCCATCACAAACTTGGGCATGCTTTCGATAAGGTTGAACAGGAATAGCGCGCCAAAGAGTGGGGCGCACTGGACAAACAGGTGGCCGACCTCGCGCAGGTTTACGCGGCGCGATTTTTCGGTCTCGAGCAGGGCGAGCGGCGCGGTGACCAGCACGAGCGAGGCGATTGCGGCGATGCCCATGGCCATGGCCGCGATGGGCATGCTGCGCGTGAAGAACAGCGCCACGCTGAAGACCGCGATGACGCCGACGGAGCGTAGCGTTTGACTCATTCCAGCCAAGTAGAGCTTGTCGGCCTGCTGCAGGCGGCCTTCGTACACGTCGGCGACGCCGTCGATGACCTTATACAGGTAGACGCCCAGGCCGATCGTCGCCATCTGCGCGTCATAGCCGCGGGCGCTGCTATACATGAGGCCGCAGCCTAGGGCGAGCGCTCCGCAGATCCAACGATTGAGCTGGTAGGAGGCGAAGGACGTCTTTTCGTCGATGTCCGAGACCTGGAAATTGCGCACGCCGTAGTTGCATGCGATCATGATGAGCGTGCCGGTGACAAAGGCGATGGAGAACTTGCCGGCTTCTTCGGCGCCCACGAGCTGTGTGGACACGATGGTGAGCAGCGGAAACGCCAAGCCCCACACGGCGGTGCCGAGAGCGTTCCAAAGGTAATCGCGGCGGGTGGCGTGCTCCTCGTATTCCGCTTCCTGCATGGAGAAGCCGCCGCCGTAGACGGCACCGAGCAGACGGTTCCACCAAGCGTTGACCATGCGGCGGACGGGGCCGGGCTTGCGATCGCGTTCGCGCCGGCGACGTGTGGCTTGGCTGCTATCGGGCCCGCCGGCGTTGCGCTGACTCAGCTCTTGGATGCGTGCGAGTTCCTCGGCAGTGTGCGAGGCAGGGAAGAGGCCGTTCTCGATGCGGCCGCCCTGGGCCTTCGCGGCGCCGTCTCTCGATGCAGCGGGGTTGGAGACGCCGTTGCGGCGGGCGATGGCGCGGCGAATGCTATCGAGGGGCGTGATGCTCAAAGCGGAGTCCTTTCTATTGCTGCGCTTTAGTATAGACGCGACGGTGTTCGTTCGTGTTTTTGAACGGATTGTTCAATAATTTCGGCGGGCGGCTGTAATTTGTCGGTAAACGTGCGGTATCCTGTTGAAGTTTTGTGACACCCCCGATGCCGCCCACGCGGTACCAAGGAGCTTCTACCTATGGACGTCGCCGCATTCTTACTGGCTCTTGTGCCGATTATTTGGCTGGTCGTGATGCTGCTGTGCTTTAAATGGCCAGCTTGGAAGGCCGCTATCGGATCGTTTGTCCTTTCGTGCTTGCTTGCCTTCGCATGGTGGCACCTGCCGGCAGCGCAGATCGCGACCGCCTCGCTCGAAGGTTTTTTGATGGCTCTGTGGCCCATCGTCCTGGTGATCATCGCCGCGGTGTTCACGTATAACCTGTGCGTTCGTACGGGCGCCATGGACGTGATCGGCAGCATGATCACCTCCATCAGCAGCGATCGCCGTCTGCTGGCGCTGCTCGTGGCTTGGTGCTTCGGTGGCTTTATGGAGGGCATGGCCGGCTTCGGTACCGCTGTCGCCATTCCCGCCGGCATGCTCGCGGGCCTGGGCTTTGAGGCCGTGCCTGCCGTGCTCATCTGCCTGCTGGCCAACGGCGTGCCCACGCCCTACGGCTCCATCGGCATCCCCACGGTGTCCGTTGCCGACCTGGTGGGTTTGGATTCCCTTCACCTAGCGACCGTTCAGCTGGTGCAGCTCGCACCGTTCTTTGTGGTGATGCCGCTATTTATTGTGCTGGTTGCGGGCCGTGTTGCCGATGACCAGGGCAATGCCGCGAGTGTGGGCGAGCGTCTGCACGGTGTTGCCGGCGTGGCGTTGCTCTCCGGCGTGTCGTTTGTCGGCGCGGCTCTGGTCGTTGCCATGTTTGTGGGCCCCGAGCTGGCCGTGGTCGTAGGATCCATCGTTTCGCTCGCGCTGACAGCTGCACTTGCCATGCGTGCCGAGAAGTCGGGGCATCTGGACGCACGCTTTCACATGAATATCGAGGCGGGGGAGAAGCTCACCGTTAAGTCGGCGCTTTCGGCCTGGTCGTGCTTCATCCTGATCTTTGTGTTGCTGCTGGGCACGTCTAATCTGGTGCCCGCTGTACATGCTGCGCTCGCGCCGTTTGCGAGCCATGTGCAGGTGTATTGCGGTGAGAATCCCGGTATGCTTACGTTTTCGTGGATCAACACGCCAGGCGTCTGGATTTTCCTGGCGGCGTTTGTCGGCGGTGCCATTCAGGGCGCTTCGCCGCGCATGATGGGCGAGGTGCTGGCCGCGACTGTGAAGCAGATGATGCCGACGGTTATCACGATGCTTTCGGTGCTGGGCTGCGCCAAGGTGATGGGCTATGCGGGCATGATCTCTTCGATCAGCGCGTTCTGCATCGCCGTCGCCGGTGGGCTGTACCCGATTCTGGCTCCGTGGATCGGCGCAGTCGGTGCGTTTGTGACCGGCTCGGGCACGTCCTCGGGCATGCTGTTTGGCCCCATTCAGAGCCAGGCTGCCACTGCGCTGGGTGTGAGCGACTACTGGATGGTCGCGTTGAACGCCCTGGGCGTCGCCGCCGGTAAGATGATCTCGCCGCAGACCCTCGCCATTGGTCTTGCCGCCGTGCTCGTGCGCGGTAAGGATGCCGAACTCTTGGGCGCCGTCCTGCCCTACGCCGCCGGCATGCTGGTCCTGATGAGCGCCATAGCCATGCTCGGCCAAGGCCTGCCGCTGTAGTCGGCACTTAGGGACGTTCCTTATGTGCCGGCACTTTGGGAACGTCCCTAAGTGCCGGCATCTGGGGACACTCCTTGAATGTTGTCTGTTCAAGAGTGTCCCCAATGACTAGTCGTTTAAAAGCGTCCCCAATGACTAGGCCGCTTGCCTGCGATTTTTGACCGTTGGGCGGGCTTGCCGCCCTTGCCGCAAAAACGTTTTTGCATATCGGGTACAACGGGCTTTACGTGAGTAAAGTGCGCGCCGCGTCCATGTGTCGCGTTTTTAAAGGAGGCCCCATGCCTGGTGTTACCCCTGCAGAAGTTTTGTCCAACTTCGGTATTACGCTCGTTGAAGATCCCGCCGAGAATCAGCCCCGTCTGCTGGTCGATCTACCCGCCGCGGAGCTCGTCGAACACGCTATCCGCCGCGAAGAAGGCCGCATGGCATCCAATGGCGCGCTGGTGATCGAGACAGGGGAGCGCACTGGCCGTTCGCCCAACGACCGCTTTATCGTCGACACGCCCGACGTGCACGACAAAATCGCCTGGGGCGCGGTCAACCGCCCGCTGTCCGTCGAGAGCTATGAGGCCATCAAGGCCGGCATCGTCGACTATCTCAACGAGCGCGACGTGTTCGTCACCCGCGGCATGGCGGGCGCCGACCGCAACCACACGCGTCGCCTGCTCGTTGCCTGCGAGCGTGCCAGCCAGGCACTCTTTATTAAGCAGATGCTCGCCCGCCCGCTTGCCCGCGAAATCGCGCGCACCGGCGAACCCGACTTCTGCGTGCTCGCAGCGCCCGGTTACCAGTGCGACCCCGCCATCAAGGGCCTCAACTCCAGCGCCGCCGTGGTCATCAACTTCCAGGAGCGCGTGATTCTGGTCGCTGGTACCGGCTACTCCGGCGAGATCAAAAAGTCCATCTTCAGCGTCATGAATTACCTGCTGCCCGTCGAGGACGACGTACTGCCCATGCATTGCTCGGCCAGCATGGATCCCGTCACGCACGAGACCGCGGTGTTCTTTGGCCTGTCCGGCACCGGCAAGACCACGCTTTCGGCCAATCCCACACGCCTGCTGATCGGCGATGACGAGCACGGCTGGTCCGATATGGGCATCTTTAACGTCGAGGGCGGCTGCTATGCCAAGTGCGAGGGCTTGGATGCATTTCATGAGCCCGAGATCTTTAACGCCGTCCGCTTTGGCGCCATCTGTGAAAACGTGGTACTCGATGAGAATCGCAAGCCCAACTACGACGACGTCTCGATCACGCACAACACGCGCGTGGCCTATCCCGTCGAGCACATTCCCAACGCGTGGACCAAGGGCATGGGCACCACTCCGAGCGTCGTGCTGTTTTTGACCTGCGACGCCTTTGGCGTGCTGCCGCCCATCTCGCGCCTGACGGCCGACGCCGCCATGTATCACTTTGTGACGGGCTTTACGGCCAAGATCCCCGGCACCGAGGTCGGCGTCACCGAGCCCACGCCCACGTTCTCCTCGCTGTTTGGCGAGCCGTTTATGCCGCTCGACCCCATGGTCTACGCTAAGATGCTCGGCGAGCGCATCGCCGACGGCCGTACGCGCGTCTACCTGGTCAACACCGGCTGGATTGGCGGCGGCTACGGCGTGGGTCATCGCATCGAGCTTGCCTACACGCGCTCACTGGTCGCTTGCGCCCTCGATGGTACCATCGAGGACAGCGAGTTTGTGCACGACGACATCTTTAATGTCGACATTCCCACTACGTGCCACGGTGTGCCCGACGGCATCCTGGTGCCGCGCCAGTACTGGCAGAGCACTGCGCGCTACGACGAGGCCGCGCACAACCTGGCGGTGATGTTCGAGGAGAACTTCGAGAAGAAGTACTCGCACCTGCCCGAGTCTGTCAAGGCCGCCGGCCCGCATGCCCAGGTGTCCGCTGAGGCCCGTCATCGCGGCCGCGGCCTGCTGGGACTCCGCCACTAGCGTCGCCTCAGACCCAAAACCACCACAAAGGGGACAGGCACCTTTGTGGTGGTTTTGCTTGGGCGGATGACTCAGGTTACAATACGCCTGACATATCGCCCCCTTCTCCGGATGGGGGCAGCGTAAGCGCTCTTGTGGCGGCACCGTAGGACTTTGAAGGTGGCCGCTGTGAGGGCGCTTTTTGCTTAGACGCCCCCGCTCGGGCGCACGCTATGAAGGGAGAGCATATGAAGAGCTTTATTGCCGAGGATTCATTTTGGGAGCTGTTTCCACAGGCGGCGATCGGCGTCGTGGTCGTAAAGGGCATGAAGCCCGCGGCGCAGATTCTCCAGGAGGACGTGGATGCGATCGCCGCGCTGCTTGACCGCGCCAACATCGATGCGGAGCGCCACCTGACAAGCGATACCATCAGCGAGAATGCGCCGGTTAAGGCATGGCGCGAGGCGTATCGCCTGTTCAAGACCAAGAAGGGCGCGCGTTGCTCAGTTGAGAACCTGCTCAAGCGCGTGCTCAAAGGCAAGCCGGTCGGCCACATTACGCCGGCGGTGGATATCTACAACACGATTTCGTTGACTTATGCGTTGCCCGTTGGCGGTGAGGATTTGCATGCTATTGAGGGCATTCTGCGCCTGGCGGTGACCGACGGCGGCGATGCGTTCTTGCCGCTTGGCGAGGAGGTAGATGATCCGACGCTGCCCGGTGAGCTTGCCTATATCGATGATGCGGGCGCCGTGTGCCGTTGCTGGAACTGGCGCGATGGCGTTCGCACGGCGCTGTCCGACGATTCGGCCGACGCATTTCTGGCGATTGAGTGCGTGGAGCCCGAGCGGATGGGGGACTGTCAGGCCGCCGTCGATCGCTTAGCCGAGCTGCTTGAGCGCTATTTGGGAGCGACGGTTGTCGTTAAGACGCTTGTGACCCGCGACAATCCCTGTATGGAGCTGTAGCGGCGTCTGCGGATCATGTTCACCGGTCAAAACCACCACAAAGGTGCCTGTCCCCTTTGTGGTGGTTTTTATGTTGATGGGTCAACAAATAGGGAGTGCAGGAGTGGCGGTCGTTAAGTACGGTTAAGATGTTTACCCGTAAGCATTATGCAAGCGAAAGGCGGTCGTCTCCCATGCAGCAGAACGACGAGACACGTTTCGAGGACTTTGTCGGACTGATCAGCGGGCTCTACAAGGAGATTCAGCGCATTAAGACATCCGAGGGCGCAAGGCTGGGCCTCAAGGGCTCCGACGTGATGTGCCTGTACTATCTTGAGCGCAGCAAGGACGGCCTGACTGGCGCTGACCTGGCTCGCATGGCAGGTGTGACCCGCGCCGCCGTCTCGCGTACGCTCGCGCATCTGGAGGAGGGCGGCTACGTCGAGGTCGATGATTCGGGCGATGCCGCCGTTAAGTATCGTGCTCCGGTGCGCCTGACCGCTCTGGGCGGCGAGAGCATGAGCGAGGCGGACCGCATCATTCGCGAGGTGCTCGATACCACCGGTAAGGCTATGGGTGTGGAGCAGCGCGAGCAGATGTATGCGTCGCTACGCACGATTCTCAACACCCTGCGCGAGCTGTAGGGCCGCCAAGGCTTTTGCTTCCAATTAACAACTGCATAGTCCTGTTTGAGCGCGTATACCGTGCCGGGGCCTTGCTGTCAAAATTCCCTGCGCGGGACCTGCGCAAGAAAGGATTCGCTATGTCCATTCGTATTATTACCGATTCCGCGAGCGATATGTCGCCGGCTGAGCACCCCGCTCTGCGTGTTCTGCCGCTGTCCGTCACCTTTGGCACCGATGTGTACATGGATGGCGTCGACATCGATCACCAGCGCTTTTACGAGATGCTCGTGGAGCGCGATGAGCTGCCTAAGACCGGCCAAGTCAACCCGTACGCGTTTTCGCAGGCTATTGCCGAGGCGCGTGAGGCCGGCGATGAGGCGGTGATTATTACCGTGGGCGCTAAGCTTTCGGGCACCAACCAAAGTGCCCGCACCGCACTTGCCGAGGCGCCGGGCGGCGATGTGTATGTGGTGGATAGCAATAACGTTACCCTGGGCGAGCGCGTGCTGGTTGAGTACGCGCTGCGTTTGGTGGACGAGGGCCAGGGCGCGGCTCAGATCGCGGCGGCTGTCGAGGCCGTGCGCGACCGTGTAGTCGTCATCGGCCTGCTCGAGACGCTTGAGTACCTCGTTCGCGGCGGTCGCCTGTCTGCTGCGGCTGGTGCTGTGGGCACGTTGCTCAATGTGAAGCCCGTTGTGGCAGCGGAGGATGGTCTGATCGTACAGCTGGGCAAGGCTCGTGGCTCCAAGAACGGCCGGAACCTGCTCAACCAGAAGGTCGAAAAGGCAGGCGGCATCGACTTTTCCATGCCGCTGGCGCTCGGCTATACGGGCCTTTCGGATGCGGTGCTCAAGAAGTATATCGAGGACAGTGCGGCACTTTGGGCTGGCCACACCGAGGGCGTGTTGCCCGTTCACACCATCGGCGCCACCATCGGTACCCACGTTGGCCCCGGCGCCGTAGCAGTAGCCTTCTTCCAGCCCGCCAACTAACCGACCTGCCATAAACCACCACAAAGGGGACAGGCACCTTTGTGGTGGTTTATGCTTTTCCGGGTGGAAGGGAGCGAGCAATGGCGTCTGAGGGCTTTTTTGAACGGGTGTACGAGGTGGTCGAGCAGATTCCCGAGGGGATGGTCGCCACCTACGGTCAGGTGGCGCTGCTCGCCGGTCGTCCGCGGAGTGCGCGGTACGTGGGCTACGCGCTGCATAGCAATCCGCGCCCCGGCCAGATTCCCTGCCATCGCGTGGTGTTTGCCGACGGCCGTATCTGTGAGGGCTTTGCCTTTGGCGGCCCCGATGCTCAGCGCGAGCTCTTAATGGGGGAAGGCGTGACGTTTACCGATCCCATGCACGTCGATCTGGCCGCCTGTCGTTGGCCGGCCGGGCTGTAGTGGCGGGCTTCGTCAAAACCACCACAAAGGTGCCTGTCTCCTTCGTGGTGGTTTTAGTTTACCGGAGCTAACTTATGGAGAAGGTGTGGCGGCGCATATTGACGCTACAAAGTAAACCACGGTGAACTATATTGGTTTCAGCAACGGAGCAGGCAATAGGCGATGAAAAAGCCTGCCCTGTTGAGTTTGATTCGCATTCCTCCCCTCTGTGCGATTCAACGGTGTACTTCGGGAACAGGCCCGCTGGCAACTAACTGCCAGCGGGCCTGTTCCTGTTTGTCGGGGGAGTGCGATGGACGGAGCCGAAGCGGTCCGGCTCCAAAAAAGGCGGACGCCGTAGCGCCCGCCCTATAGCAATCGAAAGCTCAAGCCAGCAGATCGGTCTAGTACACCATACCCATGGCGTCCTGAACCTCTGCCAGGGTCTGCTCGGCGATTTCGTTGGCGCGACGGTTGCCCTCGTGCAGCACGTCCTTCACATAGTCCAGATCGTTCTCGTAGCGCTGGCGACGCTCGCGGATAGGTGCGAAGTACTCGTTGACGGCCTCGGTCACGTACTTCTTGAGCTGGCCGGAGCCGCCCATGCCAATCTCATCGGCAATCTCGACCTCGGAACGGCCGGTGCAGATTGCAGCCGTCGAAAGCAGGCCGGACACGCCGGGGCGGTTCTCGGGATCGAACGTGATCATGCGCTCGGAGTCGGTCTGGCTCTTCTTGATGCGCTTTGCCGTCTCCTCGGCGGTCATCGAGATGTTGATGGCGTTGCCGTAGCTCTTGCTCATCTTTCGACCGTCCAGGCCTGGCAGCAGCGGGGTCTCGGACAGCAGCGCGTCGACCTCGGGGAACACCTTGCCGTAGCGGTTGTTAAAGCGGCGGGCGATGGTGCGGGTGAGCTCGATGTGCGGCAGCTGGTCACGACCGACGGGCACCACGTTGCCCTTGCAGAACAGAATGTCGCAGGCCTGGTGCACCGGGTAGGTGAGCAGAAGGCCGGTGAGCTCGTGGCCCGAGGCCTCCATCTCGGCCTTGACCGTGGGGTTGCGCGCCAGCTCGGCCTCGGACACCAGCGACAGGAACGGCAGCATGAGCTGGTTGGCGGCGGGCACGGCGGAGTGCGCGTAGATCATGGTCTTGTCGGGGTCGATACCGCAGGCAAGGTAGTCCATGACCATGTTGTACACGTTGTCCTGGATGTGCTCGGTGGTGTCGCGGTCAGTGATGACCTGGTAGTCGGCGATAAGTACGTTGGTCTTGGCGCCCATGTTCTGCAGCTCAACACGGCCCTTGAGGGTGCCGAAGTAGTGGCCCAGGTGCAGACGGCCGGTGGGGCGGTCGCCGGTGAGCATGGTGAACTTCTCGGGCGTTTTGGCCAGGCCCTCGCGAATGGCGTTGCTCTTTTGCAGCGCGACTTCGTAGCTGTTCTCGTTTGGCATGATTGCTCCTAACGTATGTTCATGGGTCAAGATGATAACGCGTTTATTGGAGGGGTGGTGCGTAAGTAGGCGAGGGGCGGGAGAGGGACGCGCGTGGTGCGGCATGTGCGATGGGTGCGGCGCGGCCGTGCTTGGCTAACGGTGCCTTGGCACATCCTCGGCAGCTTGCCCTAGAGCTTGTGGTGGCGCTCTTCTTTGCGCTCCTCGGCTGCCTGCTCCTCCTGCTTAAAGGCGGGGTCGTCGGGGGTGACCAGTTCGTCCTCGTGCGTGCGCTTGTTGTAATGGTGGCGCAGCACGGGTTCAAACAGGTGCAGGTGCTTGGCAAAGGCCGCCGAGCCAATGGCAAGCACGGTAAAGATGAGCACGCGCATGGGCACCTCGACCTGATTGATGGCGGCGGCGCCGGCCGAAAGCATAATGCACCAGGCATAGATGAGCAGCACAGCCTGTTTTTGGTTGTAGCCTTCTTGGATCAGGCGGTGGTGGATGTGGCCCTTGTCGGCCTGCCCGATGCTAATGTGGGCGCGCTTGCGGCGCACGATGGCGCTAAACGTGTCGATGATAGGCACGCCGGCAACGATGAGCGGGATGATAAGCGAGGTGAGTGCGGCGGTGCGGCTCACGTTGAGCAGCGAGATGGAGCCCAGCGCAAAGCCCAGAAGCAGCGACCCCGAGTCGCCCAAGAAGATGCTTGCGGGGTTGAAGTTGTAGCGCAAAAAGGCCAGACAGGCGCCAAAGAGCGCAATGGAGAGCGCGGCGGCGTCGATGCGGCCCGAGAGAACGGCCATCGAAAACATGGTGAACGAGGCGATGCCGCAGATGCCCGTGGCCAAGCCGTCGAGGCCGTCGATGAGGTTAATGATGTTGGTGAATGCCACCAGATAGATTACGGTGATGGGGTAGGCGAGCCATCCGAGCATGATCTCGCCGGGAGCAAACGGGTTGACGATGACGCCGATTTTTAGGCCGCCCATGCAGGCGATAAGCGCGGCGAGGACCTGTCCGGCCAGCTTTTGCTTGGGCGTGAGCTGGAAGACGTCGTCGATAGCGCCGGTCGCAAAGATGACGGTAAAGGAGAGCGCCAGCATGGGATAGCTAATGTGAAGGCGCGGGTGCGGCACCAGGACGGGTGGCCAGCCTAGGTACCAGGTGCCTAGGATTTGCACAATGCAGGCAACGACCAGGCCCAAAAACACCGCCGTTCCGCCCAAACGCGGGATGGGCTTGGTGTTGATGCGGCGCTTAGAAGGATAGTCGACGGCATCGAGCTTAATTGCCAAGCGCTTGACCAGGGGCACCGCGAGGAAGGTCGTGATAAAAGCCGCCGCTGCCACGCATAGGTACGGTATGTAGCTCGGGGATGAAGCCATGAATCTAAAAACCGCCAAGCGTCGAAGGAAAAGGTCAAAGGTTGCTACGCGGAAATGGCATAGCTGTCCCATGATACTCGACCGAGGGGGGTGCGGAGGTTTGCACCGTGCGATTATCACGCGCATACCAGATATTGGAATGTTGTCGATGGCTTGTCGGGATGCCGGCGGGGATCCATATGGACTGTATGGTGATTTTCGGCAAAAGAAAACCACCCCCCACGTTACGAAAATGAACCCACCTAAAACAGGTGGGTGCCCTCATCGACTGTTCCAGCGTCCTTAACAACGAAGGATACCTGTACTAGGCACGACTGTGTGGGCTCCCTAAATAAACGCGACGGTTCACCCAGTTGCTCCGCGGGGGGCGGAATAACTACATCATAAAGCGGCACTTTATCGATTCCAGTCTTGACATTACAAAAATCGTGTCGGACGATTACGGCGCCTTAGGGACGGAGCCGTCTACCCGGTCTGGCCCTTTACGTTTGAGCTGCTGAATCGTTGTTTTGGAGCATGTTTTTATGCCGACGTCGTTGACCGAACTTTTTTCGCCCGCCTGCCATTTGTGTCCGCGCCGTTGCGGTGCGGCGCGCGATGAGGGCGCGCACGGCGTCTGCGGTGCTAACGACACGCTCAAGGTGGCCCGCGCCGCGCTTCATATGTGGGAGGAGCCGCCTATCTCGGGCGAGGCCGGTTCGGGCGCGATCTTCTTTAGCGGTTGCTCGCTTAAATGTATCTACTGCCAGAACCACGAGATCTCGACCAGCAATTTTGGCCTTGAGATTTCGCCTGAGCGCCTGGTCGAGATTATGCTGGAACTGCAGGACCAGGGTGCCAACAACATCAATTTGGTGACGGCGACGCACTATGCGCACCTGTTGCCTGCCGTGATTGCCGCGGCACGGGCGCGCGGACTGGTTATCCCGATCGTCTACAACACGAGTGGTTACGAGCGCGCGAGTGCCGTGGCGGCGCTGGGCGACCTGGTCGATGTGTGGCTTACCGACTTTAAATATGCCAATGCCGGGCTTGCGCAGTCGCTCTCTCATATAAAGGACTACCCACGTGTGGCCGTGTCAGGCCTGGCTCAGATGGCGCGCGAGATCGAGCGCCGCGGGGGAGAGATGGTGGATGAGGGCGGGCTCATGAAGCGCGGCATGATTGTGCGCCATCTGGTACTGCCGGGACATGCAGACGATTCGTGTCGCGTGCTGGACCTGGTGTGGCAGACGGTGGGCGATGTGCCGATCTCGGTCATGAACCAGTACACGCCCAATGCACTTATGCGCGAGCAGGGCGGCGACCTGGCGCGTGCCGTGACGCGCGAGGAGTACGAGCAGGTGCTCGACCATGCCGACGACCTGGGTTTTACGACGATGTTCTGGCAAGAGGGCGGCGCGGTAGACGAGAGCTTCACCCCGGCCTTCGACACCACCGGCGTCCTCACCAGCGCAAAGTAGCGCGTTCGCCGATGATTTTTAATCCCCGTCCCAGAAAAATCATCGGAGTGGCTCGGACGTTTGAAAAGTAGTCAAAACAGCCCCGTCCCAAAAAGACTGGGTATTGGGCGTTGACAGTTGGCGAGCCGTAGGTAAAATATCGACTTGTCCTGGGGACGTAGCTCAGTTGGGAGAGCGCTGCCGTCGCATGGCAGAGGCCGAGGGTTCGACTCCCTTCGTCTCCACCCTTGGATTTGATAAGCCGCTGACATTGTGTCGGCGGCTTTTTTTGAAAGAAAGGGCTGTACCATGGCCGAGCTTGAGTCCCAACCATTGTCCGACGAGGAGCGCGCCGAGTTGGAAGAGCTCCGCGCTGAGAAGGCCCGCCGCGAGGCTCGGGAAGAGGCCCGTCGCGAGCGTGAGGAGCTGACTGCCCTGCGTGCCGAGCGTGCGAAGGCCGAGGAGGCCGCCTCGAACGCCGCATCCGAGCGCAAGCCCGCGCCCGCACCCAAGCCCGCTGCTGCGAAGCCTGCACCTGCCGCGCCCAAACCTCAGCCTAAAAAGGCCGCTCGTCTTAAGTCCGTCGAGCCCAAGCCGAGCCGTGACGAGATGACCTTTGCCCAGCGCATGGTTACCTCCAAGGAACCTACGGGCGAGAACGAGATCCCTGGCATGGCGCCGGCTCAAAAAATCATCATTGTCCTTGCCCTCATCGCGTTTGTCATCTTTATGGGCTACACGATCCTGACCAGCATGGGCCTGCTCTAACCGATTTGCATCGGGCGTCATGTCCGCATGCTCTGCTCTCGTCCAACCCTCAAATTCTGCACCACACATCCGAAAGGTCGCCCCATGGCTTTGACCGATATCTCTTATCCCACCGACATCGCAATGCTCACCGATCTGTACGAACTCACTATGGCCCAGGGCCTGTGGGAGAGCGGCAAGGCCAATGAGCAGGGTTGTTTTACCGCGTTTTACCGCGACCATCCCTTTGGCAGCGCCTATGCCGTCATGTGCGGCACCGCCGAGCTGCCCGAGCTAGTCGAGAATCTGCGCTTTACGCCCGAGGATATCGACTACCTCGCCTCGCTCCAGGCCCCGGCCGGCGGCGCGATGTTCAAGTCCGCATTCCTCGACTACCTGCGCGATTTTCGTGCGCATGTAAATATCGACGCCGTCCCCGAGGGCGAGCTCGTCTTTCCGCGCGAGCCCATGGTGCGCGTCACCGGCCCCGCGCTGGAGTGCCAGCTGCTCGAGACAGCGCTGCTTAACATCGTCGGGTTCCAGACGCTTGTCGCCACCAAGACGGCGCGCGTGGTGCTCGCCGCCGACGGTCGCCCCGTGGCGGAGTTTGGCCTGCGCCGAGCCCAAGGTCCCGATGGCGGCCTGGCCGTCGCGCGCGCGAGCTACGTTGCCGGCTGCTCCTCTACGTCCAATGTGCTCGCCGGCCGCCGCTACGGTATTCCCGTCTTTGGCACGCATGCGCACAGCTGGGTGATGAGCTTCGATTCCGAGCTCGAGGCCTTCCGCGCCTTTGCCAAGTCGAGCCCCAAGAACTGTACGCTGCTCATCGACACCTATGACGTGCGCGAGGGCTGCGAGCATGCCATTACGGTTGCCAAGGAGATGGAGGCGGTGGGCGAGCGTCTGTCGGCTATTCGCATCGACTCCGGCGACCTCGCCAAGCTCTCCAAGTATGTTCGCGGCCGTTTTGATGCCGAGGGCCTGCCCTATGTGGGGATCTCGGTTTCTAACGATCTGGATGAGTACACGATTCAGTCGCTGCTCGACCAGGGCGCGCCCATCGACAGCTTTGGCGTGGGTACCAAGCTTGCGACCTGCTATGACCAGCCGGCGCTGGGCGGCGTGTACAAGCTTTCCGCCCGCCGTGCGAGCGAGGCCGACCCGTGGACGCCGGTGGTCAAGCTCTCCGAGCAGCCCTATAAGCGCACGATCCCGGGCGTGCAGCGCGTGCGCCGTTATTACGACGGCTTTGGCGGCCCGGTCTGCGACATGATCTACGACGAGGACCATCTGGTGGGGGAGGGCGCCGCGCGCGGCAATACCCTCGTGGCCGTGAATGATGCCGCCCTGGTGACCGACGTGTCGGAGCTTGAGTATCGCGAGCTGCTGGTGCCGATCGTGCGCGATGGCAGCGCAGTGGCTCCGCGTGAGAGCATCCAGGACGCGCGCGAGCGCTGTGTTTGGGCGCTCGATCATCTGGACGCAGCTTTCAAGCGCTTCCTGTACCCGCAGACCTATGTGGTGGGCATGGAGCAGGGCCTGGCTCAGGTGCGCGACGAGCTCGTGCGCAAGAACATGGCCGCGGCCTCGGCTTTTCCCTGGGCAAAATGATTCCTTGGACGGTAGGGGCGAGTCACGCTCCCTTGGCCGCCAGCTCGGCCGTTCGCTGAACAGTTGATTGGTTTGACGTATGACGACTTCTTATAAAACGATGGTGGTAAAGATCGGTTCGTCCACGGTGGTGGGCGCCGACGGCAAGGTCAACCGCGCCTTTATCGGCGGACTTGCCGATCAAGCCGCAGCGCTGCGCAAGCTCGGCTGGCGTCTGGTCGTGGTGAGCTCGGGCGCTATCGCCTGTGGCTATCCCGTGTTGGGCTTCGACCGCAAGCCGGTCGGCGACCTTCCGAGCCTGCAGGCCTGCGCCTCGGCTGGTCAGTGCATCATCTCGTCGGCCTACGACGAGGAGTTCCATGCGCGCGACCTGCTCACCTCGCTCGTGCTGCTCACGCGTCACGACACGGCGCGTCGCACGTCCTACCTGCACGCTCGCGACGCCCTGCTGCGTCTGGTGGAGCTGGGCGTGGTGCCGGTCGTCAACGAGAACGACACCGTTACCGTCGACGAGATCAAGTTTGGCGACAACGACACGCTGGCGGCGCTCGTGAGCTGCCTGGTTTCCGCCGACCTGTGCGTGACGCTGTCCGACATCGACGGCCTCTACACCGCCAATCCGCACGAGGATCCGACGGCCGAGTTTGTCCCGGTCGTGCATAAGATCGATGCCAAGATCATTGCCTCGGCGGGTGATTCTTCGACCTCGGTGGGTACGGGCGGCATGATCACCAAGATTCGCGCGAGCCGCATCCTGATGACGGCGGGCATTCAGAGCGTGATTTGCTCGGGCGAGGAGCCCGATGCCCTCGTGCGTCTCGCCCGCGGCGAGAGCGTGGGAACCCTGTTCGATCCGCCGGCGGAGCGCCTGGACATCGCACCCCGCAAACTGTGGATCGCGTTGGGTGACAAGGCGCATGGCTCGGTGACGGTCGATGATGGTGCTGCGAAGGCGCTGGTCAGCCGTGGCTCTTCCTTGCTTGCGGTGGGTATTCGCGAGGTCGATGGCCAGTTTGCCGAGGGTGATGTGCTCGATGTGTGCGACCCGAGCGGTATGGTCGTCGCCCGCGGTATCGCCGAGGCCGATTCGGACGTGCTGGAGCTTGCAGCCGGCCGCCGCCAGGACCAGATCGCCAGCAACCGCCTGCTGGCAGACCTGGCCGAGAAGCCGGCGATCCATCGAGACAACCTAATCGTCTTCGCCTAACCAATTGACGCTGCAAACGCCCCTAAGCGGCAATCTGACGTTCAATCGTCGGGCATGACCAAAAGGTCAATGCCCTCCTCTTTCACGTCACCTTGCTCGCTTAGGGGCGTTTTCGCTTTCCGTCCTCTACCTGCGATGACGTTATAAACCTGGCACTTGGGGACGTTCCCTTTGTGCCGGCAGGTGGGGACACTCCTTTGCTAGAAGATTCGGCGCAGGTCTCCGCGGTTGAGGGCCTCGTCGAAGAGGTGCTTGAATACCACGCTTCCGTGCAGGCCGTCGTGCTCGAACTCGTTGGTCACCCAGGCATGCGAGTTGCCCACGCGGCTGAGCGTATCAAGCTGCAGGCCCGAATCCACGTACATGTCGTCGAAATACACCGCGGCCTGCAGGGGCACCTCGTTGCACGCGAGTCGCTGGGGGTCGTAGATCTTGTCCCAGCTGGTGTCTTCCATCAGCAGGTCCATGGCGGGCTTGAAGGGCTTGAGCTCGGGCATCTGCTCGAACATCCACGGGAACATGGCCTCGCCGGTAAACATGAGCGGGCGCGCGAGTGTGTCGAACTCGGCACGATGGGCCTTCTCCTCTGCTGCGGCCCAGCGAATGGGCATGGTGTCGCCGTCGGCGTAGATAAACTCCTGCAGTGTCCAGTACAGCGGGTTCGTGCGTGTGTTGGTGCGCTCGAAGGCGCACATCAAAAAGCTGTCGGATACCGAGGAGCCGCAGCTCAGCGTACCGTCGCCAGTAACAAAAGCGTGATCGATAGTCCAATGCATGCGCTCAAAGCTCGGCTTCATGCCAAAGTCGCTGCCCATGAGCTGTAGGCGCTCGACCGTCATCGGCGAGCCGTCGGGCAGCACGGGCTTCTGAGCCTCGAGCGCATCGGCCAGGGCTGCCACGCGCTCGACGTCAGCGGGATAGCGGTCATAATACTGCTGCGTCTTGGCGGCCATGCGCGGGAAGGTGTGCGCGTAGACCTCGCTGGCGCTCGCGGGCACGTGGGGGATGCCGCCGCAGGTAAAGCTTGCCGCCACGCCTTCGGGGAAGAGCGACAGATAACTCAACGTCAAAAAGCCGCCGTAGCTCTGCCCGAGTGTGACCCAGGGCTTGCCGCCAAAGCCCACCAGGCGCAGGTACTCAAAATCGCGCACGATGGAGCTGGCGAGGTGGCGCTTGAGGAAGTCAGCCTGCGAGCGTGCGGCATCGGAGCCGGCCGCCGTCGCGCGCTCGCCCAGTGCGGCAATCGTGCGCCCGTCTACACAGCTGCTGCGCCCGGTGCCGCGCTGGTCGGGCAGGACGACGCGGAAGTGCTTGACGGCCTCCTCGATCCAGCCGTCGCTTGTGGGCGACAGCGGACGCGGGCTCTCGCCGCCGGGGCCGCCCTGCAAAAACAGGAGCAGCGGCAGATCGTCGTTGATGCGGTCGGGCGCGCAAACCACGCGGTAGAAGAGCTTGATGCTCTCGGGCGCGCCGGCGATTGGTGCCGGCATAGCGCCGCGGCGCATGGTGCTGCCGACGGCCAGGAGCATCGGCTCCAGGCCGCGCCAGTCAAGGGGGACGTCGATGCTGTGGTCCTCGACATAAAGGCCGGGGACGTGGTACGAAGTGATGAGGGCCATGTGAGTCTTCCGTTCGTTGCGGTGTTTCGGGTTGACCAATTCTACCGCCGCGGGCGAGGCCATGCGCAAATCGGCTACCATGGTTGCAAACTTCTAGGAGAAAGGGCCGCCCATGTCGGTCGATATAGCCATGTATGTCCACGATCTTGCCGTTGCCGCCAAGGCAGCGTCGGCCTCGCTTGCCACGGCGAGCGATGAGCAGCGCCAGGAGGCCGTGCGCGCCATGGCCGCAGCACTGCGCGATGGCGCCGACTCCATCGTTGCCGCTAACGAGCTCGATATGTCCGCCGCGCGCGATGCGGGTACCTCGGCCGGACTGCTCGATCGCCTGCTGCTGACGCCCGAGCGCGTCGAGGGCATGGCCGCCGGCCTGGAAAAGCTCGCCGAGCTGCCCGATCCCGTGGGCCGCGTGCTCGACCACCGCGTGCTTGCAAGCGGCGTGGACCTGACCCGTGTAAGTGTGCCGTTGGGCCTGGTCGCTATGGTCTACGAGGCGCGCCCCAACGTGACGGCCGACGCCGCAGGCATCTGCATCCGTACCGGCAACGCCTGCATTCTGCGCGGCGGCTCGCTGGCCTATCACTCGTGTGCCATGATCGCCGAGCTGCTGGCCGATGCGCTCGAGGCCAAGGGCTTCCCGCGCGAGGCCGTGTCGATGATCGAGTCCACCGACCGCGAGGCCACTGGCGAGCTCATGAAGCTCCGCGGCATTGTCGACGTACTCATTCCGCGCGGCGGTGCAGGCCTGATTCAGCGCTGCGTGCGCGAGTCGCTTGTGCCGGTGATCGAGACGGGCACGGGCAACTGCCACATCTATGTGCATGAATCCGCCGACTTTGATAAGGCGCTCAACATTATCGTCAATGCCAAGACCCAGCGCGTGGGCGTGTGCAATGCCGCCGAGTCGCTGCTGGTCGACCGTGCCGTTGCTGATCGCTTCCTGCCCGCGGTCGTGGCCGTGCTGCATGACCACGGCGTGCTCATTCACGGCGACGAGGCAACCTGCGCCGCATGCGCCGATGCCGGGCTTGCCGAGGGTGATGACTACGTTGCCGCGACTGAGGAGGACTGGGGTCGCGAGTATCTGGCGCTCGAGATGAGCGTGAAGGTCGTGGCGAGCGAGGACGAGGCCATCGCACACATCAACCGCTACGGCACGATGCACTCCGAGGCCATCGTTGCCGAGGACACGGATGCTTGCGAGCGCTTCCTGGATGCGGTCGATGCCTCGGCCGTGTACGCCAACGCCAGCACGCGCTTCACCGACGGCGGCGAGTTTGGCCTGGGCGCCGAGATCGGCATCTCGACCCAAAAACTCCACGCCCGTGGCCCCTTTGCCGCCGAGGCCCTCACCACCTACAAATACAAGCTCCGCGGCACCGGCCAGGTCCGCCCCTAACGCCCGCGCAAACAAAAACCACCACAAAGGTGTCCCCTTTGTGGTGGTTTTAGGTGGCGTTGACGGTTAGGCCTGGAAGGTATCTCGGTCGGGGGCGAAGGACTGCATGGCCGCGATGGTGCGGTCAAAGAGCTCGGGGAGCTCCCAGCCCAACATCTCGGCGCCCTGCGAAATCACGTCGCGCGAGCAGCCGGCGGCAAAGCGCTTGTCCTTGAACTTCTTCTTGAGCGACTTGGTCGTAAAGTCCATAATGCTCTTGCTCGGGCGCATGATGACTGCAGCGCCGATCAGGCCGGTGAGCTCATCGCAGGCAAACAGGATCTTTTCCATCTGCAGCTCGGGTTTGGGCAGCGAGGTGTTGAAGTCCGACGTGTGCGTCTGGATGGCGCGAATGAGCTCGGGAGACGCACCTTCGCCCTCAAGGATCTCGGCTGCATAGATGGTGTGGTTCATGGGGTCATCCTCGTGCTCCTCCCAATCCAAGTCGTGCAGCAGGCCAACGATACCCCAAAACTCCTCGTTCTCGGGGTCGAACTCGCGCGCAAAGTAGCGCATGGTGCCCTCGACCGTCTCGCCGTGGGTGATGTGGAATGGGTCCTTGTTGTGCTCGTTGAGCAATTCGAACGCACGGTCGCGGGTGATTCCGGCGGAAAGCGGCTCTGCCATAAAAGACTCCTTGTGCTCGTAGGTATCGCTAAGAATGAATACTACTAGAACGAAAAAACCACCACAAAGGTGCCTGTCCCTTTTGTGGTGGTTTTGGCGTGGGCAGGTTAGTTGAGGGCGGCTTGGGCTAGGCGGGCTTCGGCGGCCTCTTCGGTGACGCCCAGGGCCACGGCGAACTCCTCGATGGAGCGGCGCTTGGCTTCCTTGAGCACCCGCATGTAGTATGAGCTGGGCTTTTTATCAGCTTCCTCGGCCTGGCGAATACGGTGCATCATGGTTTTTGCCACGCGAACCGTCTCGGGCGCGCCCAACTTGAGCTGCTGCTTAAAGTGCGTCTCCTCGAGCGAGCTATTGCGCTCGGTAAAGGTGTCGCACTCCAGCTCGTCGTAGTGGCTTAGCAGGTGCTCTGCATCTTGCTGAGAAATGGCGGCATGCAGACGGTCGGCCTGCGCCACGGGGTACATGAGAATCGTCTGCGCATGTCCCTGCTTGGTCTCGAGCAGCAACATGGGCTGCGGCGTGTCGTCCCTAAAGCCGACGACGGTGCAGACTCCCTGACCCGGATGAATGACGTGTTGACCGATTGAGAACATGCTACCTCCAACTTATACGAATTTACGTATGTTAAGAATACCACGCTGACGTGCGCAAACCATTACTTTATGCAGGAAAAGCACACAACTCTGATAGGTTAGAGTATTCGATAACAGACGCAGCTCATTCACACCTTTATGCATTTTCAACGCCTGCATAATCTGCAGGCAGACCGGCATCTTTGAGTGACTCCATACAAGCTGTAGTCATTTTTGTGCATATGCAATATCTATTAGCTTTACCCTGCGACAGTGCCCGTCGCTTGTGATAGAGTGCTACAAACTCTGGCTTTTGCCCTACGAGTGACCAAGAGCTCGGGGGCTTTAACACAAGGAGGATCTATGCCCGAGAAGATTGAAGAGCTGGTACGCGCTGCGCTTGCTGCGGCCCAGGAGGCCGGCGACCTTTCCGCATTTGAACTTGACGATTGCGCTATCGAGCGACCGGCTGACACTTCTCATGGCGAGTGGACCTCTACCATGGCCCTGAAGTCCGCCAAGCTGGCCCACTGCGCCCCGCGCAAGATCGCCGAGGCCATCGTTGCCCATATGCCCGAGGACCCCGCGATCGAGAAGGTCGAGATCGCAGGCCCCGGCTTCATCAACTTCTACCTCTCCGTTGCCGTCAAGAATGCCATCTTTGGCGAGGCTCGCGAGAAGGGTATGGACTTCGCTAAGTCCAACGTCGGTGGTGGCCTGAAGACCCAGGTCGAGTTCGTTTCCGCCAACCCCGTCGGCCCCATGCACATCGGCCACGGCCGCTGGGCCGCGCTGGGCGACTCGCTCTGCCGCGTTATGGATCACGCCGGTTACGACATCCAGCGTGAGTTCTACATCAACGACCACGGCTCTCAGATGAACACCTTCGGCAACTCCATCAGCACGCGCTATATGCAGCTTGCCGACATCATCGCCAAGAAGGGCGTGGATATCGACGAGGCTCACAAGCTGCTGATCGCCGACCGCGACGCCTTTGTTGCCGACGAGAACGACGAGCATCCCGAGACCCATCCGTATCAGGACAACTTTGCCGAGACCCTGGGCAAGGACTCCTACGGCGGCGACTACATCATCGACGAGGCCGCCGAGTTCTGGCGCACCGACGGCGATAAGTGGGTCAACGCCGATCCGCAGGAGCGCATGGAGAGCTTCCGCGAGCGCGGCTATGTAAAGATGGTCGACAACATGCGCGACCTTTGCCATGCCGTTAACTGCGACTTCGATCGTTGGTTCTCCGAGCGCTCGCTGTATGTGAAGGACACCGAGGGCGAGACCGCCGGCACCTCCGCCGTCGACCGCGCTTTTGAGAAGCTCGACAAGATGGGCTATCTCTACACCAAGGACGGCGCCCTGTGGTTCCGCTCCACCGACCTGGGCGATGACAAGGACCGCGTTCTGATCAAGTCCGACGGCGAGTACACCTACTTCGCCTCCGACGTTGCCTATCACTGGGATAAGTTCCAGCGCGTCGACCACGTCATCGACATCTGGGGCGCCGACCACCACGGCTACATCGAGCGCGTCCGCTGCGTCTGCGATGCCTTGGGTTACCCCGGCAAGTTTGAGGTTCTGCTGGGCCAGCTCGTCAACCTGCTGCGCAACGGCAAGCCCGTCCGTATGTCCAAGCGTAAGGGCACCATGGTGACCCTGCAGGAGCTCGTCGACGAGGTCGGCTCCGACGCTGCCCGTTACACCCTCATCTCCAAGAGCTCCAACCAGATGGTCGACTTCGATATTGAGGCCGTCAAGAAGCGCGACAACTCCAACCCGGTGTACTACGTGCAGTACGCTCACGCCCGCGTGTGCTCCATCCTGCGCCGTGCCGCTGACGTTACGCCCGAGCAGGCTGACGAGATGGGCATGAAGGCCGTCGCCGCCAAGGCCATCGGTGAGAACGTCGATTACTCGCTGCTGACCGACCCGACCGAGCTCGCCCTTTCGCGCAAGCTCAACGAGCTCACCGACCTCATCGCCAGCTGCGCTCGCGACCGCGCCCCGTTCCGTCTGACGCACTTTGCTGAGGAACTCGCCGGCGACTTCCACAGCTTCTACGCTGCCTGTCAGGTGCTGCCGAGCGAGGGCCGTCCCGTCGACCCCGAGCTTTCGCGTGCCCGTCTGGCCGCTTGCGATGCCGTCCGTGTGACGCTCGCCCTGGTGCTCACCCTCGTTGGCGTTTCCGCGCCCGAGCAGATGTAAGCTACGGGTCATTTGACCGTACAGACTTGGTTTAACTAAGCCTTGAAAGCCCGATTTCCCACGGAGGTCGGGCTTTTTGCAAACGCCGACGTATTGACGAATTTGGAACTGCTGGAAATACGAAACTATGCCGGTTTACTACGATGAAATGAGAAATTCCAACTACGCCGGCTTTTCGCAAAAAAGTGCAAGGCATCTACCTGCGGTTTTAGTTCAACAAGTTTCGGAGTGATCGCGGTTGAGCGATTCATCGTAGTAAACCGCCACAGTTTTGGCGGAGGCAGTCAGATTTGTGGGTGTTAAACCAAAGATTGTCCCTTTTGACTAGTCGTTTAAGAACGTCCTCAATGACTAAGTTGCAGGTGGTTGCGGTTGTGTTACACTAACGCTGCGTATATGACGCAAATATCTCGATACAGATCAATGATGTCCGTCGGTATTTGACGGAGCTAGACTGTTTAGCCGCCCTGAAGGTTTATGCAGGGAGCATGTGATCACAGGGCTTGAAAAGAAAGTTGAGCAAACACTGTGTCTGATCAACAGCAAGAAAACGAAATAACGACGACGCAAGCCGCTCCCGCTGCACCGGTTGCGTTGGACCAGGTCGCGGCGCCCGCGCAAGCCTCGGCTCCTGAGACGCCCAAGGCTGCTTCGACGCCTACGCCTTCAGCGGCTGAGAAGGCCGTGCCTGCAACTGGTGAGGAGGCTGCTCCGGCAAAGCCCAAGCGTACGCGCCGCACGGCCAAGTCTGCTGCTGACGGCGAGGAGGTCACCAAGCCCAAGCGCCGTACCACGCGCACGACGCGCGTCAAGCGCACCGTTGCAGCTGACTCCTCGGAGCCGATTTCCGATGAGGTCGCGCAGGCGCGTGCGTTGGCGCAGATTAGCGAGGCTCAGGTGGTGCGCGCCCGCCGTCGTGCTGCCGAGCGCGAGGCCGCGGCTCTGACCGAGCTTGCAGCTTCGTCTGCGCCCGAGACACCTGCCGCCGACCAGCCGACCGAGAAGCCGGCACCGCGCACACGCCGTCGCACGGCTGCTAAGGCCGAGCAGGTTGCCGATCAGGTAACCCTCGAGCTCACCGAGGCTTCGGTTCGTTCCGCGGCAGGGGAGGGCGCATCGCCTGCTGAGTCCGCTGCGCCTGTCGAGGCCAGCGAAGTTCCCGTTGTCGATCCGGCTTTGCGCCCGCACCGTCGCGGTCGCAAGCCCAAGGCCTTCGTCGAGGCAGAGAAGGCCGCAGCCGCAGCTGCAGCCGCTCGGGATGCTGCGGCGACCGCCGAGTCTGCAACCGCTGCCGATGCACCCGTCCAGGATGCTACGACTTCCGAGGCCGCTCCCGCCGATGTCGAGCCCGCCGACGTCCGTCCTGGTCGCAGCCATCGTACTGCTGCTAAGCGCACGTCCAAGGCCAAGACTGCCAAGAAGGGTGCGTCCGAGGATTCCGCCGAGACGACCGCCGATGCATCGACTGATGCCGCCGAGCCCCAAGACGTCGAACAGTCTGCGTCCGAGAAGCCCAAGCGCGGTCGTAAGAAGTCCGCTAAGGCCAAGGCGTCCGAGCAGCGGGCCGAGGCCGAGCTGCAGGGCGATTCCGGCGCCGAGGCCAATGACGTCGCTAAGGCCAATGCCGACGCCGCCGCAACCGATGACGCCGCGCCCGCTGAGGCCGATGACAACGCTCGCCCCAACCGTCGCCAGCACAAGCGCAACGACGAGCGCAACGAGCGCAAGGACGACCGCAACAACGACCGTCGCAACCGCCAGCGCGATCGCAAGCAGCGCAACAAGGAGCGTAATGCCGCCCCCACCGAGCCCACGCTTTCGCGCGAGGAACTCGCTGCCATGAAGGTCGCCGAGCTGCGCGAGAAGGCCAAGGAGTTCGAGATCGAGACGACCGGCAAGAAGAAAGCCGAGCTTGTCGAGGAGATCTACACCACTGCCGCAAAGGCCGAGGGCTTCCGTGATATCAAGGGTATCCTGCAGATTCGCCCGGACAGTTCCGGCATCATCCACGCCCACGGTTACATGAAGTCCAACGACGACGCCTTCGTCCCTGCCTACCTCATTCGCTCCGCGCGCCTGCGCACGGGCGACGTCATCGAGGGCTCGCTGCGTCCTTCGCGCGGCGGCGACAAGCGCGCCGGCCTCGCCAAAATCACGACCGTCAACGGTCTGGACCCCGAGCAGATTCGCAACCGCCCCAAGTTCGGCGACCTCACCCCGGTCTATCCCAACGAGCCGCTGCGCATGGAGCACGGCAAGGACTCCATTACCGGTCGCGCCATCGACATCGTGTCGCCGATCGGCAAGGGTCAGCGTGGCCTGATCGTGTCCCCGCCCAAGGCCGGCAAGACCACGATCCTCAAGAAGATCTGCCAGTCTATCTCGATTAACAACCCCGAGGTGCACCTCATCTGCCTGCTCGTCGACGAGCGCCCCGAAGAGGTCACCGATATGCAGCGTTCCATCAAGGGCGAGGTTGTGGCGTCGACCTTCGATATGCCCGCCGACAACCACACTCGCGTGGCAGAGCTCGTTATCGAGCGCGCCAAGCGCATCGTGGAGCTGGGTGGCGATGTCGTGGTGGTGCTCGACTCCATCACGCGTCTTGCCCGCGCCTACAACTTGGCGGCGCCCGCCTCAGGCCGCATCCTTTCGGGCGGCGTCGATTCGGCGGCCCTGTATCCGCCCAAGCGCTTCCTGGGCGCAGCCCGTAATATCGAGAACGGTGGTTCGCTTACCATCCTGGCCTCTGCCCTCATCGACACTGGTTCCAAGATGGACGAGGTCATCTTTGAGGAGTTCAAGGGCACCGGCAACATGGAGCTTAAGCTCGACCGCGAACTGGCCGACCGCCGCATCTTCCCGGCTATCGACCCCGTTGCCTCCGGTACGCGTAACGAGGACCTGTTGGTCGACGAGCAGATGCGTCCGTTTGTCTTTGGTCTGCGTCGCATTCTTGCCGGCATGAACAACACCGAGCGCGCAGCCGCATCGTTTATCAAGGGTCTTAAGGGCACCAACACCAACCAGGAGTTCCTGGTGCGTTCGGCCAAAAAGCACAGCGACTACGAGCAGACGTTCTAGGTTGTCATCCACACGCAGCGATAGCCATCAATGCGATAAAGGGTCGGGGCTTTGAGCCTCGGCCCTTTTCCATATCGCCGCTCCGCGCTTATTTTTAACCATAAGACCGACGAGCAGCAGGTTTCCCGTTTCAATCCGACATCGTCGCTTGCAATCGACGGGGCGGTTTCGCATAATAGCTTTTAAGCTTCGCGACGGAAAACGCAGATGAAACGAACCATATACCGTTGCTTTGGGGCATAGCCCCGCTTCATCTTCTCTCGCGCAGCCAACTGAATGAGGCGATTTGGGTGCTGGAAGATGGGGAGAGCTCATGGCTTCTTCTGATGCAACACAACGAGCAGTCCTTGCCGGACTTTCGTGCGGGATCGGCCTTGCCGCTCCCGTGGTTATGTATGCCGCGACGCTGCCGTTTTCGTCTGTGAACGAGACGGTCGTGGCGGGTGCGGTTCCCTTCGCCGTGGGCGCGGTGGCGGGGGTGGGTATCTATGCCGCCTCGCTGGGTATCTCCGAGTATCGTGCGCAACGTGAAGAGCGTCTGTTCCAGCCCGATGCCATGGGCGGTGCCGCCAATCTCAATCAGCATCAAAGCGAGTTCAAGACCGCCTCGATTCCAGCTCAGCAGCAGGATGCGACTCCTTACGCTGCGGCTTCTGCTTCTCAGGCTCAGGCGGAGCAGTCTACCTCGGCATTCCTTTCCGGCCTGACTGGTGCGTTCCAGCGCCGTCATGCCGATGATGGTGTCCCTACCATCGCTCGAGCCGCAGATGCTATGGACGAAGACGAGGCTTGGTCTATGATCGACAGCATGCTCGACGACGATTCGCCGGTGAGCTGCGACCCTGCACACTCGCGCGACGTCTATCAAGTCGCCATCGACGAGCTCACCAACGGCGGGCAGACCGGCTCCTTCAATCGCGACGACATCGCCGCCGCGGCACGCGCCGTGTCTGGTTCCCAGGCCGCCCCTGCGGGCAGCACGGCGGCTTTCGTGGCACTCGTTGCCAACGCGGCAGCCAATAACGCCTACAACGCTACCTCGGCGGACGCGAACGCTTCTGCCGACAATTCGTACGTTGATGAAGCCATGACTGCGGACGAGGAGGCCGTTGCCGCCCGCTGTGCCGCCGAAAGCTCATTGTGGGGCGCTCCTGCCCAGCAGCAGGCGGCTGAGGCTGTGCCGTACAATGCAAACCTCGCCAGCATGCCTATCATCTCCGGTGCCGCGGACATCGATCTCGATGACCTCGATGAGCCTGCAGCCATCACCGCATCGATTGATGCCCAAGATCGCATCGACACCGGCGACCTTCCGGACGCCTCGCTCGAGGTTGATGTTCCCATGGCCGATTACTCGGGCCACGAGGACATGTGGGCCGCCGCCACCGCGATTCTGGATGAGATTGACGAGCCCGCTCCTGTTGCAGCGCCCGCTCCCGTCGCTGCCCCTCAGCCTGCTGCCCCCGCCTATGTCGGCCGTCACAGCGCTGTGTTCCCCGAGGATACCGCCCGTATCTCGCGCGAGAGCATCGAGCGGGCCGAGGCTATTGCCGCCGGCATTATGGAAAACCGTCGTCACGAGCGCGTCAATCAGATCCTCGAGGAAGAGATCGAGCGCCTGCAGTCCTCTACCGCCAAGCGTACGGGCCGTGCCTATCTGAGCGTTATCGAGGGCGGTACCGCCAGCTTCGCGCCGCTCCGCGCGGAGGCATAACTTCTGCATGGTTAAGATCAATCGAAAATGGGCGGTTGTTACCTGCCTGATGGCGCTCTTGATCTGGGGCAATTCGCTGGTTCCCGGCTCGGGGTCGGGCTCGCTGAGCCTAACGGTCATGGAAGCTATCCGCGGTTTCCTGCACGGCGTGGGACTTCCATATGAATGGGTGACCAACTTTGTTGTTCGCAAGTGCGCGCATTTTACCGAGTATATGGTGCTCGGCATCCTGGCAACGCACGCCTTTGATTTTGAGGGCCGGCGCACCTTTGACGTGCTGCTGCCCACGGCGGTGTTCCTGCTGCTGATTCCCTCGATCGACGAGACGATTCAGCTCTTTGTGCCGGGACGCGCCGGCATGATCACCGATGTGATGATCGACTGCTGTGGAGCGGCAACGGGCGTTGTGCTTCGATATCTCTTACGGTGGCTGATGTGCGCCAAAAAAGCCGCCTAGGACGTATTGTTTGGTCCTAGGCGGCCTTTTTTATTTGAGGGGTTATATGAGGCGTGGTGGCGTCGTTCCGTAGGTTGGATTTGCCGAGCGCGCCACGCCCTGTGGGTGCGTCTGCTACTGAAGCGCCTGTGCGCCCAGGGCCAGGCAGCCCATGATGCCCTGCTTGCCCTCGAGGCTGTTGTTGACAATATAGGAATCGATGTCGTTGACCTCGGGCGTGACGATATAGCCGTTGAGCATCTCGGCGCACTTTTTGCGTGCGAGCGGCACGATGGGGGTGTGGTCGGCCACGCCGCCGCCGATGATGATCTTTTGCGGTGCGTAGCACAGCGTGTAGGTCATGAGCGCCTGTGCCAGATAGCCTGCGAGCAGGTCCATGGCCTCCGGGTCATCGGCCATGTCTCCGGCGCTCTTGCCATCCCAGCGCTTTTTAACGCCAGGGCCGGCGATGAGGCCCTCGAGGCAGTTGTCATGGAAGGGGCAGGCGCTATGCTCGCCGATGGTGTCGCGCGGGTCGCGCGTGACCAGGATGTGGCCGGCCTCGGGATGCATCATGCCGTGCACGAGCTGGCCGCCCGAGAGCACGCCGGCGCCCACGCCGGTGCCGATGGTCAGATACACAACGTCAGTGAGGCCCTTGGCGCAACCAAAGGTGACCTCGCCCAAGCAGGCAACGTTGACGTCGGTGTCGTAGCCACAGGGAATATTGAGCTCGTTTTGGATGGTGCCCAGCAGATCAAAGTAGCGCCATGCCGTTTTGGGCGTCTCCAGGATCTTGCCGTATTGGGGCGACGCGGGGTTGACTGCGGTGGGGCCAAAGGCGCCGATGCCCAGCGCGGTGATGCCCTTGTCGGCAAACCATGCATTGACGGCCTCAACGGTCTCCTGCGGGGTCGTGGTCGCGATCTGCTCACGCTCCAGGACCGTACCGTCTGCATAGCCCGTGGCGCAGACCATCTTGGTGCCACCGGCCTCGAGCGCTCCGATAAGCTGCTGATCTGCCATAGTATTCCTCTCTCTGGGACGAGTTGCTCCGTGACTAGAGTATAGGGCTCTAAACTATTTAAGAAAGCGTTATAAAAAGAAGCCTCGCAACGCGGCGGGCGGTGCGAGGCTTCTTTGGCTACTTTAGCTGCCGGGCCGTCCTTACCCGCGCGGCTTGATTTTATCACGTAGAGACTTGAGGTTCTCCAGTGCCGCGTTAAGCGTCTCGTCTCGCTTGGCAAAGTGGAAACGAATCAGATGGTTGACGGGCTCGCGGAAGAAGCTCGAGCCGGGCACTGCGCCCACGCCCACCTTTGAGGCCAGGTCCTCGCAGAACTCGAGGTCGCTGTCGTAGCCAAACTCAGAGATATCCATCATGACGTAGTAAGCGCCCTGCGGCACGTTGTGCTCAAGACCGATGCTATCGAGCCCCTGGCAGAACAGGTCGCGCTTGGCGGTGTAGAGGTCGAGGACCTCCTGGTAATAGCTGTCGTCGAAGTTGAGGGCGGTGACGACAGCTTCCTGCAGGGGAGCGGCGGCACCCACGGTGAGGAAGTCGTGGACCTTCTTGATGCGCTCGGTGATCTGGGCCGGGGCAATGGTGTAGCCAAGACGCCAGCCGGTGATGGAGTACGTCTTAGACAGCGAACTGCAGCTGATGGTTCGCTCGAACATGCCGGGCAGCGTGGCCATATAGACGTGCTCGTGGGGCGCGTAGACGATGTGCTCGTATACCTCGTCGGTAATGCAGTAGGCGTCGTACTTTTTGCAGAGGTCGGCGATAAAGGTGAGCTCCTCGCGCGTAAAGACCTTGCCGCAGGGGTTGGAAGGGTTGCACAGGACGATGGCCTTGGGGTCGTTGTCTCGGAAGGCCGCCTCGAGTGTCTCGCGGTCAAAGTCGAATGTGGGTGGGTTGAGCGGCACGTAGATGGGCTCGGCACCCGAAAGGATCGTGTCGGCGCCGTAGTTCTCGTAGAACGGCGAGAAGATGACGACCTTGTCGCCGGGGTTTGTGACCGTCATCATGGCGGCCATCATGGCCTCGGTGGAGCCGCAGGTGACTACGATATTCTCGTTGGGGTTTACCGACATGCCCATAAAATGCTCCTGCTTGGCGGCAAGCGCCTCACGCATGGCCTGGGAGCCCCAGGTGATGGAGTACTGGTGGTAAAGTGGCTTGGGGTCGGTGGCGATGGCGCTGAGGCTATCGAGCAGCTGCGCCGGGGGATCGAAGTCGGGGAAGCCCTGTGAGAGATTGACAGCGCCGTACTTATTGGAGATGCGTGTCATGCGGCGGATGACGGAATCGGTAAACGTTGCCGTGCGGTTGGAGAGTTCTTTCATGCCGGTCCTTTCGAGCATTTGCAGTGGGGCAAGTTTACTCCTATGAAACCGGTGGGATTTGCTCGAAATGGTCTCGAAAAACTCTTTTCAAAATTCTTGAAAATTGGGGCTTGCATCGCGTGGCGTTCCTTGCAATAATAGTCGAGCGCGAAGCGCACAGGACACGGTGGGTGTAGCTCAGTTGGCTAGAGCGACGGGTTGTGGTCCCGTAGGTCGAGGGTTCGAGTCCCTTTACCCACCCCAGTTCTTGCTTCGTGTTGATATCGGGTCGTTAGCTCAGTTGGTAGAGCAGGGGACTCTTAATCCCAAGGTCCAGGGTTCGACCCCCTGACGGCCCACCA
>WGSN01000018.1:0-46932 GCA_014871645.1 Collinsella sp.
ACCGAGCCGTACGCTTGAACTGAGAAGGGGGAGGCCTCGCGGCCTCCCCCTTTTTGCGTTTATGGGGCGTAAATGACTCTATTACACCAGACGATCTTATCGTTTTTGGTATTGAGCCTTTATTTAAAGAAGATAAATCGAATAACAAGGGCAACTGCTATGGCCACAATGATCAAAAGCAGGATTGTCAGTCGATGCTGCTTGCGTCGTTTACTTGATGAAACGAAGATTGATTTTCCCTGTTTTGGCGTTTCGAGATAGCGAGCCGAATGCGTCAAGGTTTGCTTTGGTCGAGGACCTCTTTGTTGATGAGTGGCGGATGCTTTCATCGGCTCATCACTAGCTGCGCTGTTTTTAGATAATGGTGCGTCTTTCAGATATACAGGGTCTCCCGAGGCGACGCCCATATGTTTACGCCCCGTTTGGGCATCCTCGAGTGTTTGATATCGATTTCTCGTCACATACTCGGGCTCCGGATCATTAATGGGCTCTTGCGAGATGTGGGGGCGATGGAACCGTGGCGGCTGCGTGGAAGTATCTTCCCCCTGCGTCGGCATAAACATTTTGTTCTGGTTTTGGTCGTCCATGATGCCCTTTAGCTCGTTACCAACAACGTGTACGCGCTCATTGTAAGCCCCTTGTTATTTGTAGCTGGGGACATACTCGGTATTTAAGCTCTGGTTCAAAGAACCTTAACCTTCCTAAAACCTAAGTCACACGCACTTAGATATGCTTATAGTACTGGACTCAAAAAACTTTATAGTCGATGTATATATGAGCACTGGGTGGGCATATATAAGAGCGTCAAAAGAAGTCCCAGTCACCTGGAAGATGACTCGGCAGTCCTATAAAGGAGTGGTAAACATGGCAAGCATGGTTCCTTATCGTTCGGTTTTTGGCGTTCGTCCCTCTGCAAGCTCGCTGTTCGATCTGTTTGATGATATGAGCGACCTAGCGAACAGCTCGATTGCCTCCAAGGCGTTTCCCGTTGACGTTGAGGATAAGGGCGATGGCTATGAGGTCAAGGCTTATCTGACCGGCGTCGCCAAGGACGATATCGATGTCGAGCTTAACGAGGGCCGTCTGTCCATTAGCGTGAATGTCGAGGAAGACGAGGAGAACGAGGGCAAGAACTTCCTACAGAAGGAGTTCAGCTCGTACAGCGCGACGCGTGGCGTGTATCTTAAGGACGCTTCGAGCGAGGGCCTCTCGGCTAAGTACGCTGACGGCATCCTGACCGTTACGGTTCCCAAGATCGTCGAGAAGAAGAACGTTACGAAGATCTCCATCGAATAACTTCGTTGGTGTTCTTCGCTATTAAAAGATAACAAAAGGGGCTGGGAAGCGATTCCCGGCCCCTTTTGTTGTTTAGGACAGTCTATTGAATGGTTGCCGGTTGATACTGACTCGCAGGGCGTATCGAGAGTTTTCGCGATCCTTGGAGAAGGGTTGCGGAGCTGCCGACCTCGTCATCCAGGGTTGCGGCCAGAGCTTTGGCATAGCTTTTGACGGTAAGGCTCGGACGATTGTTATCTTGGCTGATATGCATGGCAATGAGCTGTTCGGTGCGATCGGTAACAAGTTCGCGCGCGGCTTCGGCGGCTTGGCCATTGGAGAGGTGTCCCCTTTCAGACAGGATGCGCTCCTGAAGAAAGCGGGGATATTCTCCCTCGCGCAGCATGGTCACATCATGGTTGCTCTCGAGCGCGAGGACTCGACAATCTTTGAGGGTGTTCATGGCTTGGCTCGATAGCTCTCCGGTGTCGGTGGCAAAGCCGATGGAATCATCGAGGGTGTCGAATCGATAACCGACTGGATTGATGACATCGTGTGACGTTGAGTAGGTTTGCACGTGGATGCCGGCAATGGATAGGGTGTCACCGGGATCGAATTCCTCGACAGGCAGATGCGAAAGATTTTCTTTGCTCGAAAGAGTGCCCCTGCTGGCAAAGAGGGGGCCGTGCCAGTGCTTGCACCAGACATCGAGGCCCTTGATGTGATCGCTATGCTCATGAGTAATGAGAAGAGCCGAGACGTTGTCTGCCGAGAGCCTCAGTTCTGCCATGCGCTTTAATGTCTCGCGGCGAGACAGTCCGTCATCGACCATAATGAGCCCCTGCGGGCCCTCGATGAGTGCGCAGTTGCCTTTAGAGCCACTGCCGAGGATATGAAGGTGCAGGCAAGACATAAGATTCCAAAGGATACAATGGGTGCGGACGAATAAAGGAGGAAGCGAATGCCAACGGTATCACAGCATTACGGACACCATGCCGTGCCTGGGGCAGTCGATGAGACCCGGACGAGGCAGCAGGCAGCTCCTGTCGTGCTCATGGTATCAGGCGGCGCGGACTCGACGGCACTGCTTCTTATGGCGTGCACATCAAAGCTGGATATCCAAGACGGACGCGGTGTTGCCCCCATTGCTCGCGAGCGCCTGCATGTGCTGCATGTAAACCATCATCTGCGCGGCAAGGCGTCCGATGGCGACGAGGCCTTTGTGCGTGAGCTCTGCGCGCAATATGGTTTACCGCTGTGTGTGGAGCACGCTTATTTTGATGGGGAGTCGGGCAATATTGAGGCCGCGGCCCGCGAGGTGCGCTATGCCGCGGCGCGGAGGTATGTTCGCGAACTCTGCGCCCAGACGGGGGCGCCGCGAACGGCGGCTCGTATCTGCACCGCGCACACGTCTTCGGATCGCGCGGAAACGTTTTTGATGAACGCGATTAAGGGTTCGGGGCCCGCTGGTCTATCGAGCATTCCTCGCCGGAGGAATATCGTGGTGCGTCCCTTGCTCGACCTAACTCATGGCGAGCTCGTGGGCTATCTACAGGTACATGGTCAGCCGTGGCGTGAAGACGAGAGCAATGAGGATATCTCGTATCTGCGAAACTACGTGCGCCATCGGGTAATGCCGGTGGTGGCACAGCGTAATGCGAGCGTGTGCAAGACGATTGGCGCCGCCTGTGAGATCTTGGGTGATGAAGATGCGTTTCTATCCCAGCTGTCGGCACAGGCGTTTCGAAGCTGTTTGCGCAAAGAGGCAGCGGGTGCGCTGGTGCTCGATGCCAGGCGCCTGGCTGCGGCCGAGGTGGTAATCGCGCGGCGCATCGTGCGACTGGCGATTAAGCGCATCGATCCGGACGCTCGTCCCGAGATGCGACATGTGGAGCGAGTCCTTTCCTGCGTTGCCGAGGGCACCGGCTCGGTCACGCTTCCGGCGGGGATTGACGCACGCATTGAGTTTGGCATGCTGGCGTTTAAGGCGCCGGCGGCTCGCGAGGGCCTGGTCGCGGGCTGGGTTACCGTACCCGGTCGTTTGCCGTTGGGCGGGGGACGTATGCTGGTCACAGAACCGATGGCTGTTGAGCCGGGATGCGATATCGTGCGCCGCGCCCGTGAGCTTGCGGCTGCCGGGGAAGTGACAGCTTTGGTAGACGCGGCTGCCCTGGGTTTTGCCGACAGCGATAGTGAGCGGATCCTGGCGGGCTCGCGTGGCGAGATCCCTGCCGAGGCGCGATTGGCGCGCCTGTGGGTGGACGGTCCCGCGCCGGGAGACGTGATGTGCCCGTTAGGGATGAGTGGCCGAAGCAAGAAAGTATCCGATTTGCTAGGTGAGGCTCGCATTCCCGTTTCCGAGCGCGCCGGCGTGCCCATGGTGAGGACGGCGCCGGGGGGTGCCGTGGTGTGGGTCGCCGGAGTTCGCGCGGACGAGCGTTTTAAGTGCACGGCCGCAACGCGCGTGGCATATCTGCTTCGTGTGGTCGTTGCGGAATAGCGTCCCACGCCAGCTATTCTGTGCGACGTTGACGGTATTCCCGCGCTGATGGCGTACGGGCTGGAAAATATTCCCCGTGCGCTGCTAGAATGTGAAGTTCGCGTCCATACGGCGGTGTGTGGGCGATAAGCACAAGAAAGGGTTGTCATGGCTTCTCAACATCCGGATATCGAGAAGGTTTTGTTTACGCAGGAGGATATCGACGGTATCGTCTCTCGCCTGGGCGAGGAGATTACGCGCGACTACGCGGGTAAGGATCTGGTGCTGATCGCGGTCCTACGCGGCGCCGTGGTCTTTATGGGCGACCTGATGCGCAAGATCGAGCTGCCGACCAACATCGATTTCATGGCTGTTTCGAGCTATGGCGACGGTGTGAAGTCCTCGGGTATCGTGCGTATCATTAAGGACCTGGATATCGACATCCGCGGTCGCGACGTGCTGATCGTCGAGGACATTCTGGACTCGGGCCTGACGCTCAAGTATCTGATGAAGAACCTCGAGAGCCGCAAGCCCGCTTCTCTGGAGGTCGCCGCCTTCCTGTGGAAGGACGTTGAGGACCGCGTCTCGGCCATCACGCCCAAGTATGTTGGAACCCATTGCCCCGATGCCTTTGTGGTGGGCTACGGCCTCGACTATGCCGAGCGCTATCGTAACCTTCCGTATCTGGGCATTTTGAAACCGGAGGTTTATTCGTAAGATGCCCGACGACCATAACGATAACAATTCCCAGACTCCCCGGGAGCCTAAGATCCCGGGGATGCCCGGAGGCAAGAAGCCCACGCGTACGGGCTGGCTGTATTTTATTTTGGCTTGCGCGCTTCTGGGCTACGCCTTCTTTAACATGGGCTCCGGCTTTGCCAATTCCAGCAATACCGTTAAGCTCGCGACGAGCGAGATGGTGAGCGCCATCAAGCAGGATCGCGTCGAAGATCTGACCTATACGGTTCAAGACGGAAGCGTGAAGGGTCATTACTGGAAGACGAAGAAGGACAAGGGCGATACGAGCGAGCTCAAGAGCTTCTCCTCGACCTATGTCGGCTCCGATTCGCTTGCCGAGCTCATGGCGGAGCACCCCGATACCAAGTACATCGTCAACACCAACGATCCCGATTTTTGGGGCGACTTGGCGATGAGTGTGCTTCCGACGATCGCCCTTATCGCCATCATGTTCTACTTTATGCGTCAGATGATGGGCGCCAACAACAGGAACATGCAGTTTGGCAAGACCAACGCCAAGACCAACGAGGCCACACGCCCCAAGGTCAAGTTTGAAGACGTTGCCGGCGTGGACGAGGCAGTCGAGGAGCTCGAGGAGATCCGTGACTTTTTGAGCGATCCGGATCGCTATCGCAAGCTGGGCGCCAAGATCCCGCGTGGCGTGTTGCTGGTTGGCCCTCCGGGCACCGGTAAAACGCTGCTGGCCAAGGCCGTTGCCGGCGAGGCGGGCGTGCCGTTCTTTAGCATCTCGGGTTCCGACTTTGTCGAGATGTTCGTAGGTGTCGGCGCCAGCCGTGTGCGTGACCTCTTTAAGGAGGTCAAGTCCCAGGCCCCGTCGATCATCTTCATCGATGAGATCGATGCCGTGGGACGTCAGCGCGGAGCTGGCTTGGGCGGCGGTCACGACGAGCGCGAGCAGACGCTCAACCAGCTGCTGGTCGAGATGGACGGCTTTGAGGAAAGCGAGTCGGTCATCCTGATCGCAGCAACCAATCGTCCCGATATTCTGGACCCGGCATTGCTGCGCCCCGGTCGTTTTGACCGCCAGGTCACGGTCGACCGTCCGGACGTAAAGGGCCGCGAGCAGATCTTGCGCGTGCATGCCGAGAACAAGCCGATGGACGAGGACGTTAAGTTTGAGAAGCTCGCCCAGATGACCGTTGGCTTTACCGGTGCCGATTTGGCGAACCTGCTCAATGAGTCTGCGCTGCTGGCCGCTCGCCGTCATCGTTCCGTGATCTCGATGGACGAGGTCGAGGAGTCGATGGAGCGCGTGATTGCCGGACCGCAACGCAAGGGTCGCGTGATGACCGAAGCCGAGCGCACCACGATTGCCTACCACGAGAGCGGTCACGCCCTGGTGGGTCACATCTTGGAGCACTCCGACCCGGTTCATAAGATTTCGATTGTCAGCCGCGGCCAGGCTCTGGGCTACACGTTGCAGCTTCCACAGGAGGATCACTTCCTCAAGACCAAGAACGAGATGCTCGACGAGCTCGCCGTGTTCTTGGGCGGCCGCGTTGCCGAGGAGCTCATGTGCGATGACATCACGTCGGGCGCGAGCAACGACCTGGAGCGCGCGACCAAGATGGCACGCGAGATGGTTACGCGTTTGGGCATGAGCGAGGAGCTGGGCACGCAGGTGTTTGGCGAGGCACAGCATCAGGTGTTCCTTGGTCGCGATTACGCCGATCACCAGGATTACTCCGAGGAGACGGCACGCCGCATCGACATCGAGGTCCAGCGCATTATGCGTGAGGCCCATCGCCGTGCGGTCGAGATTTTGGATGCCCGTCGCGATCAGCTCGATCTGATGGCCAAGGTGCTGCTTGAGCGCGAGACCGTTGAAGGCGACGCCGTGAACGCCCTGCTCGACAACGAGTGGGATGCCTACCTTGAGCGCGAGGGCGATATCCTGGCGGCCAAGGAGGAGCGCAATGCCAAGGCGGCTGGCATGCCGACCAAGAAGCGCGCGCCTCGTATGAGCGAGGAGGAGCTGGCGGCCGATGCCGCGGCATTTGCGCAGGCGGCTATGCAGGAGGATGCCGAAGTCGCATCCGATGATGCCGGCGATGACCGTGCCGCCAATGCCGGTGCCGACACCGACGCCGATAAATAGCCTTTGTGGCGAAAGCCTCTGCGGGGAAACCTGCGGAGGCTTTTTCTTTTGAGCGATATGGGGCCATCTGTTGATTGGGGACAGACTTAAATGAGCGTTTTCACGCATTTAAGTCTGTCCCCAATTAACATTGCTGCGGCACTTTGCTCGGCTAAAGCGTACAATAGCGCCTATGCGAAAGGGGAACAGATGATCAACGAAACTATGTATGCTCGCGGCGCGGAAAGCTCCATCATCCGTGAGATTTTTAGCTATGGCCTTGAGCGCAAGGCACAGATCGGTGCGGAGAACGTATTCGATTTTTCGCTGGGCAACCCGAGTGTTCCGGCGCCCGCTGCCGTGGCGGAGTCCATTAAGAAGGCCTTGGAGCTGCCGAGTGACCAGCTGCACGGCTACACCCCCGCACCGGGCCTGCCGCAATGTCGAGCGACCGTCGCCGAATCGCTCAACCGTCGCTTTGGCACGAGCTATGAGGGCAAGGAAGTCTTTATGACGGTGGGTGCCGCGGCTTCGCTCACCTGCACGCTCAACGCCGTTACGAACCCGGGCGATGAGGTTGTTGTTATCGCCCCGTACTTCCCGGAGTATCGCGTTTGGATTGAGAAGGCCGGCTGCACGTGTGTCGAGGCGCTTGCCAACGAGGACACATTCCAGCTGAGCGTGGATAACGTATTCAAGGCGATCACCGACAAGACGGCAGCCGTCATTATCGACTCGCCCAACAACCCGACCGGTGCCGTATATACGCGCGACACGCTGACGCGACTGGCCAATGTTCTGCGCGAGGCCAACGCTCAGCGCGATCCCGAGAATCCGATTATGCTCATCTCGGATGAGCCGTACCGCGAGATCGTGTACGGTGCCGAGGTGCCTTGGGTGCCCTCGATCTACGAGCACACCATCGTGTGCTACTCGTATTCCAAGTCGCTGTCGCTGCCGGGTGAGCGCGTGGGGTGGATCTTGGTTCCCAACACCAATCCGCAGGCTGCCCGTCTGATGCCGGCCGTTGCCGGTGCCGCCCGTACGCTGGGCTTCGTGTGCGCGCCGGCGCTCTTTCAGCGCGTAATTATCGACTGCATCGATGAGCCGAGTGACGTTGAGGCCTATGCACGCAACCGCACCGCGCTTACCGACGCACTAGCGGAGTATGGCTACACCTATGTTGAGCCGGATGGCGCGTTCTACCTATGGGTGAAAGCATTGGAGCCCGATGCGAATGCGTTTTGCGAGCGCGCAAAGAAGTATGAGTTGCTTGCGGTTCCCTCGGACAGCTTTGGTATGCCGGGTTGGTTCCGCCTGGGCTATTGCGTGAGCTACGAAACGATTGTCAATTCGCTACCCGCTTGGAAACAGTTGGCGGACGAGTATCGTTAAAAGTAAAGCGCTCTGCCTACAATGTTTTACGTGAAACGGGGTTTGGTGTTAAGCCGGACCCCGTTGTCATGGACGTTGTGTCTTTGGGATGGAGTGGTTTTACGACTATCGAAGGCTATGCGTACAATGAATATAAGCGACGGCCGTGCCAGATAAGGAGACCTGATGCCCTACCTGCTTTCTTGTGACATTCATACCCATACGATGTTCTCTGCGCATGCATATTCGACCATTGAGGAGAATGTGTACTGGGCGGCAGAGCGTGGTCTGCAGGTGCTCGGATCTGCCGACCATTTGAGCTCTATGGTTACGGCTTGCCCCAATGACCTGCGCAGTTACCAGTTCTTTATCAACCAGGATATCTGGCCGCGCATTTGGAGCGGCGTGCTGGTGCTGCGTGGTGCCGAGGCCGATATCGTTTCGCTGGACGGAAGCCTGTTTGGCGAGGACACTCCTGTCACGCTCGATATTGCCGGCGATTCGTACAGCCGTCAGCATTCGCTGTTCGATTTGGTTACGCGTAATTTGGATTATTTGGTTGCGAGCGTGCATAATCCGCAGATTGCTGAGGGCGCGACGCTGGCCCAGACGACCGAGATGTATATCAATGCCCTGGAGCACCCCAAGGTGTTCATGCTGGGTCACACGGGGCGTTCGGGCGTGCCGTTCGATATCGACGAGGTGCTGTTGGCAGCTAAGGCCAAGCACAAGATTATCGAGATCAACAACCATAGTCTTGAACACGGTGTCGACACTGAGCATTGGGCCGTATGCCGCAAGATTGCCGAGCGCTGCGCCGAGCTGGGCGTGGGCATTGGCGTGTCGACCGATGCCCACATTGGCATGGCCATTGGCAAGCTCGATCACGCGCGCAAGATGCTCGACGAGATTCACTTCCCACTGGATTTGATCGTGACGCGCGACCGCGAGACGCTGCTGTGCGAGATGGCGGCAGCCGGCGTGTGCGATCTGCGCAATGGGATGTAGCGGAGTTTATAAACCAAGCGAAGGGGGCGGCCCAGGCGGGTCGCCCCCTTTCTTGTGCCGGACAATTAGCGGCGTTCGAGGACCGCTACGGTTTCGGTGTGGTCGGTGTGGGGGAACATGTCGACGGGCGTGATCTTGAGCAGGCGATAGCCTCCGTCGAGGAGCTGGTGCAGGTCGCGCTCTTGGGTCACGGGGTTGCAGCTGATATAGGTGATGCGGCGCGGCTTAAGTGCGCAGGCAGCTTCGAGGAAGTCGGGGGTGGAGCCGGCGCGCGGCGGGTCGATGGAAAGGACGTCGACCCGCTCGTTGTTGTCGGCGGCATCTAGGATGTAATCGGTGGCATCGTCGGCCATAAACCACGCGCTGCGGGTAAGACCGTTGAGCTCGGCATTGCGGCGCGCGTCGGCAATGCCCGCCGGGTTGCGCTCCACGCCGAGCAGCATGATGCCGACGCCCTTGCTCTGGGCATCTTTAGCTGCGCAAAGACCGATGGTGCCGCTGCCGCAGTAAGCATCCATGAGCACATCGCCCTGGCGCAGGTCCATGCCGTCGATAGCGAGCTGATAGAGCAATTCGGTCTGCTGCGGGTTGGTCTGGTAGAACGCGGTAGGGGAGATGTCGAACTCGCAGCCGAGTAGCTGGTCGCGCATGCATTCGGCGCCATAAACGATACGGGTTTCCTCACCGAGGATGGCGTTGCCAGGGCGCCCGTTGATGTTTTGGGCGACGGTGACGATGCGCGGATCGAGTGCAGCGACGGCCTCAAAGAATTCCTGGGCATGCGGCAGGTCGCGCTGGGCGGTTACGAGGGTGACCATGATCTGGTCGGTGCGCCAGCCGCAGCGAACGACGGCATAGCGAAGTAGACCCAGATGCTTGTCCTCGTTAAAGGCGGGAATGTGCAGGCGCTCAGCCTCACGCGCGATGCCGTTAAGAATCTGGCGGGTGCCCGGTGCCTCGACGGGGCATTCGGGAACGGCAACGATTCTGTGTGTGCCGCGCTCAAAAAAGCCGCAGCGGACAGCGCCCTCTCTGCCGGGGGCAAAGGGAGTGGCGGCCTTATGGCGAAACCCGCGCGGCGCAGGATATTTACCCGGGTCGCCTAGGGTGACGCCCATACCGCGAATGGGGTCGACGCTAATACCCTCGCGCTCGCAAAGAGCAGCAAAAAGCTCCTCCATAGCAGCCTGCTTGGCCGCCAGCTGCTTTTTATAAGGACGATTGAGCGCCGTACACCCACCGCAGGCTTTCATGATGGAACAGGGAGACTTGGGATCCACAGCCTTACGCGCAGACGAAACCTGATCTTTATGCGAGCGCTTGGAGCGAATCTGAGGCGCTTTGTCTCCGCCTCGACGAGAGTCAGAACGCTTGGTCTTAGCCCTGCTCTTGGTCAATTTGCTTTTTGCAGCTTTAGAAGACTTGGATTTCGTAGAAGATTTCTCCTCCTTCGACCCCTCAGCCGCCTCGATCAAAGCACGACGAGCCCTACGCTCCGCACGAGATTCTGTCATCAATAACTCCACTAATTCATGAATTAAAGCCGCAAGTATTGTACCGTGCCAAGCCAGCAGACGATATGCAAGCGGTTTAATCGTATCAGTGATAAGCCCAACGACGGTTGCCCGTCGCGTGAGGGGTGTGGGGGTTAAGTTTATCGCGAGTTCCGCACGAACAGGAGGCCACTTAATGTGGCCTCCGTCGTGAGCAGGACTGTAGAGCAGGAAACTTAACCCCCACACCCCTCACGCGCGGGCAAACTCGCCTTGTGCTCTATCACGCTAAAGTGTATGATTCTGAACGTTACATGACTCACTTTACTTAACTAAAGTGCCATCAAGGGGGAATACCATGAATACCGATATGTCTCGTCGTCAGTTTGTTGGTCTAGCCGGCTCGCTCGCCACGGTGCTTGGCCTTGGTCTTGTCGGCTGCGGCGGTGGTGCCGGCAAAGGCTCCGCTGCTGGCTCTGCCGCGGCCAAGGATGTGAAGGGCGCTGCGGAGTCCAAGAAGCTCGTGGTGGGCTTTGATAAGTCCTATCCTCCGTACGGCTTTGTGGGCGACGACGGCGAGTACACCGGCTTTGATCTCGATCTGGCCAAGGCCGTTGCCGATAAGCAGGGCTGGGAGGTCAAATACGAGGCCATCGACTGGGACGCCAAGGATACGCTGCTCAACTCGGGTGCCATCAACTGCATCTGGAACGGCTTTACCATGGAGGGCCGCGAGGACGACTACACGTTCTCCGAGCCGTATATGCTCAACGAACAGGTGCTGGTGGTCAAGAAGGATGCGGGCATCAAGAGCTGGGACGATCTTGCCGGCAAGACCGTGATTACCCAGACTGATTCCGCTGCACAGGATGTGCTCGAGGGCGACCAGAAGGATTTGGCCGCGACGTTTGCCACGCTCGATACCATCGGTGAGTACAACACGGCGTTTATGCAGCTCGAGAGTGGTGCAGTCGATGCCGTCGCCTGTGACCTTTCGATTGCCCAGTATCAGCTCGCCGCCAAGCCCGATGCCTATACGCAGCTTGATGAGCCGCTGTCCAGCGAGCACTACGCCGTTGGCTTTAAGAAGGGCGACACCAAGTCTGCCGATGCCGTGACCGAGTCGCTCAAGGCACTCTATGAGGACGGCACGGTCAAGGACCTGTGTGACAAGTATGCGAGCTATGGTCTGTCCTTCGACAACTGGGTTTTGAAATAGCGGCTTTCCCAGGCACTCGATTTTGCCGTTCAAACCGTCGCTTGCGTACATTTAGTACGCGGCGCTCCTCTTTCACGGCAAACTCGGGCACCTGGAAAACCCGCTTTGACATTGGGTTCGCTGTTCTGTTGCTGTGAAAGAGAGCTTAGGTTGTCTATTCAGGTCATGATGCAGATGCTTGGCCAGGGATTCTTGGTCAGTTTGCAGCTGTTTGTGCTGACGCTGCTCGGGTCGATTCCGCTGGGAATCCCCGTGGCGTTCATGCGCATGAGTAAAATCGCGCCGCTGCGTTGGGTCGCGCGCATCTACATTTCGGTCATGCGCGGTACGCCGCTCATGCTGCAGATGTTTGCCATCTACTTTGCCCCGTATTACGTGTTCGGCATCTCGCTCACGCCCGATTCCAAATGGACGGCGTGCGTTGTGGCGTTCATCATCAACTACGCCGGCTACTTTGCCGAGATCTATCGCTCAGGCTTGCAGTCGATTCCGCGCGGTCAATATGAGGCCGCCGAGGTGCTGGGCTATTCGCGCACGCAGACGTTTCTGTATATCGTGATGCCGCAGGTCGCCAAGCGTATTCTGCCGGCGATGGGCAACGAGATCATCACGCTGGTCAAGGACACGTCGCTGGCGTTTGCCATTGGCGTGGGTGAGATGTTCTCGACCGCCAAGGCGCTGGTTGCCTCGCAGGTGAGCATGGTGCCGTTTGCGATTGCGGCGCTGATCTACTGGGTCTTTAACTTTGTGGTCGAGATGCTGCTGGGCGCCGCCGAGAAAAAATTGGATTACTACCATGACTAGATCGTTCCGCCGTTCTAACGAACGGCGGACTGCCCGACGCTGCGCGCGTGCCTGACGGCCAATCTGCTCCTCAAACCGTCGCTTGCGTACAGAAGTACGCGGCGCTCCTCTTTCGGAGCACATTGTCTCGCCAGTCACACGCTCGCTGACTTTTTAAACACATGGAGGTTCCCGTGTCCGGAACGGTAATGAATATATCGAACGCGCGTAAGGCGTTTGGCGGCAATGAGGTGCTCAAGGATATCTCGCTCGAGGTAAAGCGTGGCGAGGTTGTGGCGATTATCGGGCCTTCGGGTGGCGGTAAGTCCACGCTGCTGCGCTGCGCCACGCTGCTCGAGACGCTCGACGGTGGCTCGCTTTCGTTTGGCGACCTTGCCGTCGCGACGGATGCGGGTTCGGGCGCGGTGTACGCAAAGGGCGATGTGCCTAAACAGGCGCGCTCGCGGTTTGGTCTGGTGTTTCAGAACTACAATCTGTTCCCGCACTATACGGTGATGAAAAACATCACCGACGCTCCGGTTCGCGTACTCAAGCGTCCGCGCGAGCAGGCCGAAGCGCGTGCGCGTGAGTTGATCGCGCAGATGGGGCTTACGGGCAACGAGAACAAGGTGCCATGTGAGCTTTCGGGTGGTCAGCAACAGCGTGTGAGTATCGCCCGCGCCTTGGCGCTCGACCCGGAGATCTTGTTCTTTGACGAGCCGACTTCGGCGCTCGATCCCGAGCTAACGGCCGAGGTGCTGCGTGTCATTAAAGACCTTGCCGCGCAGAATATGACGATGGTGATCGTGACCCACGCAATGCAATTTGCGCGCGATGTTGCCGACCGCGTGGTCTTTATGGACGGCGGTCGCATTGTCGAGGAGGGTCCTGCCGAGCAGGTTATCGATCACCCGCGTGAGCAACGTACCCGTGAGTTCTTGAGCCGTATCGAGGGCTAGGCTCAGCTATATATTGAGAAAAAGCCGCCGCAGGTCTTATGGCTTGCGGCGGCTTTTATTTGTATCGATGGGGTTTAATAATCGCCCGGCATACTAGCTCTGTCCTCTCGCCGCCTGTATTCATACGTGCGCCGAAAGGTATGCATGGACAGCCGCCCGTGAGGGTAGGGTGGTGGCATAGGACATTTGGAGGGTGAGTCGGCTCGGCTGCCGACCATGCTGCTCCCGGGACGGCACCGACCGCGAACTCTCCCCGTTGGCGTCGCGCATTGCGCGCGGCCCTGCAAGGAGGTCATCATGGGTGCTCCCAAGACCGGTAATGTAAGGAACGTGGTGCTCGTAGGCCAAGGCGGGGTGGGCAAGACTTCACTCGCCGAGGCCATGCTCCACCTTTCCGGCAAGACCGCCCGCCTGGGCGGCCACGACGGCACCAAGCCCACGCTCGATTATGACCCCGAAGAGGTCAAGCGTGCGTTTTCCATCTCGACGACCATTGCGCCGATCGACTGGAAGGGCGCGCGCATCAATGTGCTCGATGCCCCGTGCTACCCCGATTTTATCGGCGACGCCTTTGCCGCGATGAGCGTCTGCGAGACGGCTCTGTTTGTGGTCGACGCCGAGGCCGGCCCGCAGCCTACGACGGTTAAGCTCTGGTATGCCGCCGAGGACCTGCGCCTGGCGCGTGCGGTGTTCGTAAACCGCCTGTCGCGCTCCGAGGCCAGCTTTGCGACCACGATGGACCTGCTGCAGGAGCGCTTTGGCACGCGCCTGGGCGCCGTGACTTTTCCCTGGGGCGAGGGCGAGGACTTTGACGGCATCATCGACCTGGTGCGCATGAAGGCGCGCCATTGCAACGGCGCCGAGGCCGTTGAGTCGGAGATTCCCGAGGAGTATCGTGCCCAGGCCGAGGAAGCCCATGACCATCTGTGCGAGCTGGTGGCCGAGGCTGACGACGATCTGATGATGAAGTACTTGGAAGGCGAGGAGACGCTGACGCAGGAGGAGCTCGAAGGCCTGCTGTCGAAGGCGATCGCCGAGCGCATCTTTGTGCCGGTCTTTGCGGGCGATTGCATTAAGGAGCAGGGCGTCAACTCGCTGATGGACGACATCGCCACGTACTTCCCGGCACCGACGGACTACGGCGAGATGCCGCTCATCGACGGCGATTCGCTTAAGATCTCGAGTGACGATGACCGCCCGGTGGCGTTTGTGTTTAAGACCCTGGCCGATCCGCAGCAGGGTCGCATCAGCTTTATCAAGGTGCTGACGGGTACGCTTGAGCCGGGCCTCGAGCTGATTAATGCGCGCACGCGCAAGGGTGAGCGTCTGGCCCACCTGTATGTGATGTGCGGCCGTGACATGACCGAGGTCGGCCACGCTTATGCCGGCGATATCATCGTGGCGCCCAAGCTGGCGGCCGAGACGGGCGATACGCTCTCGATTACCGGCAAGGTCGAGGCTGCGGCGTTTAAGTTCCCCAACTCGCAGTACCGCATCGCCATTGAGGCCGAGAATCGCGGCGACGAAGAGAAGCTCTACACGTTTATCGAGAAGGCCTGCAAGGCCGATCCGACCATGAGCATCGACCGCGACGAGGAGACCGGCCAGACCATCATTTCGGCGGTGGGCGAGGCACAGGTTTCGGTCCTGCTCAATCGCCTTGAGGACCGTACCAAGGTCGTGGCCAAGAGTGTGCCGATCCGCATTCCGTATCGTGAGACCATTCGCCGCACGGCAAGTGCCCAGGGCCGCCACAAGAAGCAGACCGGCGGCGCCGGCCAGTATGGTGACTGCTGGCTGCGCGTTGAGCCGCTCATTGGGCCCGACGGCACGAGCGATGGCTATGAGTTTGTAGACGAGGTCGTGGGCGGTCGCATTCCGCGTTCGCTCATTCCCGCCGTGGACAAGGGCGTTCAGGAGACCATGAAGGACGGCATCATTGCCGGCTACCCGCTTACGGGCATTCGCGTGGCTGTGTACGACGGTTCGTATCACAGCGTCGACTCCAACGAGATGGCGTTCCGCGCGGCGGCTCGCATCGGCCTGCGCAAGGCGTGCGCCGATGCCGATCCGGTGGTGCTGGAGCCCATCGAGGAAATTACGGTGACTATCCCCGAGAGCTACGCCGGCGCCGTGATGGGCGACATCTCGGCATCGCGCGGTCGCGTGACGGGCATGGAGACCGATGAGCGCGGCGACACCGTGGTCATCGCCCAGGCGCCGCTGGCCGAGCTGACGGATTATTCGACGCGTCTGCGCTCTATTACGCGCGGCACGGGCGACTTTACCATGAAGCCCGCCGGCTACGAGCAGGTGCCTTATGACGTTCAGGCCAAGCTGGTCGAGCGCTATGAGGAGGGCCGCGCCAAGTAGCGTGGGGCTTTGCCTGCAACATACATGCTGATGCAAGGGCCGCTCTGGGCAATCCAGAGCGGCTCTTTTTGATCCCTGGGGGACGGAGGAAAACGGATCATGTTAGGTTTTGGGGCAGCTTGATTGGCCCTAGTCTCCCGAGGCCTGGTTGCGGCCGGTGGTGTAGTCGATCTGCACATGCGGCTGCAGGTTGTAGCAATATACGTGGAAGCAGAGGGTCTTGCCGTGGTCCTCGACCGATTGCGCCTCAAGGCGCACGCCGCGGCAGACAAGTTCCTCTTCGTTATACATAGGCGTGACGCGATAGAGCACGTGGTTGCCCGTGTCGCGGATGTAGCCGAGAATCTGCTCTTCAAACGGTAGCATGCCCGTCTCGTTGAGATAGCGCGTGCCGGTGAGGAGATTCTTACGGTTGGCGTTTTCGCCGCAGAGCGACCAGGCGATAAGGTGGCAGCGGTTGTAGAGGCTCTGGCCCGGAATAAAGTCGTAGCGCTGCTGGTGCCATCCAGTGGGATGGATACGCGAGATATCGCCGCGCTCGCCTTGACCGAGTGATTCGGGGCCCACGCAGGCGAGCGCTTTGCGGGTGCGGCCCAGGCTGTCGAGCTTGGAGAACTTCTTAAAGCAACCCTCTTCTATAGCGCGCCCGTATTCATCGAGCGTGAATGACGGCGTGCCGAGCGGGTGCGTGCTATCGGCGCGCAGGGCAACATAGGGGTTACCCGCGTAGTCAGGAATGCTGCTGAGGTATACGCCACGGGCGCGGTCGAGGTCGGGGTTTTCGACCTCGTCGATGGGGGTGGCGCTGTTTGCGGATGCGTCGTCACCGGTGTCGGTTGCGGCGGAATCGGAGCCATCGCCAGAGTCTTGGCTATTTTGAGAGTCCGAGGAGCTCGCTGTTCCCGATTCGAGCCGGGCAACCAGGTCTGCCTCGTCGTCAGTGCGGCTGGGACTCTCGTCTTGCTTCTCGGCCAGGGCTACCGCCTGCTCATCACTTTGCGGCGAGAGTAGTCTGGGCGCCCCGTCGAGCGACCCTGTGAACAACGCAAACCCCAGCACCACGGCGGTGCCGATGGAAAGTGCTTGCTTGTAGGTGGACTTGCGCGACATGGAGACTCCTGGATGGACGGTTGGGAATCTACCAGTCTAGCAGGAGCCGGCAGGGGCCGTTCTGTCGAACAAATACTTAAGATTTGGGACAAACGCTACGGATTCAATTGCCTCATATTTGACGTATGGCTAGATCGAGGTGGAACCGAGCCAATTGAGTTTACATTCGAGAATGCGCTGCTCACCTGGCGTGCTGCTGCCATCGAGTAGCGCGAGGAGCATCTCGGCCGCCTCTCTGCCTTCCTGGTCGACGGGCTCGATGATCGTGGAGACGGTCGGCGTGGTGAGGTTGGTCCAGTCTTCGCAGTTGAGTCCCAAAAGACCGATTTGCTGCGGAAGTAGATGGGCCATGGGCTGGAGAGCCTTGTAGACACGGGGAAGTGCCCACTGATTTTGCACGAAGATAAGGGTTCGCTTGGCGGGGTTGAACTTGTATTTAAAGTACTCGGTAAGCTCACCGACCGACGGCTTGTTGTGGTCGATGGGAATCGCTTTGTAGAGCTGTCCGTTCGCTGCCAGCGCCTCGGCATACCCCTGAAAACGCTCCATGCGGGTGCGCATTTCGGTCATGTTGGCGGCAATGGAAAAGAAATCTTCGTAACCGGCGTCGAGGAGTGCCTGCGTGGCGTTGTACACACCGTCGTAAAGGTTGGTTTTGATCCAGCTGGTACCTGGGCTATAGATGGCCGCATCGAAAAAGACGACGGGCTTACCGGCGCGCTTGATGCGGTCATGGACGGCCTTGAAATTTGCCGTGGGCTGGATGATAAAGCCATCGACGCCCAGCGAGAGCATTTTGTCGACATACATGAGCTCGGTTTCGGGGTTAAAGTTGCTCGTGCAAACGACCGTCTGGTAGCCCGCGGGGAGCATGACCTGCTCCATGCCGTTGAGGACGAGGCCCGCCCACTTGTTGGTGTTATCCAAAATGATAATGGCGATGACGTGGGTCTGTTTGCCGGTGAGTGTTTGCGCCTGGGCGTTGGGGACGTATCCCAGCTCCTTGATGACGCGCGCAATCTTTGCCTGCGTCTTCTCGCTAAGCTTTTCTCGTTTGTCGTTGAGGTAATACGAGACGCTTGCCGTCGAGGTTCCCGCCTCTCGAGCGACGTCTGCGATCGTAACGCGCTGTTTTGCCACAGCGACTCCTTCCGACAGATGAGCATTTTCCAACATGATGACTTTGAGTCTTGGTGTGGGATGCGCTTCGGTGAGCGACCTTTTCCTTTCATATGAGTATGCAACAAATGCGGTATACGGGTGGGGTTGAAATTTGTGACCGGCATGCGCATCTGCCGTCTACCGAGAAAATCAAATACTTCTTGACTTTTGAAATCGAGGGTAAAATCGCAGGATTCATTTTTGGTTAAACGCATAACTAAATCGCATAACTAATGCCCTGACCTGCGCGTTTACCTAAATAAGCTGGCATTAAGAAAAACGAGCACCTATATTGGTCTTGTCGAAAAGACAGCAAGTCCAAACGGCAGGGGATGCTCCGGAGGCCTCCGCAAACGGTGTCTTGCGCACGCAACTCTATGAAAAGAGGGAAGCAATGAAGATCGTAGGCGTTGCCGCCTGTACCGTGGGTATCGCCCACACGTATATGGCCCAGAAGGCGATTCAGGATGAATGCGCCGCCCGTGGCATCGAGTGCAAAGTCGAGGCTCAGGGTGGCCTGGGTATCGAGAACGAGCTGACGCAGGAAGACGTGGATTCCGCCGACCTGGTGCTCGAGTCCGTCGACGTGGGCGTCGAGAACGAGGATCGTTTTGAGCAGAAGATGGCCGAGGGAAAGTTCCTGAAGGTCGGCACCTCGGATGTAATCGCCGATCCGGTGAAGATCATTGACCAGGCCGTTGAGATTATCAAGGCGACGGGCGGCGCCGTTGACGCGCCCAAGGCCGAGGCCAAGGCAGAGAAGAAGGCCGTCTCCGCTGCCCCGCAGGCCCCGACACCGGCGTCCAAGCAGTCTATCTTTGCCGATCCTGGTAAGACGCTGCTCAATGCATTCAATACCGGCGTTTCCTATTTTATCCCCATCGTCGTTATCGGCGGCGTGTTTCTCGCCTTCTCGCTGGCATCCGGTACCGCCGGCGCCAACGGCATGGAGGTTACGAACCCGCTGATGGTGAGTCTTAACACCATCGGCATGGCCGGCATCTCCATGATGATCCCGGTGCTTGCGGCTTACATCTCCTACTCGATGGCTGGCAAGCCCGCGCTCGCCCCCGGTTTTGTCCTGGGTTACCTGGTCAACAACGCAGTCGTTACCCCTAACGGCAACGTCGTTTCGACCGGCTTCTTGGGCGCCATGATCATGGCAGTTATCTGCGGCTACTTTGTCCGCTGGATGAAGACCTGGAAGGTCAACAACACCATCCAGACCATCATGCCCATCCTGATCATCCCGATTCTGACCTCGCTTGTCCTGGGCATGGCCTATATCTACATCCTGGCCACGCCGCTTGGCTTTGTGATGGACTGGCTCACTGGCGTGCTCGGTAGCCTGCAGGGCGGCTCCGCAGTTGTCCTGGGTCTGGTCATTGGCGTTATGACCGCCTTCGATATGGGTGGCCCCATCAACAAGACCGCCTCGACCTTCACCATGGCCATCATGGCCTCCGGTATCTACGGTCCTAACGGTATGTTCCGCGTCGCCGTCGCCGTTCCCCCGATCGCCTGTGGCCTCGCTGCGCTCATCGCCAAGAACAAGTTCGATGACGCCGACCGCCAGATGGGCATCTCCGCACTGTTCATGGGCTGCATCGGTATTACCGAGGGCGCTATCCCCTTCGCGGTCAAGGACCTCGGTCACACCCTTCCCGGCATTTGCATCGGCTCTGCTGTGGGTGCGGCGCTTGCCGCCTTCCAGGGCATCGATTGCTACGTCCCGCACGGTGGCTTTATCGTCGCCCTTGCCACCAACAACGTCGCGCTGTTCTGCCTGGACATCGTGATTGGCGCCGTGGTCGCCGCTGCAATCCTGATTGCCATGAAGCCCACGCTCGACAAGCAGGCCAAGTAAACCTTTAAGGACTCCGGTTGTGCGGAGGGATGGATTTGACTCCGCACAGCCGCCCCTACACAACAAAATCCATCCGTACTGATAGGGCCCACATCTGGGTCCCAGGGAACTTTTGTCAAAAATCCTCTGGAGAAGGAGAACAAAATGTCCAACCTCACCATCCGTCAGGCCGTTCAGGGCATGCTCAAGCTGCAGGATAGCGGCGATCACGCAACCATGGTCGGCATTGGCCCCATGAGCCCCAACCTGATTCAGGCCGTGTTCGAGCTTGCCAAGGACGAGGATTTCCCGCCCATGTTTATCGCCAGCCGCAACCAGGTCGATATGGACGAGATGGGCGCCGGCTACGTCAACGGTTGGGACCAGACGCGCTTTGCCGCCGACATCAAGAAGGTCGCCGACGAGGTGGGTTACACCGGTCCGTACTACCTGTGCCGCGATCACGGCGGTCCGTGGCAGCGCGACGAGGAGCGTAACGCCCACCTGCCCGAGGACGAGGCCATGGAGCTCGCCCGCAAGTCCTTCGTCGCCGACATGGAGGCAGGCTTTGACCTGCTGATGGTCGACCCCACCAAGGACCCCTATCAGATCGGCAAGGTTATTCCGCTCGACGTGGTGCTTCGCCGCACGATCGATCTTATCGACTACCTTGAGCAGTACCGTCGCGAGCATAACCTGCCCGAGGTTGCCTATGAGGTCGGTACCGAGGAGACCAATGGCGGCTTGACCTCTACCGATAAGTACGAGGAGTTCATTTCTCAGCTGCAGCCCGAGCTCGAGAAGCGCGGCTGCCCCATGCCCACCTTTATCGTCGGCCAGACCGGTACGCTCACCCGTTGGACCGAGCAGGTCGGTCATTACAACTTCAAGAATGCCCGCGAGCTCGCCGACATGGCTAAGCGCTACGGCGTGGGCCTGAAGGAGCACAACGCCGACTATCTGGATGACGCGACGCTGCTCGAGCACATCCCGGCTCACGTGACGGCCTCCAATGTCGCCCCTCAGTACGGCACCGAGGAGACCCGCGCTTACCTCAAGCTCTGCGCTACCGAGCAGATTCTGGTCGACAACGGCCTGTGCGATGATCCCTCCGACCTGTATCACACGCTGCTGGTCAAGGCTATCAAGACCGAGCGTTGGCGCAAGTGGATGACCGGCGACGATGTCAACCTGCAGGTTGACGACATTCTGGCCGACGACGAGCTCAGCCTGAAGATTCTGGATGTCTCCGGCCACTACGCGTTCAACGATCCCGAGGTCAAGGAGCAGGTCGAGAAGCTCTATCGCAACCTCGCTGCCCAGGACATCGACGGCAAGCGCTTTGTGATCGAGCACATCAAGCGCCCGATCAAGCAGTACGTCGTCGGTCTTAACCTCAAGGGCGTCACGACCCGCATCGAGAAGGCCCTCGAGGACTAGGTAGTTCCGGCGTTTTGACAAACGCCGGACCGGTCGACGCTGCGCGGGCATCTGCCGGGCAATCTGGCGCTCAAGCCGTCGCTCGCGTACCAAAGTACGCTTCGCTCCTCTTTCGCACCACCTTGCCACGGCAGCTGCCCGCTCGCTGACGTTGGATTGACCGACGATTGGGCCGCTGTCCTTAGGATTACTAGCAATTCATTTGAAGGAGTTTGCAACATGAAGTTCTTTATCGATACCGCCAACCTTGACGAGATCGCCGAGGCCAAGAGCTGGGGTTGCCTTGCCGGCGTCACCACCAACCCGTCCCTGTACGCCAAGACCGGCGGCAAGCTGGCCGACTTTGAGCCCCATATGCTCAAGATTGCCGAGCTCTGCGAGGGCCTGCCCGTGTCCGCCGAGTCCACCGCGACCACTGCCGAGGGCATGATCGAGGAGGGCAAGCGCCTTGCCGCCCTCGCCCCCAACATTGTGGTCAAGCTCCCCGTGTGCGAGGCCGGCCTCGCCGCCTGCCGCGCGCTGGCCGATGCAGGCGTGCGCGTCAACATGACGCTCGTCTTCTCGCCGACGCAGGCCCTTATGGCCGCCAACGCCGGCGCTCGCTACATCAGCCCGTTTGTGGGACGCTTCGACGACATCGCCGAGGACGGTATTTCGCAGCTCGACAACGTTGTGACCTGCATCAAGAACTATGACTGGACTGGCAAGAACGTCGACGACACCGTCGAGATCATCACCGCATCCGTCCGCACGCCTAATCACGTGACCCAGGCGGCGCTGCTTGGTGCCGACATTGCGACCGTCCCCATGGCCGCTCTTAAGAAATGCTTGCATCACCCGCTGACCGACCAGGGCCTTGCCTCGTTCGAGGCTGACTGGAAAAAGGTCGTCGAGGCACAGTAACGATGGTTCTGCCGGCCCAGCATTTGTTATGCCGGGCCGGCGTGCTCAAGAGAGGAAACTCCATGACCGATCAGGAACTGGCCAAGATCGCCAATGAGGTTCGCCGCGGTATTGTCACGGGTGTCCACGCCGCCAAGTCGGGGCATCCGGGCGGATCGCTTGGCGCCGCCGACATTATGACCTACCTCTACTTTGAGGAAATGGATGTCGACCCGGCGAATCCGAGCCGCGCCGAGCGCGATCGCTTTGTGCTCTCCAAGGGACATTGCGCTCCGGCACTCTATGCCGTGCTCGCCGAGCGCGGGTTCTTCCCCAAGGAGGAGCTCGAGACGCTCCGTCATATCGGCAGCCGCCTGCAGGGCCATCCCAATATGAATGACACGCCGGGCGTCGACATGTCTACCGGATCGCTCGGTCAGGGTATCTCCGCCGCGGTTGGAATGGCACTCGCCGCAAAGCACTGGGGTGACAGCTACCGCGTCTACACGCTGTTGGGCGACGGCGAGTGCGAGGAGGGCCAGGTGTGGGAGGCGGCCATGTTCGCCGGCAACCACGACTTGGATAACCTCGTCGCTATCGTCGATCACAATGGCCTGCAAATTGACGGCAGTATCGACGAAGTTAACTCGGCTATGCCGCTTGCCGACAAGTTCCGCGCCTTTAAGTGGCATGTGATCGAGCTTGCCGACGGTAACGACATGGCGCAGATTGCCGCCGCCTTTGCCGAGGCCCGCAAAGTGAGCGACTCGCCCGTGGCCATTATCGCCGAGACGGTGAAGGGCAAGGGCGTCTCCTTTATGGAAAACCAGGTGGGCTGGCACGGCAAGGCGCCCAACGATGAACAGTTTGAGCAGGCCATGGCCGAGCTCGCAGCAGCAGGGGAGGAGCTCTAATGGCAGACGTCAAGAAAGTCGCCACGCGCGTTAGCTATGGCGAGGCACTTGTCGAGCTGGGCAATGAGCGCGATGACTTTGTGGTTCTCGATGCCGACCTGGCCGCCGCCACGCAGACCGGTAAGTTTAAGGCTGTGCATCCTGAGCGCTTCTACGATGCCGGCATTGCCGAGAGCAACTTGATGGGGCTCGCCGCTGGCATTGCGACTACGGGCCATGTCGCCTTTGCGAGTACCTTTGCCATGTTCGCCGCCGGCCGCGCGTACGAACAAGTGCGTAATTCCATCGGCTACCCGCACCTCAACGTCAAAATTGGCGCCACGCATGCGGGTATCTCGGTCGGTGAAGACGGCGCAACGCATCAGTGCTGCGAGGACATCGCGCTCATGCGCACGATCCCGGGTATGACGGTAATCGTTCCCGCCGATGACATCGAGGCTCGCGCTTGCGTGCGCGCCGCCTATGAGTTTGAGGGGCCGGTCTACATGCGCTTCGGCCGCCTGGCAACACCGGTCATCAACGACCGCGAGGACTATGAGTTCAAGATTGGTCGCGGCGTGGTCGTGCGCGAGGGGTCCGATGTGACCATCATCGCTTGTGGCCTCATGGTCGCCGAGGCGCTTGAGGCTGCCGAGGCGCTCGCTGCCGATGGTATCGACGCCGAGGTTATCAACATGCACACGATCAAGCCACTTGATGAGCGCCTGGTGGTTGCCAGCGCCAAGAAGACTGGACGTGTGGTCACCGCCGAGGAGCATTCGATTATCGGTGGTCTTGGCGAGGCCGTGGCCTCGGTGCTCGCGGAACAGCATCCGGTGCCGATGCGACGCGTCGGCGTGCGCGATGTGTACGGCGAGTCTGGCCCTGCGGTCGATTTGCTGCACAAGTACGGTTTGGACGCCGACGGCATCGAAGCTGCGGTCAGGTCTGTGTTGTAAGGAAGGTTTCCATGGGATTTGTATCTGCCAACCAAGTGACGATCGGGTATACCGCCGCCTCGCGCGAGGACGCCCTGCATTATTTGTCTGAGCAGGCAATCGAGCTCGGCTTCGCCGATGACGCATCTGCCGTAGAGGCTGCCTTTATTGCTCGCGAGAACGAGGCCGAGACCGGCCTTGTCGCCGGTTTTGCCGTTCCGCATGCCAAAAGCGACGCGATTCACACGCCGGGCGTTGCCGTGCTTAAACTGGCCGAGCCCGTTGAATGGCCGAGCTTCGATGGGGTGCCCGTCGATGTTGCGCTCGCGCTGTACGTGCCCGCCGGCGAAGCTGGAACCACGCACCTGCGTCTGCTCTCCAAGGCTGCCGTGATGCTGATGGACGCCGGTTTTCGTGACAAGGTGCGCGAAAGCACCGATCCCGCCGAGATTGCCGAGCTCATCAATAGTGGGCTCGAAGGCTAGAACGGTCATCCCGTTCAATCAATTGATCCTTCTCCAAGGAAAAGGGCTGCGACGCCATATAGGTGTCGCAGCCCGCGCAGCGCCGAGCAGTTACGCCGTTTGTAAAACGGCGTAACCTAAAGATTCATGTTGCCGTGGATGTAGGGGGTGACCTCGGGGAAGATGTGGCCGCAGCCCAGCTCGCGCAGCGCGGACTCGATGACGGCGGGCAACGGGGTTTTGCCCTCGGCATCGACGGCGCTGCCGCCGAGGGCGGCAATCTTGGTGACATCTGCGGGGGCGGCCTCGATATGCATGCAGCCGCCGACCAAGCGCGCGCGAACCTGCGCCAGGTCAAGATCGTGTAGGTAGTCCTCGCAGGCACGGATTAAATCGACCTTCTCGCGCGTAAGCTCCTCGCCCGTGGGGACGCGCGTGGCAAGACAGGCTCCCGCCGGCAGGTTCCAAACGGGATAGCCCCATGCGCGCAGCAGCTCGCGCTCTTCGTCCTTGGTAAAGCCGACCTCCATGAGAGGGGAGCGTACCCCGAGCTCTTTTGCTGCGCGCATGCCAGGGCGGTAGTCACCGCGATCGCTTGCATTGCTGCCGTCGATGACGGTGGGAAAGCCGAGCGACTTGGCGTGGTTGACGATGGCGGTAAAGCCGGCGTGCTTGCAGTGGTAGCATCGATTGGCGTCATTGCAGGCTACTTGGGGGAGCTGCAACTGATCGACCGAAAGATTGAGCACGGGGAGCTTAAAGTGCGGCTCCTCGTTGGCTTGCCCGTCAACGGACCGCTCAAACGAAGCCTGTTCAGGCGTGCCGATGAGCGGTGTGGTGAGGTGAACGAGAAGCGTGCTGCCAGGCATGATGCGGGCGCAGGCCGCGGCTAAAAAGCTGCTGTCGACGCCGCCGGAAAAGCCGATGGCGACGCGTCCGTATGCCAAAAGCAGCTGCTCGAGCGCTGCGAGTTTGTACTGAAGCTCCTCTGCAGGTGCGGCGGTGTCTGAAAGCATGAAAGTTCCTTACAGTTATTAAAACTCGGATGAAACTATAATCCTACCGAGCCACTCGCCATAAGACTTCTATCTATGTAACGAAAGTGCAATATGCTATATACGTTATATACAAGTTTGTAAAGTGCGGTAGAGTGGCGGTAATGCAATCCGGCGAGGGGATCGATATGATCAAGGCTGTTATTTTTGACATGGACGGAACGCTGGTCGATACCGAGCGTTTGGGCATCAAGGCATGGAAGGCGGGCGCCGCCGAGCTGGGGGTCGCGATTGATGATGCGCTGATCCATCAGTTTATCGGCCGCACGCTACCTGATGTCATGCACATCCTTGATAAGCATTACGGCAGCCACGAAACCACCGAGGCGATTTATGTCCGCCACAAGGAGATTCGCGACGAGATGGTCAAGACCGATCTGGAGCTTAAGGCCGGCGCCGCCGAGTGCATAGACGAGCTGCTGGCTGCGGGCTATCACGTGGGCCTAGCGACGTCGTCGCGCCTCGTTACGGCCGAGCGCAACCTTAAGATGGTCGGTCTTTTTGACAAGTTTGAAACGGTGACCTGCGGTGAGGACGTCGTGCACGGCAAGCCCGACCCCGAGATGTATCTGCTTGCCTGCGAGCGCGCGGGCTTTGCCCCCGAGGAGTGCGCCGTGGTCGAGGATTCGCGCAACGGCTGCGTCTCGGGCATTACGGCCGGTTGCCATGTCTTTGCCGTTCCCGATATCGTGCCGCTGCCGCAAGACGTGGTGGATGGCTGCGAGGCCGTGCTTGATACGTTGTTCGATCTGGCGGCGGCGGTCAAGGCCGTGCGTTAGACAATTGCGGCGTTGAAACGAGCAATTGCCCACGTTTGCGCTTAAGCAAAAGGGGCCCGGCAATGGTCGGGCCCCTTTTGCTTAAGCGGTGACTTAGCATACGTGCGGGCGTGCTATAGATACGCGCCCAGGTTGATGGCCGTGGCGTCGGTCTGGGTGCTCGCCTGGGTGCTGGCGCGCTCCAGTAGGAACGGACGTACCAGTTCTTGGCGGTTGATATCCTCGGCGGCGGTGACTGCGGTGACAGTGCGCGCTGCAGAGCCGATGCGGATATGCTTGGTCTTTGCCGGGACCTTGTTCTCGATTTGCTCCATCAGCAGTTGGACACCCTTGCGGCCAATCTCGTAGCCTGGGGGCGCTACCGTAGTGAGCGGGACCGATCCGCTCCAAGCGAGCGGGTTGCCATCGCAGCCTGCTACGCGTACTTGCCCGGGGACAGAGATGCCCTTGTCGACCAGTGCCGAAACGACACCCGAGGCCAGCACGTCGGTGAGACCGACGACAAAATCGGGACGTTCGTCGGCGGGACGCTCGGCGATTTGGCTACCGATGCCGTAGCCGTCGGCAGCGGTATTCCATTCGCCGGCGTCGATGACTTCGATCTTGATATCGGGGTGCAGGGCGAGCGCCTTATGAATGCCAAGGACGCGCAGGGTGAGTTGCATAAATGCTGCTCGGCCGACGACGACAATATGGTGCGCGCCGCGGGCGATAGCAAGTTCGGCAATGATGCGACCCTGGGCCTCGTTGTCGGCCGCTACGTAGTAGCCGGGCTCAGAGCAATGGATGTCCAGATGGACGATCGGCACGGGCATCTTGGTCATGGCGGGGTGCCAGTCGGGGGATGCCATGGGCTGAACCATGACGCCGGACATCTGGGTGCCCATAAAGTAGCGCAGGTAATGGTCCTCGAGAATATCGTCGTTATCGGCGTTGGCGATGAGCAAGTCGTAGCCGTGCTTGCGGGCCTCGTTGTGGGCGCCGCTGGCGATTTGGAGCGAAAAGCCGTGATCGAGACGGGGGAGCACCAGGCCAAAGGACTTGGTGGCGCCGCCCGCGAGCTGACGAGCGCTTTGGTTGGGCAGGTAGCCAAGGCGACTGATGGTCTCGTTGATGAGCTTGAGGGTCTCGGGGCGCAGCTTTTCGGGATGGTTGAGCGCGTTGGAAACCGTGCCCAACGAAACCCCGGCTTCGCGCGCGACGTCGCTGATTTTAACCTTTGCCATAGCGGCCCCTTTGATGCGTTTCAAGTACAAGCCAGATTGTAGCATCCCAAACCTTCCAAAAAGGGACAGGTTTATTTTGGCAGGTTTTATCTGGGGAAACGCTGTTGCCAGCGCGACCACCACGAAGGGGGCAGGTACCTTTGTGGTGGTTTGGACCGGCTGGACGTGTGTGCATCGAGTGGTATCTAAGTTGAGATACCACTTCTGGTATATCAGCTTGCGTTTGCGTGAGTACAATACTCGAACGTTGTACGTCTCAGCGCCCTTTGTGCGTGGACGTCTTGCAGTCACGCGAACGAAGGGATTTATCTTATGTGCGGAATCGTCGGCTACACCGGCTCTGATATTGCAAAGAACATCCTGGTCACGGGCCTCAAGCGTATGGAGTATCGCGGCTATGACTCCTCGGGCGTCGCGCTCGAGGTGGGCGAGGACGCCGCGGCGCACCTCGACGTCATCCGCCGCGTGGGCAAGGTCGCGGGCTTGGAGAGCGAGCTTTCCAACATCGACAGCGACGCTACCTGCGGTATCGGCCACACCCGTTGGGCCACCCACGGCAAGCCCTCCGTCGTTAACGCTCACCCCCACACCAGCTGCGACGGTCGTATCGCCATCGTCCACAACGGCATCATCGAGAACTTCGCCGAGCTGCGCGAAGAGTTGGAGGGTCGAGGCCACCACTTTAAGAGCGAGACCGATACCGAGGTCTTCGCGCATCTGATCGAAGAGGCCTATGCCGAGACGCACGACCTGATGGCCTCCGTGCGCGAGGCTTGCACCCACGTGGTCGGTGCCTATGGTCTGGCCGCCGTGTGCGCTGACGAGCCCGGCGTGATCGCCGTGGCCCGCAAGGATTCCCCGATCGTAGTCGGTGTGGGCGAAACCGGCTCCTATGTTGCTTCCGATGTCATCGCGCTCATCGACGCCACCCGCGATGTCGTGGTGCTCGAGGACGGTCAGTTTGCCAAGCTCACGCCCGCAGGCGTCGAGTACACCGACGAGGCCGGCAACGTTATCGAGCCCAAGGTCACCCACATCGATTGGGACCTGGACATGGCAGAAAAAGGCGGTTATCCCGACTTTATGCTCAAGGAGATTCACGAGCAGCCGCGCGTCGTGCGCGACACGCTGGTTGGTCGTATGACGCCGGCCGGCGAGCTCGACATCGACGAGCTGGGCCTTTCGCTCGAGGAGCTCAACGACATCGACCGCGTCTACGTGATCGCTTGCGGCACCAGCTATCACGCTGGCCTCATTGCCAAGAATCTCATTGAGGGCTGGGCTCGCATCCCTACCGAGGTGGAGGCGGCCAGCGAGTTCCGTTATCGCAACCCCATCATTACGCCGACGACGCTTGTCGTTGCCGTGTCCCAGTCGGGCGAGACGGCCGATACCCTTGCCGCCATTCGCGACGCGCGCATCAAGGGTGCCAAGGTCTTCGGCATCACCAACGTGGTGGGCAGCCCCGTGGCGCGTGAGAGCGACGGCGTCATCTACACCAAGGCCAACAAGGAGATCGCGGTCGCCTCGACCAAGAGCTTCATCGGCCAGGTTGTGAGCCTGACGCTGCTGGCCCTGCTGCTGGCGCAGGTCAAGTACCGCCTGACCACCAAACAGGCACGCATGCTGTTCCGCGAGCTTTCCGATACTGCCGAGCAGATCCAGTGGATTTTGGACACGCAGACCGATGCCGTGCATGAGGCTGCCCTGCTGTGCAAGGATGCGCAGTCGGCGCTGTTCGTGGGCCGCGGCATGGGTGCCGCTATTTCCTACGAGGGCGCGCTCAAGCTCAAAGAGGTCAGCTACCTGCACGCCGAGGCCTACGCCGCCGGCGAGATGAAGCACGGCCCCATTGCCTTGATCGACCCGGGCTTCCCTGTCATCGCCGTGGCCACCAAGAGTGCCACCTACGACAAGACCGTGTCGAACCTCATGGAGTGCAAGGCGCGCGGCGCCAAGGTCATCGTCGTTGCTACCGAGGGCGACGAGGAAATCAACAAGATTGCCGACTGCATCATTCGCGTGCCGGCCGTCCGCGACGTGTTCAGCCCCATCACGGCGAGCGTCCCGCTGCAGCTGCTCGCCCGCGAGGTTGCCATCCTGCGCGGCTGCGACGTCGACCAGCCCCGCAACCTGGCAAAGAGCGTTACCGTGGAGTAGTTGGTTCCGCCATTCTGGCGACCAAGGCCCGGCTCCGTTGCAGCGGAGCCGGGCCTTGTTTCATTTGCCCAGATAAAACCTGCCAAAATGAACCTGTCCCTATTTGGCAGGTTAGCGGAGCTTGCTGGTCTCGAAGTACTCGGGGAACTGGTCCAGAACCTCGGTCTGGTTGCGGAACATCATATGCAGGTGCTTGCTGACCAAAAAGCTCGCTTCGATGGGGTCGCGACCGGCGATAGCGCGGCGAATCTGCTTGTGCTCGTTCACGATGTCCTGATTGTCGAGAACCTGCGTGGCGGCGCACAGCCAGCGGAAGCGCTCCGGGTCGGCATTGGTCTCTTCGAGCCACGACCACACGGTGCTGCGACATGCGATGCTAAAAATCATGTGATGCATGAGGTTGTCGCTCAAAAAGAAGCCGATGCGATCCTCTTCGGCCATGGCCTTTTCCTGCAGCACGATGGCGCGGTCGAGCTGCTCGATGCCGGCCGACGTGGCGCGCGCACAGCACTCCACAATCACCTGCTTTTCCAGATGCTCGCGGATGTAACAGGCACTCTCGGCAAGGGTGAGGTTGATGGGCGAGACGTAGGTGCCGCTCTGGGGCACGGTGCGCACCAGGCCTTCCTGCGCCAAGCGAACCAAAGCCTCGCGCACAGGGGTGCGCCCCATATCTAGGTCGTCGCAAAGTTGCTTGACGCCCAGCTTTTCGCCCGGCTTGTAGTCCAGGTAGACGATTTTGCGTCGAATGGTGTGGTAGGACTGGTCCTGTAGGCTCGTTTCCTGCTCGCCGACGTGCATCGATTCTTCCATAGCGCCTCGCAACTGTTCTATCAAACTCATATGTCAGTTGTTAATTATGCCGCGAATCAGCTCTCCGCGGTGGGCAATTCGGCTGTTGCCTGAGAACTATTGCGGCATCTTAGTCTGTGTTTGCGCAAGGCTGTGCTCAATGTTGCCGTATCATAAGCCGTCGCAAACGTGAAATAGAAAGAAGGAATCCCATATGCAACTGGCAAATATCGTTCGCGAGCGCTGGAAAGGCGTCTTGTTCTGCCTGATCATTGCCATTCCCGCGACGTTGCTCGGCAAACAAATTGAGGTGGTCGGCGGTCCGGTATTTGCCATCCTCTTTGGCATGGTCCTGGCGCTCGTCTTTCCCAGGAAGCGTCGCGAACAGCTCGCCGCCGGCGTCACCTATACGTCCAAAAAAGTCTTGCAGTACGCGGTTATCCTGCTTGGCTTTGGCATGAACCTCTCCCAGATTCTGTCCAAGGGCGCCCAGTCGCTGCCGATTATCGTGGCGACGATCTCGACCTCGCTTGTCATCGCCTTTGTGCTCTGCCGCGTCATGAACGTACCGGGTAAGATCGCGACGCTTGTGGGTGTGGGTTCGTCGATTTGCGGCGGTTCGGCCATCGCTGCGACCGCGCCCGTCATCGATGCCGACGATCGCGAGATTGCCCAGGCCATTTCGGTCATCTTCCTGTTTAACGTTATCGCGGCGCTCGTGTTTCCGACGCTCGGCGGCATGCTCGGGCTGACCAACGAGGGCTTTGGCCTGTTTGCCGGCACCGCCATCAACGACACCTCGTCGGTAACGGCTGCGGCGAGCGCCTGGGACAGCATGCATCCCGGCGCCAATGTGCTCGAGAGCGCCACAGTGGTCAAGCTCACCAGGACGCTGGCCATTATTCCCATCACGCTGGTCCTCGCATGCTGGCAGATGCATCTGGCACGCAAGGCCGGCGGTGACGCCAAAAGCACGTTCTCGCTTAAACGTGCGTTTCCCATGTTTGTGCTGTTCTTTGTGCTGGCGAGCGTGATCACCACGGTGCTTCAGCTTCCCGCGTCCATCACGGCGCCCATCAAGGAGCTGTCGAAGTTCTTTATTGTGATGGCCATGGCGGCTATTGGTTTTAATACCGATATCGTCGAGCTGGTCAAAAAGGGCGGCAAGCCCATCGCGTTGGGCTTTTGCTGCTGGATTGGCATTGCGTGCATGAGTTTGGGAATGCAGCACGTGCTGGGAATCTGGTAGAGAAGTAGCTTATTCGCGTGCTGGCTGCCGGTGAGCGCAAGCCTTCGGTGGAGCGATAGGAGCTCTTGCGGGTATGGCTTGTCCGCAGGTTTATAAGTCCCGAAGAGCTCTTATCGCCCCGCCAGGATGGCGATGCGGGGCAACACCTATACTCGCAGGACGGCGCTTTCTGCCCTATAGTGTTTGGTGAGCAATATCGTTCAATTTTGAAACACTCGGTCGTGCGACCGTCGGCGGTTGCACGTCGCCGCGGACAGGGGCAAATCATGGATAGCGATGCTAAGCTGAACATCTTGACCGATGCCCTGGCTGCTGCCGGGGCCTCGGCATTGGCAATCGATGCGCGTGGGGACGTCGCGATCTCGACCATGAATGACGCGGCGCTTGAGCGGGATGTGGCGGCTTTTGTCGCTGAGCGTCTCGACCGTATAGGAGACGGCGCGCGTCTGGTTATGGGGCGTGAGGGTACGCGCCTGAGCCTGACCGTTCGCCCCACCGACAAAGAGGGCGGGAGGCTTTGGGTCGTTGTGGTCCGCGAGGTGCGCGGTGCCGCGGCGCATGCGGGCATCGAGTGGCTCAACGCCGACGAAGTTGAGGTCCGCTATGAATCGAGCGCGTACGGCATCGTTGAGGGGGCGGCCTCGGTGGCTGTACCGGTTACCGAGAGCTATGCGCGCGGCGTGCCCCTTATGCTCGAGGGCGAGCTGGGAGCGGGTCAGGTCGAGATTGCCAAGCGCCTCTATCTGGATGGCCCTTTTGTCGATCAGCCCTTTGTTTCCGTCGCGCTCGATGAACTCACCGATCGCGGTTGGCGCCATGTGCTCAAAAGCTCCGAATCGCCGCTGTTCCAAACGGGGCTGACCCTTTGCATTGAGGGCTGGAATGCGGTTGGCCCCCAGCGCCTCCGCGAGCTCGTTTCCACGATGGCCGACACCGCGTTGGCGACGCGCTGCCATGTGGTGCTGACGGCGAATGACATGCCGGGCGGCGGCGAAAGTGATCAAGCCGCCTTTGTGACCGAGCGCTTCGCCTGTGCGGTGAGCGTCGCGCCGGCAATCGCCGAGCAGGGAGCCGCGTCGACGAAGGTCGCGCGCTATTTGGAATATCTCGCTGATGCATTTGGGACGGCAGCGCCCACGCTGTCTGCCGCGGCGACGAAGACGCTCGATGCTTACCGCTGGCCGCGCAACTATCTGCAGCTCCGCGAGGTCTCGGAACGACTGTATATATTGGTGGGGACGGGCACGGTGGACCGCGCTGTGGCGGAGGAAGTGTTCGCCCAAGAGGACGTGATTAAGACCGCAACCTTTGGCGCCCCGACGCTTGAAAGTGACCTGTATATCCTGCGACCGCTGGCCGATACCGAGCGAGATATCGCGCATTTGGTTGTAGATCATCTCCACGGCAACCGAACCCGTGCGGCGGAGGTGCTGGGCATAAGCCGTACAACGCTGTGGCGCTTGCTGAAGGACGATGACCGTTGGGCGAGGCGCCCGTGACCGCGCGCGACGCGTGTGCTACAGTCCAAAGCGTTATTGTTTCGATTTGGTTACGGCGTGCGAGGGCATATGGCTGAGACTTCAAAACCGAGCCGCAGAAGGCGGAGCGCTGCGCCGGTTAACCGACGCACGACATCGGTGACGTGGGGCAAACACGCCTCGGGGTTTGATGGCTCGTTCAAGCGCACTAAATACGGTTATCCTTCGGCAAGCGCCCGCTTGGCTATGCAGGCCGAGTCGTCGCTGTGGGGCCGCAAACGCGTGGTGGGCTCAAAGCTCAAGCACGACGGCACGCTTGGTTACATCAGCCGCGGGGCGGCTCGCCGCAGCGGACTCAATCCGGCTGGTTGGCACCGTTATGTTCCGATCGCGGTCGCCGTTGCAGTGATCGTCATCGCACTCGCTGCGCTTGGCTACGCCGGCGGTGGCGCCAACTTGGACGCAGTGTTTAAATCGCCCGAGCTCGCGCATGCAGGCACAGAAGTTATCGAGGGCGCTCAGACCCAGACGGGCGTCGCGCCCCAGCGCGGTATCGTTGCGGCGGCCTCCACCATCGCCGATGCACAAAAGGACGAAGACAAGCAAGGCGACGACGCCGAAACGACCCAGACAAGCGAAGCGACGACAACTCAAATATCAACATAGCTTGCCGGCAGAAGGGGACGTTCCTTTTCTGCCGGCAGTTTGGGACACTCCTGCGCTACTTGACGTACACCACGTTGTCGCGGCGGGGTTTGGGCTCGGGTAGCGTGTCCTCGGCGTAGCCAAGAATGCAGTTACCGACACCGCGCAGGCTGCCGTCGGCGGGCAGGCCCCAGCTGGCCAGCAGCTCCAGGCCCTCGGGCGAGTCAAAGACCTCATGCGCGCGGTGAATCCAGCACGAATCGACACCCAGTGCATAGGCGGCGTTGAGCAAGTTGCCCATGGCGAGCGAGCCGTCTTCCAGATGTGTGGGCACGCTGCGGTCAACCAGCACCACCACAACGGTCTTGGCGCCATAGAAGGGGTCGCTGTTGCTGCCCATGACTTGCGCGTTGAGCTGCGAGAGACGCTCGACGGTCGCGGGATCGGTGACGGCGACAAACGTCACCGGCTGGCGGCCCATGCCGCTCGGTGCATATTGGCCGGCTTCGATAATACGTGCAAGCTTTTCGGCCTCGACGGGACGATCGCTGTAGTTGCGGCAGCTGCGGCGGTGAATGAGTGCTTCGATAGTCTCCATGGTGTCTCCTTGCGGTGGCGTTGCAGATGCCCCGTTCATACCCGTCGGGCTCAAACGATAGACGGTCAATTGCCCGGCCAAAAGGATAGATTCCAATTGGGAAAGTAGGTTTGCATAAAAGTACCTTCAGAATGTGACAAACAAATGGGATGGTTAAACGTTTTATCCCGTCTACCCTGCGGTTTTTTACCACTTGCCTAAATGACGAACGCATAACCTCTGATAAGGGTTTTACTAAAGGAGTACCAACGTTTATCAATGCGCCGTGGTGGCGCCGGGCCAGGAGGTAACATCATGTTCCAGGCTGGAGATGTCGTCGAGACCGATTTCGAAGGATTTCTGAAGCTGCTGCGTTCCAAGACGCGCGCTTTCGTGTCGATCAACGATCACGAGTACTACATCACGCACACCGATGGCTATTGGCGTGTTCAGGATTGCGAGGCCCTCAACGACAAGGGCCACTTTACTGACTGTTCTGAGTTGGTCAACACGGTCTGCGAGGTCGTCGAGCTGCCGTGGATTGCCGGCAAGAGCCTGCATGACAGCTTCTCGGGCGCTACGGTCTATGAGGCCGTCGCCGCTTAACAGGCAATAAAACCCGATTTTCACGTGACCGCTGGCGCCGCCCCCGCGCCGGCGGTCTTTTTCTGCCGATAGGCCATAAAAATGCACGCATTTGCGGAGAGCCTGTTGACGATAGTCAAAACTCGGACTAATCTAGAGACACATAATTGGTCAAAAATCGGACAATTGAATGGTGGGATAGATGAATAGTGCGGTTACGCTGGTCGACTTCGATCGGTTGCTCAATGGACTCGACCATATCTATTCGGAGTTCTCGCGCGCCTGCGGCCTTTCGGACTGCGCCTACTGGATGCTCGTCGACACGAGTGCAGCGGGCGGAAGCGTTGCCGTGAGTCGGCTGACGAGTGAATGGTTCTACAGCAAACAGACCATCAATTCGGCGATCAAGACGCTTAGGGCGCGAGGGCTTGCGACGTTGGAGTTTGCCGAGGGCAGTCGTAAAAACAAGGTTGTACGACTGACCGAAGAAGGCGTGCGGTTTGCCAAGCGCTACGCGTTGCCGGCGCAAAAAGCCGAGCAACAGGCATTCGAGGCGCTCGAGCCGTGGGAACAGTGCGAGATCATGCGCTTGGTCGGTAAGTTCTCCCATGTTCTTAACGAAGAGTGCGAGGCATTTAAACGGCAAGTGGCCGCCGAGAACGAGACTGACGATAAGGGCGAGGGGGACGCATGCGACTCTTAATGAGGTTTATGAGGCCGTACCGCGGTCTGATTGCGGTGACGCTGTTTGCGGTGCTGATAGATAACGTCGGTACGCTGTTGGTTCCCACGATGCTGGCGAACATGGTCAACACCGGTATTGCCACGGGTGATGTCGACTATATATTACGCAACGGCCTGTACATGCTTATCGCGACCGGCATGGCCAGCGGCGGCACGGTGCTGGGCTGCTATCTTTCGGCGCGCCTGGCCGCCAACGTGGCCTGCGATATCCGCAATGCCGTGTACGACAAGTCGCTCGAGCTGTCCGCCAGCGACTTTGAGCGCTTTGGCACGGGTTCGATGATCACGCGCTCGCTCAACGACATCAACGTGATTCAGCAAGCTGTCCTTCAGACGATTCAGCTGGTGCTGCCGGTGCCGTTCTTGGCCGTGGCAGGCATCATTTTTGCTTGGTTCATCGATCCCGCCATGGGTACGCTGCTGGGCGTGGTGGTTGCGATCGTGCTGGTGGCGGCGGTCTTTACCGTTGCCAACGCCGCGCCGATCTTTATGCGCCTGCAGAGCTTTATCGACCGCATGAACGTGGTGCTGCGCGAGAACATCGTGGGCGTGCGCGTCATCCGCGCATTTAACAAGGAGCGCCACGAGGAGCAGCGCCTGGACGAGGTGTTTAGCGATTACGCGGCCAATGCCATCAAGGTCAACCACCTGTTTGTGGGTCTCGACAGCTCCAGCTTCTTTTTGATGAATATCGCCGAGGTGGCGGTGCTGTGGGTGGGCGGCAACCGCGTGGGCGTCCACGCCATGCAAATCGGTAGCATCTCGGCCGTGCTGGAGTACGCGATCCTGATCCTGTTCTTTGTGATGACGGCGCAGATGGTGATTCTGACGCTCCCGCGCGCCGCCGCATGCCTGAACCGTGCGCAGCAGGTGTTGGAGATTGAGCCGAGCATCGTGGACGGCAAGCGCACGCTGGACACGTGCGCGGCGGAGTCTGTTGACGGTGCCGACGCGGTGGCCGTGTTCGACCACATGTCGTTCCGTTTTGACGATGCCGACGAGGATACCCTGTGCGACCTGAGCTTTGCCTGTCGCCGTAGCCAGACCACGGCGATTGTAGGCTCGACGGGTTCGGGCAAGTCGACGGTGGCCAAGCTCTTGCTTCGCTTCCACGATGCCACGAAGGGCGCCATTCGCCTGAATGGCATCGATCTGCGCGACCTTTCGCAAGACGACATCCGCGGGCGTATCGCCTATGTGCCGCAGAAGGCATGGCTGTTCTCGGGTACGGTGGCGAGCAACCTGCGCTTTGGCAACGAAGACGCGACTGAGGCTGACATGCTCCATGCGCTGGAGGTTGCCCAGAGCACCTTTGTGCTCGACCAGCCCCAGGGGCTCGATACGCCGGTGGCCCAGGGCGGCACGAACTTCTCGGGTGGTCAGCGCCAGCGCCTGGCGATTGCCCGCGCACTCATGAAGCATGCCGATCTATATATCTTCGACGACAGTTTTTCGGCCCTGGACTTTAAGACCGATGCGGCACTGCGCCATGCGCTGCAGGACGAGACGTGCGATGCCGCGGTGCTCATCATCGCCCAGCGCATCTCGACTATTTTGCATGCCGATCAGATCGTGGTGCTCAAAGACGGCGAGATCGTGGGCCTAGGCACGCACGACGAGCTCATGGAAACCTGCGAGGTGTACCGCGCCATCGCGGAATCGCAGATGAAGGGAGGTGAGTAGCATGACCGAGGAGCTCAAGAAGCAGGGCGGCGTTGATGACGCCGCTGCCGCGGTACTGGTCGAGGAAACGGCTGCCGTGGCACCCGACCTGGACGAAGCCGCCAAGGCGGCGGAGCGCGAGGCTCGCCGCCAAGCGCTCTACGAGGAAAACGAACGTGCCGAGGACGAGCGCGCCCGCGCCGAGGCAGAGCGTATGCGCGACGTGGACGACGAAGACGAGGACGAGACGCCTCGGGATACCTGGGCGACGGTGCGCCGCCTGTGGAGTGAGGCTGCCGGCGACCATTGGCGCTTCTATATCGTGTTCGCGAGCATTGTGTTCTATGTCATCTTTAACACCGCCGCGCCGGCATATAGCGCCCGCGTGATCGATGAGCTGTGGAGCCACATTCAGGTGGCGTTTGCCAACGACACCACCTTCAACATCACCTGGGAGAACTGCGGCAGGACCATCTTCATCTACTTTATGATCTGGACGGCCGCTGCCTCGTTCTACGCGCTCCAGAGCTTTTTGATGTCGAGCGTTGCCGAACGCCTCAACCTGTGCCTACGCAACCGCATCGCACAAAAGCTCAACCGTCTGCCGCTTGCCTTTTTTGACGCGCATCGTCCCGGTGAGGTCGTCAGCCGTGCGACCAACGACTTGGACAAGATGTCCGAGAGCATGCAGCGCGGCTTGCTGCAGCTTCTGGTGTCGATCGGTACCGTGGTGGGCGCCGTGAGCGTGATGTTCGTGTTTAGCGTGCCACTTACGCTGGTCTTTCTGTTCTTTACGGCACTGTCGCTGCTGGTGACCAAGGTGGTCACGCGCCGCACGCATGACGTAACCGGTGAGCGCCAAGAGTGGGTGTCCAAGATTACGAGTGCGGTCGAGGAAGGCTATTCGGGCCGTCTGGTGATCCGCGCGTTTAACCGCGAACGCCAAAGTTCTGCCGAGGTGCACCAGGCCTCGGGCGAGCTGGCACGCGTGAGTGCCAAGGCCGACTTTATGATCAATGCCGTCGGCCCTGCGGTGCGCTTTATCGGCCGTTTGGCGCAGATCGTGATCGCGCTGGTGGGCTGCAGCATGCTGGTTGCCGGTCACATGACCGTCGGCGTGTTCCAGGCGTTCTTCCAGTTTATCTACGAGGCGTCCGAACCCATGACGCAGCTGTCGTTTACCTTCAACTCGCTGCAGAGCGCGTTGGCGAGTGCGGAGCGCGTGTTCGACCTGCTCGATGAGCCCGAGATGGAGGCCGATCCGCTGCCGGACGAGGCCGCCAAGCTGCCGGGTCGCGTTGAGGGTCGCGTCTCCTTTGAGCACGTGCGCTTTGGTTATTCGCCCGACAAGCCGCTTATGCACGACGTGTCGTTTACCGCCGAGCCGGGCCAGAAGATTGCCGTGGTGGGAACCACGGGCGCGGGCAAGACGACGCTCATCAACCTGCTCATGCGCTTCTACGAGATTGACGGCGGGCGTATTACGCTCGACGGCGTGGATACGAGCCGCATGGACCGCGGCGAGCTACGGCAGCAGTTTGGCATGGTGCTGCAGGACGCCTGGCTGTTCGATGGCACGATTGCCGAGAACATCGCCTACGGCTGTCCCGAGGCGACGCGTGAGGAGATCGTGGCGGCTGCGCGCGCCGCGCAGGTCGACTTCTTTGTGCGCACCATGCCGCAGGGCTATGACACGCGCGTGGCCAACGATGCCGAAAGCATCAGCCAGGGCCAGCGTCAGCTGCTGACCATCGCACGCGTGCTGCTCAATAACCCGGCGATTCTCATCCTGGACGAGGCGACCTCAAGCGTGGATACGCGTACCGAGCTTGCCATCGGTCGTGCCATGGACGCGCTCATGCGCGGGCGCACGAGCTTTGTGATCGCGCACCGCCTGTCGACGATCGTGGACGCCGACCTGATCTTGGTCATGGATCACGGCAACATTATCGAGCAGGGCACGCATAAGGAGCTGCTGGCTGCCGAGGGTGCCTACGCCGACCTCTATCTGAGCCAGTTCGCATAATGTGACAAAGGGACAGTCTCTTTGCCACATCACAAATAAGGCGCGCCGGGGATGAATTCCCTGGCGCGCCTTTGCGTTGATGCCGATGTCGTTTTGTGCCGCTTGCGTTCCTAGCGTTCGTCCACGAGCTTGGCGACGAGGGCCTTGAGCTCGGCCACCTCTCGCTCGAGTTCCTTGACGCGGCGGGCATTCTCGGTGATGCCCTGGCGGTTGAGGGCGGACTGCTCGGCGGCGTCATCGGGCATGTACTCGCGATGCTGCTTGGCGTCGAAACTCTCCTCGAACACACGGCAGCCGTTGCGCTTGATGATGCGTCCCGGCACGCCCACGACGGTGCAGTTGTCGGGCACGTTCTTGACGACGACCGAGTTGCCGCCGATCTTGACGTTGTTGCCGATGCAGATGTTGCCGAGCACCTTGGCGCCCGTGCCCACCGTGACATTGTTGCCCAGGGTGGGGTGACGCTTGCCGGTCTCGTTGCCGGTGCCGCCGAGCGTGACGCCCTGGTAGAGCACACAGTTGTCGCCCACAATGGTGGTCTCGCCGATGACGACGCCCATGGCATGGTCGATAAAGAAATGCTTGCCGATCTGTGCCGCGGGGTGAATCTCGACGCCGGTGATGTGGCGGGTGATTTGCGAGAGCACGCGGGCGAGCGAGCGATGACCGTGCTCCCACAGCCAGTGCTCGGGCACGTGGTTCCACTTGGCGTGCAGGCCAGGATAGGAAAGGAAGATGACCAGACCGTTTTGCGCGGCGGGGTCCTGCGCCTGGACGGTCTTGATGTCCTCGCGAATGGTATTGATAAAGCTCACCGGCCGCCCTCCCTTAGCGCCATGGCAATGCGATTCAATAAAGTATAGCGATTCGCTAGGGATTAAAAAGGACAATCTTGGCGGCTTTGCGCTACAAGTGTCAGTTATGCAAACTTGCTGGTAATGGAGTCATGCTTTTGTGGGGTTGCGCACGAGGGGGCACCGCAACCGTATACTGGTCAACTTGGACGTATCCGCGCCCACAACTGAGAGGTTTTACTTCATGGGTTTCATCAATTTTATTGCCGAGCTGCTTAAGGACCCGCGCACCGCGATCGCCAGCTGGATCGCCGCCGGCCCGCTTATGGCCTACGGCTGCGTGTTCCTGATCATCTTTATCGAGACGGGCGTGGTGTTCTTCCCGTTCCTTCCCGGTGATTCGCTGCTGTTCGCCTCGGGTTTCTTTGCCTACAACGGCGGCTTTAACATCGTGGCGCTTCTGGCCACCGCATGGGCCGCTGCCATTTTGGGCGATCAGTGCAACTTTATGATCGGTCACTTCTTTGGCCGCAAGATCATCGCTTCGGGCAAGGTCAAGGCCATGACGCCCGAGCGCATCAAAAAGTCCGAGGACTTCTTGGACAAGTGGGGTCACCTGGCCATCTTCCTGGGTCGCTTCTTCCCGTTTATCCGCACCTTTGTGCCCTTTATCGCTGGCATGGGCGGCATGCACTGGCGCAACTTTGTCGTCTTTAACGTGCTGGGCGGCATTACCTGGTCGACGGTCTTTACGCTGCTGGGCTACTTCTTTGGCGGCATTCCCTTTGTGCAAGAGCACTTTGAGCTGCTGATTATCGGCATCGTTGCCGTGTCGATCATCCCGACCGTGGTCGGTCTGGTTAAGGCCAAGCTGGGTAAATAGAACGCCTAGCTCGAGCCAGCGCGCAGACCGTACAGTTGAGGCCCGTCACCGCTTACGGTGGCGGGCCTTTTTGCTTCGGTCAAATGAAAATACTTTACTTAGTTAAAGAAAAGCGTTTTATCAGACGCGTGCGGGGAGTACAATCTCGTGCATGCGAATCGACGTGCCATCGGCTTTGATGCTGCTCGCGTGTCCCGTCCGGCTCTACGCTCCGGGCGTGCGACGTTGCGACGCGGTCGGCCTCGGTCCTTGCGTGCGGGTTCGCGAGTATGCAACTGTGTATGTAAGGAGCGACATATGACTGTCGAGAAGAAGGATATCGATTGGGGTAGCCTCGGCTTTGGCTACATGAAGACCGATTACAGCTACGAGGCTCATTGGAAGGATGGCGAGTGGGACGAGGGCGGCCTGACCACCGACCACACCCTGCATGTCTCCGAGTGCGGCGGTATCTTCCATTACTGCCAGGAGGTCTTTGAGGGCCTGAAGGCCTACACCGCCGAGGACGGCAGCATCGTCTGCTTCCGTCCCGACATGAACGCTGAGCGTATGTATAACTCTGCCCAGCGCCTCGAGATGCCCCCGTTTCCCAAGGACAAGTTCGTTGAGGCCGTCAAGCAGGTCGTTTCTGCCAACGCCGCCTGGGTTCCGCCCTTCGGTTCCGGCGCGACCCTGTACGTGCGTCCGTTTATGATCGGCTCCGGTGACGTGATCGGCGTGGCTCCCGCTCCTGAGTACACGTTCCGCATTCTCGTGACCCCGGTCGGTCCGTACTTTAAGGGCGGCCTCAAGCCCGTCAAGCTGCGCGTTTCCGAGTATGACCGTGCTGCACCGCACGGCACCGGCAACATCAAGGCCGGCCTGAACTACGCCATGTCCCTTAAGCCCACGATGGAGGCCCATCGCGAGGGCTATGCCGAGAACCTGTATCTCGACTCCGAGTCCCGCACCTATGTCGAGGAGACCGGTGGCGCCAACGTCCTGTTCGTGAAGGAGGATGGCACGCTCGTCGTTCCGCAGTCGCACACCGACTCCATCCTGCCCTCTATCACCCGTCGTTCGCTCGTTCAGGTTGCTCAGGACCTGGGCATGACCGTTGACCAGCGCCCCGTCGAGTGGGCCGAGGTCAAGGCCGGCACCTTTGTGGAGTGCGGCCTGTGCGGCACCGCTGCCGTCATCTCTCCGGTTGGCGAAATCGACAACAAGGTTTACGGCGCCGACGAGACCGTGACCTTCCCGGCTGGATACACCGAGATCGGCCCTGTGATGAAGAAGCTTCGCGAGACCCTGACTGGTATCCAGTCTGGTGCTGTCGAGGACAAGCACAACTGGGTTTACACCGTCGCGTAATTTGTCTTACCTATCCGGGCAGAGAACAAGTTCCCTCCCGGCGCGTCCTCGGACATGCAAGAAGCCCTCGCTGCGCACTTCGTGCGGCGAGGGCTTCTTGCGTCCTGCGGAGTGCGCCGGGAGGGAACTTGTTCTCTGCCCTGCGGGTTCGGCGATGTCACAACGGGCAATGATTAATCTGAATAAAGATGGTGCGCGGCCTTTTAGGCTGCGCTTTTGCTTTGCTTCGCGCCATGTGGGGGCGGTGGCGACGTGCATTTTTGCGAGTATTCTGCAGTCGAAGGTCCCTGCATACCGATCTCGGGCAAAAAATCGGGAGTTCTCGATGTTTTCTACGAATGATGGGCGGGGTTATGGGCTGGCAGCGTTTGATTTGCAGGGATATTCGCGGTCTTTGGCATTTATCGTGGCGCCCGAAGCTCTTGGTTATGTTGAATACTCCTGAAAATGCACGGCGCTTAGAGGGGGACCTTCGCGAAAAAGGAAACCGCCCCGTCGAAGTATGCATTCGACGGGGCGGTTTATGCATTTGGCCGATTAAGGATGCGCTGTCAAACTACTAGAACTTGACGGTCGGGGCCTGGCGGGCTGCTTCGGCGGCCTCGAAGCCCTGGCGCTCCTTAAACTGGAAGATGCCGGCAAAGATGACAGCCGGGAACGTCTGAATGGCGTTGTTGTAGCTGAGCACGCAATCGTTGTAGCTCTGGCGTGCATAGCTAATCTTGTTCTCGGTATCCTCGAGCGATGCCTGCAGCTGCGTAAAGTTGGTGTTTGCCTTAAGATCGGGATAGGCCTCGGCTACGGCGAAGAGCTGACGCAGCGCACCGGTCAGCACGTTGTCGGCTTCCATCTTGGCTTCGGGCGTGGTGGCCTTGACGGCGGTGTTACGCGCGCTGATCACGGCGGAGAGCGTCTCCTGCTCGTGCTTGGCGTAGCCCTTGACGGTCTCGACCAGGTTGGGGATCAGGTCGTTGCGACGCTGCAGCTGCGTATCGATGTTCTGCCAGGCGTTATCGATGCGGTTACGCTTGGTGACCATGTTGTTGTAGATGCCGGCGATGGCGCAGGCAATCACAATGACAACAACGATGCCGATGATGACGGGAAGCATGATGTCTCCGTTTCGAATGGCCGCGGCGGCATGCGCCAGCTGCCGTTGGTATAACGCTACTAGTATACCCGCAACGTTTTGTCGTGCCGAACTTTCCGGTAAGCGTTGTGTTTTCGGCGGGGTTGGCACCGGGGCAAAGCGCGCGAGGTACAGGTGTAAGATATGCGACAGATTGACGAGTGTTGTCTTTGCCCTGAGGATGGCGATACCAGTGGACCTTCGCATCAAGAAAACCTACCGCGCCCTGTTCGATGCCTTTACCGAGCTTCTCGAGGAGCATCGTTTTGAGGACCTGACGGTTGCCATGCTGTGCGACCGCGCCATGATTCGCCGCACGACGTTCTACAAGCACTTTCGCGACAAGAACGATTACTTTGCCTTTTATATCGATGAGCTCATGTCGGGCTTGCCGCAAAAACAGCCCGATGAGGCCGGCGCGGTATCTGCCGAGGACGTGCGCGCGCTTCGGCACGCGATTTTGGACGATGCCATGGATTTGATTCTGGCGCACGAGCGGCTCATGGATAACATTTTGGCAAGCAGCATGTCGGGCATGTTGACCAACGTTATTTGCGACCGCATTGCCCGCTCCATCCGCGAGCGTGTGATGAACGTGCTTGCCGAGGATGCCCTGGCCCCCGTGTCACTCGAGACGACGTCTGAGTTTGTCGCCGGCGGTATTATTCGACTTTTCACGATATGGTGGGAATCGGGCCACGATCTTGAGCGTCGACCTGAGATAGCCGATGTGGTCGATGCACTGTTTGAGCGGACCATGACACCGGTGCATCACTAGGAGTGGCGGAGAGAGGGGGATTCGAACCCCCGGAACGCTCTCGCGCTCAACGGTTTTCAAGACCGCCGCATTCAACCGCTCTGCCATCTCTCCGTGAGTCGTAATGATAGCATCGTTTTGGATTTGCAACAGGGAAGGCGAACGATGACGATCACCGAAATCGATGAGAAGTTCATGCGTGAGGCGCTGGCCGAGGCGCGCGCCGCCGCTGCGGTGGGCGAGGTGCCCATCGGAGCCGTAGTGGTGCGCGACGGCGAGATTGTCGCGCGGGCGCATAATCGCCGCGAGCTCGACCAGGATCCTTCGGCGCATGCCGAGTTTTCGGCCCTGTGCGCCGCCGCTCAGTCGCTTGGACGCTGGCGTCTTTCCGATTGTACGGTCTACGTGACGCTCGAGCCCTGCTGCATGTGCGCGGGGCTTATGGTTAACGCGCGCGTGGGGCGCTGCGTGTACGGCGCGGCTGATGCTAAAGCGGGCGCTCTGGGGTCGCTATACGACCTCAATGCCGATTCGCGCCTGAATCATCGGTTTAATGTGACCGCCGGCGTGCTGGCAGACGAGTGCCGCGCGGTGCTGAGCGGTTATTTTAGTGGGCTGCGTGGCACCGATGGTGCTGGCTGCGGTTGTGGGGCCGATCTTGAGGCGCATACCGCCCACGCCGAGGCGCTTGCGGGTGTCGAAGATACTGCCGTTGGGGCGGTCGATTTTGGTGCCGCGTGCCGCCGGCCCCGCCGTGTGCAGCTGGCGATCGACTCCTTTAAGGGCAGCGTTTCGAGCGCGCAGGCGGAGGAGGCCGTTGCCGAAGGTGTGCGCCGCGTGTGGCCCGATGCCCAGGTAAGCGCGCTGCCGCTGGCGGATGGCGGCGAGGGAACGCTCGATGCCGTTGCCGCGTGCGGCGGTGAGGTCGTGGCATGTGAAGTCGCAGGCCCTCTGGGCGACTGTGTGTCTGCCCGGATGCTGGTGGACGGCGAGTACGAGTCGGCTGTAATCGAGATGGCCGAGGCGGCGGGTATTGGGTATTCGCCTTGCACAGAGCCGGCGGCGTTGGCCGCTACGACCTATGGCGTGGGCGAGCTCATGCTTCGAGCGGTTCGTGCTGGGGCAAAGACTATCTATATTGGTCTGGGCGGCAGTGCCACCAACGACGGTGGCGCCGGCATGCTGCAGGCGCTGGGCGCGCGTGTGGTCGATGATCAGGGCTGCGATGTCGCCCCTGGTCTCGCGGGGCTTGAGCAGGTGGCGAGTATCGATTTGGCACCGGCGCTTCGGGCGCTGAATAGCGCGCGTATCGTCGTGCTCTCTGATGTCGAGAACCCGCTCGTGGGGCGTCGTGGGGCACTTGCAGTGTTTGGCGGGCAAAAGGGCCTGCCGACAGACGATGTCGAAGCGCTGGGCAGGTACGACAGTTGGATGGTCGGCTACGGCCGCCTGCTCGATGCGGCGATTACCGGGGTGCGGGCTCAGGGGTTGTTGCGCGTGCCCGAGGGCGTGCGGACATTTGGCTCGGTGCTCGGCGTGCCTGGCGCGGGCGCGGCAGGTGGCTTGGGCGCCGCGCTGCTGGCGCTCGGTGCTGAGTTGCGTTCGGGCGTGGAGACGGTGCTCGATCTGATTGGGTTTGACGAGCGCGTGCGCGATGTCGACCTGGTCATTACAGGCGAGGGCAACATGGACGAGCAATCCGCTGCCGGCAAGGCGCCGGTGGGCGTGGCCCGCCGTGCCAATCGCTATGGCAAGCCGGTAGTCGCCGTCGTGGGCGGTCGTGCGGATAATTTGGATGCGGTGTATGGTCAGGGCATCGACTTGGTCCTGCCGGTCTGCCGCAGGCCCATGCCTCTTGACCAAGCGCTCGACCCCCAGGAAGCCACAACCAACCTCATCTGCGCCGGTGAAGCAGCCGCCCAAGCCTACGACCTCGCCCGCCTCTAAAACCCAACTCCCTATAAGTTGCGGTGGAATAGTTCCTGTTTGGCGGCTCAGGCGGCAAAAACAGGAACTATTCCACCGCAACTTCGAGAATGGCTATCCGAGGCTGGTCGCCTTGGGCCTTGGGTCGGACCGTCCGCCATGAAATGCGGCCATCTACTACGTTTAGCCGAGCGCCCTTGACCATCCCGGATTTTGTGAAATTAAAACCGCAGGTAGAAAGCTTGCCGATTTTCGAAAAAGCCGGCTATGGTTGACCCCTGCGGCCTAAACGTAGTAGATAGGCCCCTTTTGTGGCACGGCAGCAGACCAGTCTTTTTGGGACGGGGCTTATTTGACTACCTGTCGATCTGATTGCCCAAGTAGTCAAAAAGCCCCGTCCCAAATTAGCTACCTTGCCCCATCGGGCGGGAGCGGGTAAGATATATCGAGCGCCTAGCGCGTTCGATGGGTTCGGATGACGACATGTTCCGAATCTGGTCAGGTCCGGAAGGAAGCAGCCATAAGGAGCCTCTGTCGGGCATCCGAATCCATCGAGTGCGCAGGCGTTTTTTGGTGCCGCGG
>WGSN01000019.1:0-45811 GCA_014871645.1 Collinsella sp.
AACCCGCGACCCCAACCTTGGCAAGGTTGTGCTCTACCAACTGAGCCATGTCCGCATATGTAAAACAAAACGGGCGCCGGAGCGCCCGGATGTTGCCTGGAGGCGAAGCCCGGATTCGAACCGGGGGTAAAGGCTTTGCAGGCCTCTGCCTTACCACTTGGCCACTTCGCCGAAAAAGGACCGCCTAAACGGTCCGGAAATGCAATGGAGCGGACAACGGGGCTCGAACCCGCGACCCCAACCTTGGCAAGGTTGTGCTCTACCAACTGAGCCATGTCCGCTTGCGGGTTATTAATTTACGCGAGTTGTCCAAAAGACGCAAGTACTTTTTTCAAAAAACTTGTCTGCCGCATGTTCTTAGTAGCTAAACGCGCTAAAGCGATTGGCTAGGCACACGATTCCAGCGCTCCGCTAAACAGCTTCACCATCTGCACGCGCGTGCCGGCGCCGTCCGTACGACGAGCAACCTCCACGTTATCGACGAGCATACGCATAAGCTTGATGCCACGGCCGCGTTCCTCGGATGCGACCGGTTCGCTCGTTTCATCGATAGAATAGCCGGCACCTCGATCAAGCACCTCAACCACAACGCGATCGCCATAGGCCTGAACCGTCAGGACGCACCCGATACCGCCCGCATGGTCATAGGCATTACCCAGCGCCTCCCCCGACGCCAATGCGACATCGTAGCGCTCGTCACGGCGCAACGGAAGCGATTCAAGGAGTTCGGCGATGCGATGTCGGTAGTATGGAAGATTCTCGATACCCTGACGGACCTCAACGCTCTTACTCCAGCGAGGCAGCTCCCCCACCGGAATGGCAGGAATTGACTCCCGTGCCGGCCCCACGACATGAAGGATATCGACAAGACGAGCAATCTCCAAAAAGCGAACAACTTCACCTGATGCATTGACGAGCGAAAGCAGGCCTTCTCGCCTCATAAGCTCACGAGCGCGCGTAAGCAGGAATGCCAAGCCCGTAGAATCGATAAAGCTAACAGCCTGACAGTTGATGACGACACGACGCACGCCGCGGCCAATCAAAGCATCCAACCGCCGACGCAGCGCAGGCACCGTGGCGATGTCGATATCGCCTGGTGGCGTCAAAACCGCTATGTCATTCCACTCATTCATACGACCATGGTTCCCCAAAAAAGCCCACTCGATGCATTCGTTTCCCCAACCGTACGGATTCAGCCCGCCCAGCGTCGTCTATGAACGACCCCGTAAAAACTCAAGGGACACCAATGCAATGTCATCGTCCAGCGCCGATTCGGTAAATCGCTCAAGCTCGCCCAAGACCTTGCCGCAAATGCCCGATACGCCCTCACCCGAGACAGAGAGCAGAAGGTCGCGCAAGCGCTGCTCGCCAAAGAACGCTCCGGTGCGGTCGCGGGCCTCAATCGTTCCATCCGTATACATGAAGAGCATGTCGCCGGGGGCAAACGTAAACACGCCTGTCTCGTACACCATGCTCTCAAAGGCACCGATTACGCCCGATTGGCATCCAAGCAGCTCAACCTCTCCCCCACGGGCCTCGCCGCCACCCAGCGGCATCGACTCTGGCCTGATGACCATGGTCGGAGGATGGCCCGCCGAACAATACGTTGCGCGTCCGGCTTTAAGGTCAATCTTGGCGATAAAGGCCGTCACGAACGTCTCGACCCTCGAAAAGCCCATGAGCATGCTGTTAAGGGAGCGTGCCATGCGGGCCGGTCCAGCGCCCTCCCAGGCATATGCCGTCAGGGCCGTCTTGACGAGCGCGGACATCGATGCGGCCTCAATGCCTTTGCCAGACACATCACCCAGAATCATGACGGCGCAGTCGTCGGGAAGACGAATGAGCGTATAGAAATCGCCTCCGACCAACGCCGAATTCGTGGCCGACAGGTACACCGAATCGGTTGCGATACCCGGAACATCCCCCAGGGAATTTCTCATGCCAATCTGGAGCGTCTGAGCGATATGGCGCTCCTCGCGCTTTTGAGATTCGCCTTCGTAGATCAGTTCAAAGTCATGCGCCAAGTGCACCAAGTAGTCATATTCAAGGTCATCAATCGGCTCTTGGCTACCATCACGAAGCAGCAGCGCGCGCGTCGTCGGGCTCTTCGCAACAGAAGCAGGAACAATCGCGTCGCTACTGTGCTTGCCATCGCCCTCAGAGCGCGGGTGCCCCGCCTCGATGCCGGAGTCGACGTAGAGACCTTGACAAGGCAGACCATGCGCCCTAAGCCAGCCTCCCATAGGCATCGATTCGTCAACGCGAGTTATACGGACGTGTTTAAGGTCCTCGGCACTCGTACCCCCCAAAACAGATGCCTCAAAGCCATCAGGGCCAGCCCCCAGACGTGTCGCTGGCGCCGTCGTGGAAAAGAAAAGCTTCTCGGGATCGTCCGGCAAAGCAACGCGACTGCCGCCTTCAAAATCTATGACGTAGGAATCCAGACTGGCGTCATACTCAACAGGGCAAAAATGGCAGTTGAGCATATTGCAGATCTCGGACGATACCGCCTGGGTAGCCGCGACGGAATCGTCTAGAAAGGTAAACAACTCATCACGTAAGACATTGAGCGAGCGGCCAAGCTCGGCCGTGCGACGAGAGCGAAGACTCGATGCCATGCCGACCAGTTGGATAGACAAGTAATCGCAAGTGACCTCGAGTACATTAACGTCATAGGCGAGCGGTGCCTGGGGGCGTTTCCAACCAACTTCCAGCACGCCAAGGATCTGCGTACCGTAAAAAACGGGAAGACAGATCTCGCTGCGGTACGGAGGCATATCCTGCACGCGCAACAGGTGCTTAGAACGATTGTCCAAGTCCATGAACATACCGGAGGCGGCCTTATCGCCCTCAAGGTCCTGTTGAATCGACAAGCGACAGGCACGCGACTCACGAAGAACATACGTCGGAATGCCAGCGCCATACGGCAAAAACTCAGGCAGGTAGCTGTCGTACAGCTCCTTGGAAACACCGCGAAGTTTAAAACCGCCGCTCTCAGAAAAATAGATAGCGGCACCCGAAGCATCGAGCGTTCCTACAAGCTGGTTCAAAACAGTATCAAGCAGGCTGGGTAACTCATCGGAGCCCACAGTGCTCATAATGACCGAAAGCGTGCCAGAGAGACGCTTGTTCGCCACTCTAAGCTCCGATAACGCACGCTTGAGTTGACGGTCGTGAGAATACTGTTCTTCGATGCTATGGAGCGCCACCAGGACACGTGGCGCGCGGCGCCCAAAGATGCGTGGAGGCGTCACGGAGCCCGCACGAACCAAGACGGGGATAAAGGAGCCGTCACTCAGCTTGAGCATCAGTTCGTTCTCGGAGCCATCAGTTTCAAATGGCAGACGATGTTCCGTCGCACGTTCAAAAGCGGATGAGTACAGGACGTCTTTAACATCTCCACCGATGACGTCGGCGCGTTCCTCGCACATCAAACCAAGTAAGCGATTATTCACATGCAGAATGGTTCCGTCGAGCTCACAGATGATGACAGCATCGCTCGTGATCTCGACTAGTTGGGCAACGTCTGCCCACTCGTTGCGTTCAAGCGTTTCCATCGTGGACCCCACCGTCTATCGGTAACAAAAAAGCCTCCGAAGAGGCTTCTCAAATGCGATGGTGTCGGAGGCGGGACTTGAACCCGCATGACCAAAAAGCGGTCACTAGCACCTCAAGCTAGCGCGTCTGCCAATTCCGCCACTCCGACATGCTATGTTGTTGATTCGCGGTCCGTTTTGTTGGACCCGCGCGTTCAACGAGGAAGATAATAACCTATGATTCGAGAACTGTGCAAGCACTTTTTTCAAAAAAGTTTACGAATTTGTAAATGCGCAGGTAGATCCGTGTGTCCGGCCCCGAATCGGTGTTGCCTCCCGGCGCGTCCTCGGGCATGAGCGATATTTTGCTGCGCACTTCGTGCTGCAAAATATCGCTCCCCCTGCGGAATGCGCCGGGAGGCAACACCGATTCGGGGCCTGCAAATACATACTTCAGGCACAGTTCTCAAACATGTTCTGGGGGCTGATGTAAATTTGGTGGCTCGGCAAAGCCGAGCCCTTATATGGGGAGGCCGGAGCTAAAGCTCCGGCCTCACTAACTTTCCTATTAGATTAAGTGAGCGATCGAGGAATCGCACTCCCCTCCTCTGCCGAGTTACCGCAGGGCCTGCCCTGAAGTTACTTTTCAGAACACTCCGCAGGACGCAAGAAACCCCCGCCGCACGAAGTGCGCAGCGGGGGTTTCTTGCATGTCCGAGGACGTTCTGAAAAGTAACTTCAGGGCGGGCCCGGACGATAACAACCGGCTACAAGTCGATGTGCGATTCCTTGATCGGGAACGGCTCCGCGAAGTGGCAGGCGCAGCAGTGGCCCGGTGCGACTTCCTTAAACTCGGGAAGCTTCTCAGAGCAGATGCCCTGCGCGATCGGGCAGCGCGTGTGGAAACGGCAGCCGGTCGGCGGATCCAGCGGCGACGGCGGGTCGCCAGCGAGGATGATGCGCTTGCGGGTCTTCTGGATATCAGGATCGGGAACCGGCACGGCAGACAGCAGCGACTGCGTGTACGGATGGTGAGGCTCGCTGTAGAGCGTCTTCCAGTCCGAAACCTCGACCATCTTACCCAGATACATAACGGCAACGCGATCGGAGATGTGCTGCACGACGGACAAGTCGTGGGCGATAAACAGATATGCGGTACCGAACTTGTCCTGGAGCTCCTTCAGTAGGTTCAGAACCTGGGCCTGAATGGATACGTCAAGTGCAGAGACAGGCTCGTCGCAGATGATCAGCTTGGGCTTCAGAGCGAACGCGCGGGCGATGCCGACACGCTGGCGCTGGCCGCCCGAGAACTCGTGCGGATAGCGGTTGATGTGCTCGGGGTTCAGACCGACGACGTCCAGCAGCTCGCGGACACGCTCGATACGCTCTTCCTTGGTGCCAACGCCATGAATGGTCATGGGCTCAGAAACAATCTCGCCGATGGTCATACGAGGGTTGAGCGAAGCATAGGGATCCTGGAAGATGAACTGCATCTCGCGACGCATGTCCTTGATCTCGTGCTTGCTCATCTCGGCAACGTCTTTGCCCTGGAAGAACACTTTGCCTGCCGTTGGCTTGGTCAGGCGCATGATGGTGCGGCCCGTGGTGGACTTACCGCAACCAGACTCGCCGACCAGGCCAAAGGTCTCGCCCGGATAAATCTCGAACGAAATGTCATTCACAGCAGAGACGACACGCTTGGAGAAGCGCTTGGCGAACATGCCGGACTCAGCGGGAAACTCCTTAGAGAGGTGCTCGACCTTCAGCAGCGGAGTACGCTCGTTGGTATCTGCCATTACGCCTCGCCTCCCTTCTTGGAATCCTTGCGCGTACGGGACGTCTCAGGAGCGTTCTTGAGGAACTCGGGGTCACCGGAGTAGTGGCACGCAGAGTAGTGACCCGACTCGGTGACAACGCGCTCGGGGCGCTGCTTGCGGCACTTGTCCGTCGCATAGGGACAACGAGGCGAGAACACGCAACCCTCGGGCAGGTTCATGAGCGAAGGCGGGTTGCCGTGAATCGGCGTCAGCGGCTTCTTCTCCTCGATGGCCTGTTCCGGAATGGAACGAATAAGACCCCAGGTGTAGGGATGGCGGCTCTCGTAGAAGATTTCCTCAGCAGTACCGAACTCGACGGGACGGCCGGCGTACATAACCATGATCTTGTCGGCCATATCGGCGACGACACCCAGGTCATGGGTAATCATGATAATGGCGTTGCCGTTCTTCTCCTGCATCTCCTGCATGAGCTCGATAATCTGAGCCTGAATGGTAACGTCCAGAGCCGTCGTGGGCTCGTCGGCAATCAGGATATCGGGGTCGCAGGCAAGAGCCATAGCGATCATGACGCGCTGACGCATACCGCCAGAGAACTGGTGCGGATACTCATTGACGCGCTTCTCGGGCTCGGGAATACCAACGAGGTCCAAAAGCTCGGTGGCACGCTTGAGCGCCTCCTGCTTGGAGTAACCACGGTGCAGACGAAGGCCCTCGCCCACCTGCTTGCCGATCTTATAGACCGGGTTCAAGGAGGTCATAGGATCCTGGAAGATCATCGCGATATCGTTACCGCGAATGTGCTGCATCTCTTCCTCGGTCATCTCGAGAATAGAGCGACCGCGATAGCGAACGTCACCGCCCTCGATCTTTCCCGGAGGCATCGAGATAAGGCCCATGATGGTCATGGCGGTCACGGACTTACCGGAGCCGGACTCACCGACGACGCCCAGGGTCTCGCCGCGATCGAGCGTGTAGGACACACCGTCGACAGCGCGAACGACGCCATCCTCGGTGTGGAAATACATCTTAAGGTCATCGACCTCGAGCAGATGCTGGCCCTCGGGAACCGGCTGGTCCTTCAGGTCCACATAGTTCTTGTTCTTCTTCATCCTTATGCGTCCTTCATCTTGACGTCGAGGGCGTCGCGCAGACCATCACCCAACAGGGTGAAGGCGAGCACCGTCGAGAGAATTGCCAGACCGGGCATGATCATCATCCAGGGAGCAGTCAGAAGATACTGCTGACCGTCCTGAATCATGGAGCCCCACGAAGGCGTAGGCGGAATAACGCCCATGCCGAGGAAGGACAGAGCGGACTCGGTCAGAATGGCGCCACCAATGTTCATGGTCGCGTAGACCACGATGGAGGCGACGGAGTTCGGGAAGATGTGACGCACGACGATACGAGCATCAGATGCACCCATCGCGCGCGCAGCATCAACATAGTCGTTTTCCTTGACGGTCAAGATCGCAGAGCGGAAGACGCGCGCAATCGAAGGCCAGCCGAGAATACCGATGGCGATAAAGACGTTCTGAAGACCACGGCCGATAACGGCGATCATGGCGACAACGAACAGCACGTACGGGAACGCCAGGAAGATGTCCGCACAGCGCATGATGATCGTATCCCAGATGCCGCCGTAGAAACCGGCCAGAGCACCCATGACCAGACCAATCAGCGTGGAGATCGCGGTGGCCATAATGCCGACGGAAAGCGAAACGCGCGCACCGTAGATAACGCGGACGAGAATGTCACGACCAAGGGCGTCGGTGCCAAACGGGTGCTCTGCACACGGAGCCAGCAGCGACGTCTCGGCCATAGTGGTCGAGTCGGAAGCCGTCGGGGAACCGAGCCAGGGCTTAGCCCACAGATCTGCGGTCAGGGCAACCACAACGACGATGATGATCCAGCAGACACCGATAACGGCGAGCTTGTTCTTGCGAAGACGCTTAAAAGCGTCACCCCACAGCGTGCGGGACTTGGCGGGAGCAGATGCGGCCTTGGTGGCGGTAGCCTGCTCCTGAGACTGAGAATCAGTTTCCTGCATGAGACGTACCTCCCTTAGGCCTTATCCGACGGACCGCCAAGGCGGATGCGCGGGTCGAGGAATGCATAGCTAATGTCGACGAGCAGGTTAATCACCATGACGACGACGACGATGAGCGTAACGCCGCCCATAACGATGGGCCAGTCACGCATGCTAATGGCGCGATAGACCTCATAGCCGATACCGGGCCAGTTAAAAACCGTCTCGGTCAGGATGGCGCCCGAAAGCATGCCACCAAAGTCGACACCAATATAGGTAACGACGGGGATGAGTGCATTCTTAAGCGCATGCTTGACGATGATCGCGCGATTGGAGAGACCCTTGGCCTTTGCCGTACGGATGTAATCCTGGTTCATGACGTCAAGCAGCTGCGAGCGCATAATGCGGGCGGCATAAGCGGTCGAAACCGAAGCCAGCGTAATGGTCGGAAGCACATAGTGCATCCAATCCTGATACTGAGAGCTGGAACCGCCGGCACCCGAGATCGGCATGGAGATTGCACCGCCCGTAGCGTCCTTGAGGATGACGCCAAAGAACAGCTGCAGCAACATACCGAGCCAGAAGGCCGGGACCGCAACGAGGATCGACGTGGTGAGCGTTACCAAAATATCCCAGAAGGAATAACGCTTTACCGCCGAAATGATACCCGCACCGATACCCATGATTGCCTCGAGCACGATGGCGCACGCGGCAAGTTTGACCGTATACGGATACTTCTGGGCAAAAATTTCCGTAACCGGCAGCTTGCGCTGATACGAATTGCCCAGATCGCCATGAAGCAGGCCGTTCATGTAATACAAGTAACGGTCCACGAGCGACGTTTGAACGGGGTCGCCGTTCTCGTCAAGGATCGCGTTGCCGTCCTCGTCCGACTGGACCAGGTGATAGCGGACGCGAAGCTGAAGCTCCACCTCGGGGGACAGAGCCTTGTCTCCACCGATCAGCTTGATCGGATCTCCCGGCACGATATTCTGAAGGGCGAACAGAATCAGCGTAACGCCCAAAAATACCGGGATGAACTGAAGCACACGTTTAACGATGTACTTACCCATACCACTCCCCTATCTAGGGATTAACCTAAATGGGATGCCGATCGCCAGACCGGCATCCCAAAATTACCATCAGCCAGTTTACCCCAGGTTAGGGAGAACTGTATGTTTCCCATGAGGTCTACGTAAATACTTGACCCTCACGGAAGCTGCAAACTCTTAGGCGAGCTCAGCGGTACCCAGCTCAGCGTGCTTCTGCGGATCGACATAGAGGTGCTTGATGCGATCGGAGCCGACGATGGTGTGCGTGTAGAACATCACCGGGATGACCGGGCAGTCGGCAGCGACCATAGCGTCGGCCTCCTGCATCTTAGCAACGCGCTCTTCGTCGTCAACCGTGGTGCGAGCCTCGTTGACCTTGGCGTCGAACTCGGGGTTGTTGTAACCGGAGCGGTTGTCGCCACCGAGGGAGTCGGAGTGGAACAGCGGATACAGGAAGTTGTCCATAATCGGGTAGTCGGCAATCCAACCCAGACGACCGAACTGATAGTTAAAGTTCTGGTACTGCTCGAGCAAGGCAGACCACTCAGGGGTATCGGAGACAGCGGTAACGCCAACCTTGGCGAGGTCACCGATGATGGACTCCATGATCTCCTTGTGGCCACCATCCTGGTTGTAGGAAAGGGTCACGTTAATGCCACGATCGCCGTTAGCGCCAGCGGGAGCAACCTTGTCCAGGTACTCGTTAGCCTTGTCGACGTCGTAGGCGCAGAACTCCCATGCGCCCTCCTTGTAGCCATCGATGCCCGGAGGAACAATGCCGTCGGCGGGGGTACGGGTACCCTTGAAGATAGTCTTGCAGATGGCCTCACGGTTGATGGCCAGGGAGATACCCCTGCGCAGGTCGGCGTTGTTGAACGGCTCGGCCGTGTTGTTGCAGGTCAGGTAGTAGGTGGAAGGCTCGGAGCCGAGCAGCATGCGCTCGCCGTCACCCATGGTGTAGCCGTCCTTGGACACGCCGCGATCCTTCTTGGCGGCGTCGATCTGAGCAACGGGAACGTCGCAGACATCGAGGTTACCGGCCTGGAACTCCTTGTAAGCGGTCTCCATGTCCTTGATGACCTGGAAGTGGATGCCATCGATCTTGGCCTTGTCGCCATAGTAATCGTCGAACTTCTTGAGGTTGATCTCCTGACCATCCTCCCACTTGCCGTCCATCATGAACGGGCCGTTACCGACCGGTGCAAGGTAGAAGCTCTTGGCATCGGACTCGGCGCACTCGGGAACCGGGGCCAGAGCCGGGTGAGAGGCGACGAAGGGGAAGTCGGCGTAAGCGGAAGACAGCTTGACGACGAGGGTCTCATCGTCGGGGCAGGTAACACCGCTGAGTTCAGTAGCGTTACCGGCAAGCAGATCGTCATAGCCCTCGACCATGGAAAGGTGATAGGAGACCTCGGAAGGGCCATACTCGGTAGCGATGGCCGACTTGGTGTTGACCAGACGCTCCCAACCGAGCTTGAAGGACTTGGAGGTAACGTCGTCACCGTTGTGGAACTTGGCCTTCTTGATCTTGAAGGTGAACTCGGTGGCGTCGTCGTTGGCCTCGAAGGACTCGCAAGCCAGCGGAACGATCTCGCCCTTCTCGGCGTCATAAGAGGTCAGAGCGTCAAAGAGCTGGTACTCGACCTGAGTGCCCTGGTCCTCCTGGACATTGTAGGGGTCGATGCAGACCGGGTTGTTGATGTAGAAGTTCAGCGTCGAACCGGACTCAGAACCGGAAGTGTCGCCGCCCTTCTTGCCGCATGCGGCAAGAAAAGCCATGGAGCTCGCAGCGAGGGTGCCGCCAACAAAGGCGCGACGACCCATAACGGGCTGGTGGAACATAGAATCAGCCATGCCATCCTCCTTATGAGATAGGACAAAGAAATGTTCAGTCGGACATATGTCGAGACAATCCGATCCGAACCATCAAAACGCCGCCCGCTGCTATGGCTGGTTATGCACAACGAACCAACGTTTCGCAATACAGTAGCGCATTTTATGCACGATTTGGGGCTAATTCCGGTTAACGGTCGAGAATTTCTTTAGTTGGGCGAAGTATGTGGGGATATTTTGACTCTGTTACAAATATGTAAACAAAAAGGGTCCCGCACATGCGAGACCCATTGCAAACGTATATACGCCGATGCTTAGTAGCCCACGATGCCCTGCGGGAAGAAGAACATGCACAGGACGACGCACACGGCAAAAACAACGGCCATAATTACCGTCAGGCGATCGAGGTTCTGCTCCATGACGCCCGTGGCAGAGCTGGAGTTATACAGCGAGCTAGCGATCATATCCGAAACGCCGGTGCCCTTACCGGAATGCATCAGGACGAGAATCGTCAGCGCCACGGCAGAGACAGCCCAAACGACAAACAGAAGAATCTGGAACGGACCCATAGATAAGCTCCTTAATAGAACAGTTTAAACTCCAGTACTGTACCACAATCCCCCGCTCTCCCCTACCTGCCACTCAAGGACGGGGTGGAAATGGCAGAAATACCAAAAAGGGGGTTGTCCGGTTGTGGACAACCCCCTTACTAGAAAACGGTATTTGTTTTCTCTTAGGCCTCGGTGGCGAGCACGCGGCCCGTCATCTCGGCGGAAGGCTCAATACCAGCCATGGTGAGCATGGTCGGAGCGATATCGGAAAGACGGCCGTCCTCGATACCGGTGAGCTGTGCCTTCTCATCAACGATGATGAACGGCACGCGGTTGGTGGTGTGAGCCGTAAACGGATGCTTGGAACCGTCGGAAGCAACGTCAAACATGTGATCGGCGTTGCCGTGGTCGGCGGTAATCAGTGCAAAGCCGCCCTTGGCGAGAATCGCCGGGACAACCTTGGACAGGGCATCGTCAACAGCCTCGACAGCCTTAACGGCAGCGCCGAAGACACCGGTGTGACCAACCATGTCGCAGTTCGCGAAGTTCACGATGTAGAAATCAGCGCGATCCTCGTTGATGGCGGCGACGAGCTTCTCGGTAACCTCGGGAGCGCTCATCTCGGGCTGCAGATCGTAGGTAGCAACCTTGGGGGAAGCGACGAGCACGCGCTCCTCGCCCTCCTTGGGCTCCTCGATGCCACCGTTGAGGAAGAACGTCACGTGGGCGTACTTCTCGGTCTCGGCAGTGTGCAGCTGCTTCAGGCCATTGGCGGCGATAACGTCGGCCAGGACGTTCTCGGGGAACGTCTTGGGGAAGGCGACCTCGACATCAAACGTCGGATCGTACTCGGTCATCGTTACAAAGTGCGAAAGCTTGATCTGCTCGCGCTCAAAGCCGTCGAACTCCTTGTCCGTGAACACGCGGGTCATCTGACGAGCGCGGTCGGGACGGAAGTTGAAGAAGATGGCCGCGTCGCCCTCGTGAATGCCCTCGTTGTGGGCAGCGAAGGGCTCGACGAACTCGTCGCCGCGCGGGTCCTTCTCGTAGTAGGCCTTGATACCGGCAACGGGGTCGACATCGGCATCGGACGCGTTGACCATGACGTCGTAGGCGCGCTGGATGCGCTCCCAACGGTTGTCGCGGTCCATCGCCCAATAACGACCCGAGACGGTGGCAACGCGAGCGTCGCAACCGGTCTCCTCGGAAATCTTGGCCAGGAAGGCGCAGAACTCGCTCATGTAGCCAGCACCGGACTGCGGGTCGACGTCGCGGCCATCCATGAAGGCGTGGACACGAACGGTCTTGACGCCATGCTCGGCAGCCATCTTGACCAGAGCCTCAACGTGGTTCATATGAGAATGAACACCGCCAGGGCTCATAAGGCCCATGAGGTGGAGAGTCTTGCCGTCAGCCTTGACATCGTCCATAGCCTTGACAAAAACCTCGTTCTTGGCGATGGAGCCGTCCTTGATGGCATTGTTGATGCGCGAAAGCTCCTGGAACACGATGCGGCCGGCACCGATGTTGAGGTGACCCACCTCGGAGTTGCCCATCTGGCCGTCGGGAAGGCCCACGTCCTCGCCCGAAGCGCCGAGCGTGGTGTGGGGGTACTTCTCGTACAGGCTATCAAGGAAGGGCGTCTTGGCAGCGGCGACGGCGTTCTCGCCATCGGCCGGAGCAAGGCCGCAACCATCCATGATGATCAGGAGTGCAGGAAGATGACGTTGTGCCATATGTCCTACTCGCCTGCCTTGACGACCATAGAGGCGAAGTCGGCAGCCTTGAGCGAAGCGCCGCCCACGAGGGCGCCGTCAACGTCGGGCTTGGCGACGAGCTCGGCGATGTTGCCGGGCTTGGCGGAACCGCCATACAGCACGCGGATGCCGTTGGCGAGCTCCTCGCCGAACATCTCCTTGAGGGTCTCACGGATAGCGCCGCAGACCTCCTGAGCGTCCTCGGCGGTAGCGGTCTTGCCGGTGCCGATGGCCCAGATGGGCTCGTAGGCGACGACGACCTGCTTGGGGCAGGTGATCTCAAGACCAGCAAGGCCAGCCTTGACCTGGTTCACGACGTGCTCGACATAGGTGCCAGCCTCGCGGACCTCGAGAGACTCGCCGCAGCAGAAGACGGGAACAAGACCGGCGGCAACGAGAGCCTTGGCCTTCTTGTTCTGATCCTCGTCGGTCTCGTGGAAGTAGTCGCGACGCTCGGAGTGACCGATGATGCAGTAGGTGCAGCCAGCAGACTTGAGCATGTCGCAAGAAGACTCACCAGTGAAGGCACCCTTGGCCTCCCAGTACACGTTCTGTGCACCGAGGGCGATGGGGGCAGCCTGAATACGGTCATGAACCGTGGTGATGTCGATGGTCGGAGGGCAGACGAGCACCTCGACGCCAGCCGGAACCTCGGGCAGAGCCTGAGCCAGCTCGTCGGCGAGCTTGGCGGCCTCGGCGACGTCGTTGTTCATCTTCCAGTTACCAGCGATGAGAAGGGTGCGATTAGGCATCGAGAAGCGCCTCCACTCCGGGCAGGGCCTTACCCTCGACGAGCTCCATGGAAGCGCCACCACCGGTGGAGATCCAGCTCATCTTGTCGGCCAGGTTGAACTTGTTGACAGCTGCGACGGAGTCGCCACCGCCGATGATCGAGGTGCAGTCGGCCTCGGCGACAGCCTCGGCGATAGCCTGGGTGCCGTGAGCGAAGTTATCGAACTCGAAGACGCCCATGGGGCCGTTCCAGAACACGGTCTTGGCGCCCTTGACGGCCTCGGCGTAAAGCTCCTCGGTCTTAGGACCGATGTCCATGCCCTCACGATCGTCGGGGATAGCGTCGGAAGCGACAACCTCGGGGACAGCGTCCTCGCCAAAGTGATCGGCAACGCGGTTGTCGATGGGGAGCAGGATCTTGACGCCCTTCTCCTCGGCCTTCTTAAGCATCTCGCCGGCGCGCTCGACCCAGTCCTCTTCCTTGAGGGACTGACCGACGGACAGGCCCTGAGCCAGGAAGAAGGTGTAGGCCATGCCGCCACCGATGATCAGGGTGTCAGCGGAGTCGATGAGGTGATCGAGAACGCCGATCTTGGAGGAAACCTTGGAACCGCCGACGATGGCGACGAAGGGGCGCTCGGGCTCGGCGAAGATGCCGGTCAGCGTGTCGACCTCCTTCTCGAGCAGGAAGCCAGCGACTGCGGGCAGGTAAGCGGCGGGGCCCACGACGGAACCCTGGGCGCGATGAGCGGTACCGAAGGCATCGAGAACGAAGACGTCACCATAGGAAGCGAGCTTCTTGGCGATCTCGGGATCGTTCTTCTTCTCACGCTTGTCAAAACGGACGTTCTCGAGAACGAGGACCTTGCCCGGCTCGACGGCAGCGACAGCCTCAGCAGCCTTCTCGCCGTAGGTGTCGGCGACAAAGGCAACGTCGAGACCAGAGAGCTCAGCGAGCTTCTTGGCGACGGGCTCGAGAGACAGCTCGGGCTGGAAGCCGGTGCCCTCGGGACGGCCGAGGTGGCTCATGAGGATGACGCGAGCGTTGTGCTCAACGAGATAGTTGATGGTGGGCAGGGCAGCCTTGATACGGGTGGTGTCGCCAACGACGCCATCCTTGATAGGCACGTTAAAGTCAACGCGGACGAGAACGCGCTTGCCGTCGACATCGATGTCGCGGACGGTCTTCTTGGTAAAGGCCATGTTTGCTTCTACCTTTCGTACGTGTCTGCCTCCCATTACGGCAGACGATTTCTTATAAAAAGGGCGCGACCCTAGGGTGTAAGCCCTATAAGGCCGCGCCCTTCTTTAGACGCTCAACGAGCTATTCGTTAAAAGCTAAATTAAGCAACGAACTTCTCGAAGTACTTGATGGTGCGGACCATCTGAGAGGTGTAGGAGTTCTCGTTGTCGTACCAAGAGGTGACCTGAACGAGGGTCTGGCCGTTGCCGAGGTCAGAGCACATGGTCTGAGTGGCGTCGAAGATGGAGCCGTGGGTCTCGCCGATGATGTCGGTGGAGACGATGTCGTCCTCGTTGTAACCGAAGGTCTCGGAGATGGTGGCAGCGTAGGCCTTCATAGCAGCGTTGACCTCGTCGACGGTGACCTTCTTGTCAACGACAGCGTAGAGGTTGGTGATGGAGCCGGTCGGCGTCGGGACGCGCTGGGCGGCACCGATGAGCTTACCGTTGAGCTCGGGGAGAACCAGGCCGATAGCCTTGGCAGCACCGGTGGTGTTGGGGACAATGTTGACGGCGCAGGCGCGGCTACGACGCTTGTTGCCCTTGCGCTGCGGGCCGTCGAGCGGCATCTGGTCGCCAGTCCAGGCGTGAATGGTGGTCATGATGCCGGACACGATGGGAGCGAAGTCGTTCAGACCCTTGGCCATCGGGGCGAGGCAGTTGGTGGTGCAGGAAGCAGCGGAGATGATGTTGTCCTCAGCGGTCAGCGTCTCATGGTTGACGTTGTACACGATGGTGGGCAGATCGCTGCCGGCCGGAGCGGAGATGACGACCTTCTTGGCGCCAGCGTTGATGTGGGCCTGAGCCTTAGCCTTGCTGGTGTAGAAGCCGGTGCACTCGAGAACGACGTCGACGTCGAGGTCGCCCCAAGGCAGGTTGTTGGCGTCGGCCTCCTTGTAGATCTTGATCTCCTTGCCGTCAACGGTGATGGAATCCTCGCCAGCAACGACCTCGTGATCGCGAGCGTAGTTGCCCTGCGTGGAGTCGTACTTCAGCAGGTAAGCGAGCATATCGGGAGAGGTGAGGTCGTTGATAGCGACGATCTCGGAGCCCTCATGACCGAACATCTGACGGAAGGCCAGACGACCGATGCGACCGAAGCCGTTAATAGCAACCTTTACTGCCATTGTGTCTCCTTTCGTAAGGCCCCCGCAAGCTACAGCGCCCGCCGTTGAGGCCCACAAACTAACCACTCGCCTAATATACCTTTTTTTTGACTTGAATTTCACGAGAATGCTCGAAATTGAAAATCAAATTTGCGTTAAAACGCTTTAAAGAATAAAATAGCAGCTAAATCCGTATATAAGTCGATACTTTAACCTACCTGTTTGCTTCAATGAGCTTTTCAAGCCTCAAAACTCGATGGTAGAGGGCCGACTTCGACAAGGGAGGGTCAGCCATCTCCCCTAAATCACGCAGCGAAAGATCGGGATAGCGCTCGCGCAGGTCGCAAAAGACCGCCAAGGCATCCGGAAGCGCATCGCGAAGGCCTCGCTGCTCGAGCTCATCGATAAGCGCAAGCTGATGCTGGGCGGCACCCGCACTTCTGGTCTGGTTGGCGAGCTCGGCGTTCACGCGACGGTTCACATCGTTCTTAACCAACTTGACCGCGCGCGCCTCCTCAATCTCGGCAACGCTGCGCTTGGCGCCAATCAGCTTTAATAGATGCTCGATTTCCTCGGCGCTCTTAATGTACACGGCATATGACCCCCGCCGTGCATTAACACGAGCATGGACCCCAATCTGCTCCAACAGATCGCAAAGCCCCTTGGCATATTGCTCGCCCTGCACAGCGATCTCCAAATGAAAATCGCCGCGTGGATCGGCCACGAAGCCGCCCGCGATGAGCGCGCCGCGGATATAGGTAAGTCTACAGCAAGGACGGGCAACGATATGTCGGGGTACGCCGGCGACAAGTCCTCCCCTACGGTCGAGGATACCCAGCAGAACCAAGGCCTTATCCAGGTCTGGCTGATCAGGCAAGGTGATGAGGTAGTTTCGAACCTTATGCAATACAGATTTACGGACGGTGAACTCCGTTTTGAGCTTAAGGATGCGATGCGTCAGCGTGATCATCGTGCGCGCGACGGCTCCCGTCTCAGTCGCAACCGTCAAACGATACCGCCCGGAGCCGGCCAGCGAAAGTGTACCGCTCACACGCGTCAGGGCGGCAAGCGTCGACAAATCGCAGTATTCACATTCGGGTTCGCAGCGCGCGAGTTCGTCACGCACCTCGGCGGTAAACGACATGCAGGCCTATGCTTTCGTGTTGGCGCGCGACAGGTCGCGGTGGGAAATGCTCACGTGATATTGAGCGCCTTCCAAATAACGTGCCGTGGCCTCGGCGATGGCAACGCTGCGGTGCTGGCCGCCCGTGCAGCCGATGGCGATAGAAAGCTGTGGCTTGCCCTCCGCGATATAGCCCGGCATCACCGTATCGAGCAGCTGCGTCCAAGCTTTCCAGAACTCCTGGGTCTTGGGATGGTCCAGAACAAAGTCGGAGACCTTCTTATCGAGACCGGTCATGGTGCGCATCTCGGGATCGTAGAACGGATTGGGCAGGAAGCGAACGTCGATCATAATGTCCGCCTCAACGGGCATACCGTGCTTAAAGCCAAACGAGAACACGTGAACGTCCATGAGCTGCTGGTCGGACAACTCGGAGAACGCCATGCGCAATTTGTTGCGCAGGGCAGAGGTACGCAGGCGGCTCGTGTCGATGATCATATCGGCTCGGTCGCGCACACCCTGCAGCTGCAGGCGCTCGCGCTGAATGGCATCGGCCGTAGTCTCCCCCGGCTTGGCAATGGGATGGCGGCGGCGGTTTTCGCTATAACGACGGATCAGCACCTCGTCAGAGGCCTCGAGAAACACGATGTCACAGCTCATCTCGCGCTCCTCGAGTGCGGCAACGGCATCGAGCAGCTCATCGAACAAGCCCTGGCTGCGCAGGTCGCAGGTGACGGCAAGATGCCTGCCCACGCCCGTATTGATGCCGACGAGTTCGGCAAGCTGGGCGATCAGACGCGGAGGCAAGTTGTCGATGCAAAAGTAGCCCATGTCCTCGAACACATGCATGGCCTGCGTTCGGCCCGATCCAGACATTCCGGTGATGATGACGATATCGGGGATGCGCTCCGAGCGCTCCGCCGCATCCATGGCATCTCCCTTTTGCATGTGCTGCCTCCCGAAAACAAGCGCGGGACCCAGCAACCCGGATCCCGCGCGGTCAATTGCCTATATTGAGTATACCGCCCCGAGCGGATACGAGGCCTGTCTTACGCCTCAAGCGCAGCCTTGAACCAACTCGTAATACTCGTGGGGTGCGTGATGGCGGTGCCGACGACAACGGCCCAGGCGCCAGCATCGATCGCGGCGCGGGCCTCCTCGGGCGTGTGCACGCGGCCCTCGCAGATGATGGGAAGACCGGGGAATTCCTCGGTCGCCTGACGCAGGAGCGGCAGATCGGGACCGTCGGCCATGGTGCAGTCGATGGCGGCAACACCATGAGACAGCGTGGTGGATACCAGGTCAAAGCCCATATCAACAGCACGGCGAATATCCTCGATGGTGGCACAATCCGCCATCAGGAGCACACCCTCCTCGTGCAGCGGGCGGAAGGTATCCTCGACCGTCTTGCCATCGGGGCGCGGACGATCGGTGGCGTCGATCGCCACGATATCGGCACCGGCAGCAACGCAGGCGCGAGCGTGACGCAGCGTCGGCGTGATGTAAACGCCCTCGTGCCCATCCTTCCACAGGCCGATGACGGGAACCTCACAGCGACCCTTAATGGCGGCAATGTCGGCAAGGCCCTGGCAGCGAATGGCGGCGGCGCCGCCGAGCTCGCAAGCGCGAGACATTTGCGCCATGGTCTCGGGCGTACGAAGCGGCTCGCCCATATACGCCTGAACGCTCACGACGAGCTTGCCCTTCAGGGACTGGATCAAAGGATCAACGGTCATGTTCGACTCAACCTTTCTCAAAACAGCCTTCTGAGACGCCGCACCTTGACGTTCAAACCGTCGCTCGCGTACCGAAGTACGCTTCGCTCCTCTTTCACGTCAATCTGCGGCACCTCAGAAGGCACACTTGGTAGTTATGTTTACTTCAACGAAGCAAGAAGATGCTCGGCGGCACCGATGAGCGGAGCATCGCCCTCCAGAGAACCGATGAGGATCGGCGTGTCCTGAAGCGGATCGAGCGCCTGGCTGGCATAGCCCTTGTGCACCGAATCCTTCCACGTCTGCGAACGCCAATCGGGACCTTGGTGAATCACGCCGCCCGAAAGCACGATGACCTCAGGGTCCAGGATGTTAGCGAGCGAGCCCAAGCTGGCCCCCAGCGCAAAGCCGGCGTCATGGATGACCTCGGTCGCCTTTGCGTCGCCCGCACGGCACAGATCGTTCACATCGCGACCGACCGAAGGACGGCTGGGGTCGACGCGGCCAAAACGCTCATCGTACATTCGACCAATGGAAGTGCCCGAAGCAACCGACTCCAGATGGCCGGAACGCCCGCAGGCGCAGGGAATGCCGGCGGCAGCCGAACACTCAATGTGGCCCATATGACCGGCAGCACCATGGAAGCCCTGCATCACGCGGCCGCTCTCGACATATGCGCCGCCGATGCCCGTGCCGATGCCAAGACACAAGACGGAGAACTTGCCCTTGCCGACGCCCCAGTGGGCCTCGCCCAGAGCATGAGCCTGCACGTCGCCCACAACGGCAACGGGAAGACCGAGGTCCTCGCGCAGACGCGGCCCCAACTGAACGCCGGACCAGCCGGGCATGATCTCATTGGCATACGCGATGGCGCCCGTCTTGGGATCGACGACGCCGGCGGCGCCGATACCGACGCCAAGGACCTCGACATCGGGATTCGCCTCGAGAGCGGCCTTGATGGACGCCTCGATACGCTGGAAGACGGCCTCGCCGCCCTCTTGGGCCTCGGTGGGAACCTCGGCCTCAAAGACGGGACGGGGCACACTACCGTCAGCCGGGTACTCCATGATGGCAGTCGCGATCTTAGTTCCGCCGATATCGACAGAGCAGACGTACTTGTTCTCCATGTCGCTCTCCTTAGGAGATAAAAACAACTACAGGAAATGAAGGCTGCGTTATCGCCGCAGCTTGGTAAAGGTTTCCCGGGTGTCCGAGGTTGGGGTGAAAGCGGTCGGGCGTTGACCTAATGGGTCACGCTCGACCGCTTGAGCCCCAAGATCGGGTGCCCGGGGAAGCTTTACAGGAGACCGTTGTCCTGGAGGACCTTCTTAATAGCCTCGACGTTCTCGCCGGTCATGGCCTTCACCGGGCGCGGCATGGTCGGGCTGTCGAAGATACCCATGAGGTTCATAGCGGTCTTGAAGGCGCCGACGCCACCGGCATAGCCCTGGACGCCCGAGGTGACATCCCAGATATGCGAAATCTCATTGAGGCGATCCTGCTCGGCCTTGACGGTAGCCCAGTCACCAGCCTGAGCGGCCTTCCACTGACGCACGTAGCCCTCGGGCTCAACGTTGGCGAGACCCGGGACGGAACCGTCGGCGCCACCGAGGTAAGCGCCGTCGACAACAACCTCGTGACCGGTGAGGATGCTCATCGGATGGCCGTTCTTCTCGTTCTCCTGAACGAGGTAGCGGAACGAGATGTCATCACCCGAGGAATCCTTGACGCCGGCCAGAACGCCCTCGGCACCGAGCTTGGCAAGGAGCTTCCAGGGGAGCTTGGTGTGGACACACACGGGGATGTCGTAGGCGAAGATGGGCAGGTCGAGTTCCTCATGCAGGATGCGGAAGTGCTCCTCGACCTCGGTCATGCCCTGCAGGGCATAGAACGGGCAGGTGGCGACGAGAGCATCGGCGCCCAGCTCCTGAGCGACCTTACCGTGCTCGATCATGCGCTCGGTCTCGGTGTCGATGATGCCGACCAGAACGGGAACGCGGTGGTCGACGATACGGACGGCCTCGGCGATGATCTGACGGCGACGCTCGTCGGTGGAGAAGACGACCTCGCCCGAGGAGCCCAGGAAGAACAAGCCATCGACGCCGGCATCGATCATGCGGTTGATGCTGCGCTCAAAGGAGGCAACGTCGAGCTGGTGATCTTCGGTATCGGGAACAACGACGGGAGGGATAACGCCGGTGAATTTCTGAGTTGCCACAAGAATCTCCTTAGCTGTCTGGCGGGCAGCCCTATGCCGCCCACTCTTGTTGGCAGTGTCCAGGCCGCCTAGGCCAAAGAACACGGGTAGAACGTTTGGTTAAAGAAGTCGACGACTTCGTTTTCGAACGCATTGATGCGCTCGTGAGCGTATTTGGCATAGACGATATGCCTCCGGTCACACTCAAGACCGTTGAATACGGCAAACTGGCCCTTGGGGTCGCTCGCGGCATCCATGAGCGATGTGCCCATGAGCACCGATCCGCGCACCCGAGACGACAGCGCCTCAAGGCCACCGGGAATTGGATTGGCAACCGCCGTGCAGGCGAGGCCCCGCTCGTCCAGAGCAGAAACCGCCAGCGCGACTCCGCCGCCAAGGCCCTCGCCCCATGCAAAGATGCGGTCGGGGTCCATGCCATCAAGATTGCGCGCCACCTTCGCCAACGCGCAACCCCAACGGACGCGCTCGACAAAAGCGGACGAAGAAATCCCCCGCTGCAGGTCGTCCGCACCAGCAACATCGTCATCCAGAGCGAGGACGGCATACCCCATGGCGGCAAATCTCGTCATGTGATGCCAGCCGCGCACAGGCCGATCGATGTCGTGGAACATCAGGCACAGCGGCACGCGCTCAGATACTCGGGCACGACCGACAGGCTCGATCAAACGAGCGTGAATCGCATCGTCACCGAGCTCAAAGGAGACCTCCGAGTAACGGGCGCAGGGGTTAACAAAGTCAATCGCCGTAATGGCCAGGCCTTGAATCTCAAGATTCGAAGCGCATGTCTCTAAATCAGAAACATCTGCTTGGACATCACCGCGCCAGTCCCGATATTCTGCGAGCCTTGACGAAACCGTTCCAGGAATTCCCACGAGCCCGGGGACAATCAGCTCGTCAACATTGCTCTCGCACTTAGACATGAGCCTCCCCTCCCTTGCAGAAAAACGGAATGATCAAATCGTCAAAATCCTGAATCTCCTCGTGGCCAAAGCCTTCAAAGAACTCATGACGCTTTTCGCAGGTCAGGTTGTTATAGACCGCAAACTGCGTCGCTGGCGGACAGACGATATCGGCTGTGCCAGTGCCAAACAGCACGGGGCATTTGACCATAGGGGCAAAGTTCTTGGAATCGAAGTACGCCAGCTTGGCATAGGCTTCGTCAATACGAGTCGAGTCCTCATCAAACCAGCGAGACCAATAGCGCAGGCCCTCGTAGGCAATGTCGTCGGCATCCAAATCCCAGACCAGGCGGAAATCCGACAGGAAGGGATAGAGGATGGCGGCACGATTGATAAGCTCGCTATTAAGCGCACAGGTCGCAATACCCAAACCGCCGCCCTGCGACGCGCCGTTCACAAACACACGGGCAAGATCGATGCCCTCGAGCTCACGAACAATACGGCACAGGATTCGAATATCTTGGTGTAAGCGGACATAGTAGAGGTTGGCCGGGTCGCCGTCGATGCCGGCGACGATATGCCCGGCAACCGTTGTGCCCTCAAATCCACCAATGTCCTCGGAGGGACCTCCTTGGCCGGGGCAGTCGAGGGCGATGAGTGCCATGCCCATGCCCGCAAACGACGCCTGCTCAAACCAGCTGCGGCTTGCACCCGGATACCCATGAAACTGAAGCACCAATGGCACGGGCTCGTCCGAGACGGGTTTAAGGTACTTGGCATGCAGGCGAGCGCCACACATGCCGGTATACCAGAGGTCGAAAAGCTGGCAGGTCGCGGCATCGGTGACCGATGCCGTCTCGATCGCATAGTCAAGCCCGACGGCGTCGGCCTCGGCCATGCGATCCTTCCAAAAGAGATCGAAATCTGATGGACGGGGCATGGCGCCTCGATATTCACCAAATTGATGTTGTAGCTCCTGAGCACTTGGCATGGCTCGTGAACCCAACCTTTCGAAATCGCAACGGAGGTGCGCCCGGCAAGGGAACCGGGCGCACGGGAGGGAAAGCGAGGTTACTCGCCGAGCTTGGGATGCAGCAGCGACGGCGCAGCGCCGAGCAGCATCTTGGTGTAGGGGTCCTGGGGGTGCTGGAAGACCTGCTTGGCCTCGCCCTGCTCGACGATCTTGCCGCCATTCATAACGATGATGTCGTCAGAGATATAGCGGACCGTCTGGATGTCATGGCTGATGAACACCATGGCCAGGCCGAGCTCCTTCTTAAGGTCAGTCAGCAGGTTCAGAATCTGCGCGCGGACCGAAACGTCCAGAGCCGAGGTGGGCTCGTCGGCGATGATGGCATCGGGGTTCAGCGACAGGGCACGGGCAATTGCGACGCGCTGACGCTGGCCGCCCGAAAGCTGGCCGGGAAGAACCTCGGCAGCGGAGCTGGGCAGACCGGTGAGCTCCAAGAGCTCCTTGACGCGCTTCTCCTGCTCGGCCTCGGTACCCAGGTTGTGGACGCGCATGGGGTCGAGCAGCTGCTCGCGAACGACCATGCGGGGGTTGAGCGCCGTGGCCGGGTTCTGGAACACGACCGAGATGACGCGACCCATGTGGCGACGGTCCTCGGCGGTACGTTTGGTAACGTCCTTGCCCTTAAAGTAGACCTTGCCGCTCGTGGGGGCCTGCAGGCCGCACATGACGTTAGCGGTGGTGGACTTACCGCAACCGGACTCGCCGACGATGCCGATCGTCTGACCGGGCATGAGCTTAATCGTTACACCCTGGACGGCGTGAACCAGGTTGGGGTGCAGAATCGAGCCGGTACGGGTCCTAAAGGTGACGTGGACGTCATCAAGGAAGATGATCGGCTCGACGCCGTTGACTGCGGTATCGCTCATCTACATCACCTCCGCGTGAGGGGTCAAACCATTTGCCTTGAGCACCTCGTCGGGGAGCTCGGAATAGAAGTGCTCGGTGCCGGGCACGCGCTTGAAGACCGGACGGGTGTCCAGGCCAATACGCGGGTGGCTCGAGCGGGGCGCGAAGCGATCGCCCTTGGGGAAATCGCGCGGGCTCGGAACGGCGCCGGGCACCTGGTGCAGGCGGCCCGAACCGCTCTCGATGGACAGAACGGAACCCAGAAGACCGCGGGTGTACTCGTGGATCGGGTTAGTGAGCAGCTCCTTGGTGGGCGCCTGCTCGATAACCTGGCCAGCGTACATAACCGTGATGTTATGGGCGACCTCGGCGACCAGAGCCAGGTCATGCGAAACGAAGATCATGGCAAAGCCGAGCTTGGCCTGAAGATCGTTGAGCAGCTTGATGACCTGCTTCTGGACGGTAACGTCCAGAGCGGTCGTGGGCTCGTCGCAGATGACCAGCTTGGGGTCGCGGGTAAGGGCCATAGCGATCAGGACACGCTGACGCTGGCCGCCGGAGAGCTCATGCGGATAGCTCTCGAGCGTGCGCTTGGGATCGAGGCCGACGAGCTCCAGGAGCTCCTCGGCGCTGCGGGTTCCGCCGCGCTTGGTGAGCTGCTTCATCTGGGCAGAGATGAGCATGGAGGGGTTTAGTGAGGACAGGGCGTCCTGATAGACCATAGCGATATCGGTACCGCGCAGGCCGAACCACTCCTTCTTGCTCATCTTGAGCAGGTCACGGCCCTCCCAGAGGACCTCGCCGGAAAGATGCTCGTCCTCATCGGTCAGGCCCATGATGGCCAGCGTGGTGATGGACTTACCGCAACCGGACTCGCCCACCAGGCCCATGGTCTGACCAGGACGGACGTCAAAGTTGACATGGTCGACGACGTTGATATCGCCGTGATGCTCAAACTGGATGCAGAAGTCACGGACCGAGAGAATCGGCTCAACGGACTCGTCGGGCACATGGCGATCGTCACGCTTGAGCTCGACATCGCGCAGGGCGCCAAGGCGAGCGGAGAGGGACTGGGCCTGCTCCTTGTAGGCGCGAACGGGGTCGGAGACCAGCAGGTCGGCCTCGCGACGCTTGGAGGAATCGGTCGGATCCAGGGCGGCGGAGGGAGCAGCGGCCATGGCGTCGGTAATGCCCTCGGAGAGGATGTTGAGCGCCAGGCAGGTGATCATGATGGCCAGGCCCGGGAACAGCGCCTGCCACCAACGGCCGGCGAGCACGCCGCCGCGGGCGTCGGCGAGGATGTTGCCCCAGGTAGCGGTGGGCTCCTGGATACCAGCGCCGATGAAGGTCAGCGAGGCCTCGAAGATGATGGCGTCGGCGACCAGGGTAACGGTAAAGACCATGATCGGGGCGATGCAGTTACGCAGAACATGCTTGATCAAGATCCACGGAGCCTTGGCGCCGGAAACGATGACCGCGCGGACATAGTCCTCGCCGTACTCGGACACGATGTTGGCGCGCACGATACGGGCAATCTGCGGAGTGTACATAAAGCCGATGGCGAAGATGATCGACGGCACGGAGTTGCCCAGGATGGAGACGAAGACGGCCGCGAGGGCGATGCCCGGGATGGACATGATGATGTCCAAGATACGCATGATCGTCTCGGAGACGGCCTTGCGCGAAACCGCTGCAAGGGCGCCCACGACCGAGCCGCAGACCAGAGCCATGGCGGTGGCGCCAAAGCCGATAATCAGCGAGTAACGACCACCGTAGAGCATACGCGACAGAATGTCGCGACCCTTATCGTCGGTACCGAAAATAAATCCGTTGCCGGGAGCCTGGCGAGCCGTAAAGATCTCGACCGGGCTATAGGGGGCAAGAAGGGGCGCCAGAATCGCAGTCAGGGCGACCAGCACCAGCACGACGGCGGCAATCTTAGAAGACAGCGTCATCTTCTTCCAGCCACCGAGCTTGAGCCCCTTGGAGGCAGCCTTCTCGAGCTGCTCGGTTTGCTTCTCTCGAATCTTTACCATAATCTACACCGTCCTGATGCGCGGGTTGATGAGCAGGTAGAGCATGTCAACCACGATGTTGATGATGATGAAGGCAAGAGCAACGACGATGACGACGCCCTGAACCAGGTTCGCCTCGTTGCCCTGAACGCCCTGCAGAATCGCGGTGCCCATGCCGGGGAGGTTGAAGATAACCTCGATGACGACGGCGCCGCCCATGAGGTAACCGATCTTAAGACCGAGGGTGGTGACCGGGGTGATCAGCGCATTGCGAAGAACGTTGATGCCGACGACGACCTTCTCGGGAACGCCGGCGCCGCGAGCCATACGGACATAATCCTTGTCGAGCTCCTCGACCATGGCGGTACGCACGATACGAGTCATCTGGCCCGTCAGCGGAAATGCCAAGGCGATAGCGGGCATGATCATACGTCCCAGATAGCCAACCGGATTCGTGGTGAAGTGAGGCAGAGCACCCGATGCCGGGAGCACCTTAAGGTAGGAAGAGAACAGCAGGATCAACAGAACGGCAAGCCAGAACGACGGGGTTGCCAAGCCGGCGATGGAAAAGACGCGGATCACTTGGTCCGGCCATTTGTCGCGATACAGTGCCGCGATGACGCCGAGCAAAAACGAAACGACCGCACCGATGGCAAGACCGATAAAGGTCAGCTGCATCGTGACGGGCAGGGCCGTGGAGATGCGCTTGGCAACGGAGTTGCGAGCAGCACCATAGGTGCCCATGTCGCCATGGATCAGATCGCCCATATAGCGCACGTAGCGCACGGGCCAGGGGTCGTCCAGACCATACTTCTCATGGTACTCGGCAACCGCCTCGGGCGAGGCACCGTCACCCAACGCCGTGTAGGCGGGGTCGGTCTTGGAGAACGACATAAGGAAGAACACCAGGACGGTGACGCCCAATGCCATGATCGGCAGCGCCACAAGACGCCTTCCAATCAAACGTAGCAAGTTGTTCACGTTCTCTCCCCTTTCTTTTGTCGGTAGGACCAACTGGTATATGAGTACGGATACTCATTACAAGACCCGAGCGACATCGTTGCCGCCCGGGTCTTTGTTTCAACTATGAGGATACGGTCCCAACGGCCGACATCCTGCATACAGACTCAAGCGAGTCTTACGCCTTGACGGTCGCAACGCCCCTGAAGGACATGCTCGTCGTGCCGATGCCCTTGAAGCCATCGAGGGCCTCGCCGTTGGGCGCAGTGGACGGATCGTCCCAGAAAGCGGAGACGGTCTTGACGTGAACAACAGGGTATAGAACGGCGTTGTCGGCAATGATGTCGAAGCACTCGTTCCACTTCTTCTGCTGCTCATCGCCCTCAGCGGCAAGAGCCTCGTCCATGAGACCGTGGAGCTTCTGCCACTCAGCGGACTCCTTCCACGGGCAACGGGTCTGCATCCAGACGTTGTCGCCGTACCACCAGTTGAGCAGCAGGTCGGGGTCGGCGCCGAAGCAAGAAGGATCGCCAGGGGCAAGGAGGATATCGTAGGCCTCGCCGCCGTCGATGGCAGCGTAGGTGGCCGGCGAGGTATCGGTCTGGATGGTCACATCGAAGCCGAGAGCGTCGAGGTCGTTCTTGACCTGGGCGGCCATACCCTTAATCTGCTCGTTATCGGTGGTGCGCAGGGTGATGGCACCCGGGGTGATGCCAGACTCCTCGATGAGCTTCTTAGCCTTCTTGGCATCGGTCTTGTACACCGTGGAAGCCTCATGATAGTTGGTGAAGCTCTTGGGCAGGTAGCAGCTGGCAGCGGTGGCAAGGCCGGCGAAGGTGTTGCTGACCATCTTCTCGGTGTCGAGCGCATACATGACAGCCTGACGGACCTTGACGTTGTTCCAAGGCTCCTTGGCGACGTTGAACATGATGAAGCGGGTGCCGAAACCCTGAACGTTATCGATCTTGCAGCCGGCGCTCTCGAGCTGGTCGACGGCGTCAGCGGTAACGAGCTCCATAACGAGCGTGGAGCCCTCCTGCTGAGCGGTAACGCGAGCGGTGGGGTCGGTCAGGATGCTGTACTGGATCTTCTTATCCTCGGCAGCATACTCACCGTTGTACTCGGGGTTGGGAACCAGGGTGATCTCGGTATCGGAGATAGAGTCGTACATCCAGGGGCCGGAGCCGATCGGCTGCTTGGCGCGATCCTCCTCGGTCTGGGTGGCCGGGGTAACGCGGACGATGGCCAGACGATCCTTGAGCAGGGAGAAGTTGGGGACCTTGGTCTTGATCGTCACGGTGCTGGCGTCCTTGGCCTCGATGGACTCGAAGGGCTGGAAGAACGGAGCGTAGGTAGCGGAAGCGGCGCAAGCGGTGTAGGAGGCAACGACATCGTCAGCGGTGACCTCGGTGCCATCGGAGAACTTGGCGCCCTTGCGGATGGTGACCTCGAAAGTGGTGTCGTCCACAGACTTGGGATCGTCGGTGGCGAGCTCGTTGAAGGTGCTGTAGTCATGGTAATCGATGCCGTAGAGGCCCTCGACGACGTGCCAGTTAGCACCCAGGCCCACAGCGGAGCCGGTGCTGGCGGGATCGAAGCTGGACGGAGCGTAAGCGGAACCAGCGGTGATCACGCCGCCGCCACGGTTGGCGGAATCGGTGGAACCGGAAGCGGAACCCTCGTCGCTAGAGCTGCCACCGCAGCCGGTGAGACCAAGGCCGGCGACAGCAGCGACGCTGCCGGTGAGGCCGAGGAACGAACGCCTGGACATACCCTTGTTGATGATGGCCATGTCTTCTCCTATCAATAGAGAATCTTACTCGGGAGCACCTAGACGTGCCCCCGCGCAACTTGCGGACGATATATACCTTACCTACCGACGAACCCAACTGAGGTGCCGCGCTCGGCGACCGATACATACATACGCTTGAACGGTATTTACTACCGTTCACCGAATTCGTTGACAAACGATTCGCAAGACAGTATGTATCGGCAAGGTGAGATATCAGTCATCGTCAACCCGCAGGATAGCAGGGTTTTCGCTTGGGTTAGTCAAACGTTTTAGCGTTAATAAAACCCGAAACCAGCAGGCAATCATGGCGAAATAAATGGTTGAAAATCGCGCAATCATGTATATCAGTTGTTTAGGCTCGTGTTTAGCTATCAGAATGGCCAGCCGCCGCCTCGGCGCGCTCGGCATTCCATGCAACGAGCGCCTCGTGGACCGCCTTGGCAACATCAGCAGGCATGCCACGAACTTCCGCGATCTCTTGCTCGCTCGCCGCGCGCAAACGCTTCATCGAGCCAAAATGGCGCATAAGGGCACGTTTTCTGGTGGGTCCCACGCCTGGAACGTCATCGAGTACCGAAACCGTCATGGCTTTATCGCGCAATTCGCGATGGAACGTGATGGCAAAACGGTGCGATTCATCGCGCACCTGTTTGATTAGATAGAGCGACGCGGACCCGGTCGGAAGCACGACTGGAGTCTCGTCCCACGGCACGAAAACCTCCTCATCGGCCTTTGCCAAGCCACAAACTGGTATATCGAGCCCAAGAGCCTCAAGTTGCTTGATCGCAGCGGTCAATTGCGGCTTACCGCCATCGACAACGAGCAAATCGGGGCGCGATCCAAAGCGCTCGTCGGCCATGCGCTCGGGAGCATAGCGTCGTCCCAAAACCTCGGACATCGACACGAAGTCGTTTGCCTCGTCCAATTCGGCCTGAATTTTAAAACGACGGTACTGGCTCTTGTCGGCGCGTCCGTTGGTAAACACCACCATCGAGGCGACGGTAAAGGTTCCGTGCAGCGTCGAGATATCGAAGCACTCGATACGCATCGGCGGCGCTGGCAGCGCCAGCGCGCTTTCGAGCTCCAGGAGCGCCTGATTGGTGCGGTCGTCAGCGTACCCCGTTCGCATCATGTAGCGCATGAGGGCATGGCGCGCATTTTTGGATGCCATATCGAGCAAACGGTGCTTTTCGCCACGCTGCGGCCTATGGAGATGGCAGGAACGCTCGCGCTTGCCCGCAAGCCATTCCCCCAGCGCCTCCGCATCCTCAAGCTCGACGGAAAGGTTGACCTCAGCTGGAATATCAGCCGTCTCGTCGTAATAGCGCTTAAGAAAGCCCGACTGGAGCTCTTCCTCGTCAACATCAAGGCCCTTGTCGAGAATGAACTCGCAGGTGCGAACTGTTCGGCCCTCGCGAACGACGAAGACGCAAGCGGCAGAGATGGTCTCCTCGCGATAGAACCCGATGACATCGATATCGACACTGGAGGGAAAAACGACTTGCTGACGATCGTCCAGACCCCTGATGACCTCCAAACGACGTTTGACGCGTGCCGCGCGCTCAAAGTCGAGCGCCTCGGCGGCATCCGTCATCTCGGAGGTCAGCTCATCGACGACATCCTTGCGATGGCCCGACAAAAAGCGCTCGACACGCTTGACGTTCTTGGCATAGTCTGCCGGGGAAATCGCGCCGACACACGCACCCGGGCCGCGCCCGACATGGTAGTCAAAGCAGGGACGCCCGTTTTGCGCGCAAATCATATTGACGATGTCTTCCTCGCCCTTGTGGGACTCGACGATACGGCGACAACGACGCCACTCCGCACAGGATGCGGAACAGATGGGGATAACCTTGCGCAGCGTATCTATCGTCTCACGTGCCGCACGGCTATCGGTATAGGGTCCAAAATAGCGCGTTCCCGGCTTATGACGCTCACGCGTATATTTGATAGCGGGATACAGGTCGCCCTTTGTAATGGCGATAAAGGGGTAGCTCTTGTCATCCTTGAGGTCGACGTTAAAGTACGGATGGTACTGACCAATCAAATTGCGCTCGAGCACCAACGCCTCATGCTCGGTCTCCACCACGATATAGTCAAAGCTCGCCACCAGCTGCATCATCAGCGGGATCTTTTGACGCTCATCCTGCAGTGTCACGTATTGACGCATGCGGGCGCGCAGGTTTTTCGCCTTGCCCACGTAGATGACATCGCCCTTGGCATCCTTCCAAAGGTAGCATCCGGGCTGTGTGGGAACGCGCGAAACCTGCTCGGCAAGCGTTGGTATGTTGTCGTGACCGGCCACGCGCACCTACTTGCGACGAAGCAGCGCCGAGACCTCGGGCATCTTAAGGACGACGGCAAGGCCAAAGGTAACAACAAGCGAGGCGACACCCGCAACGCAAACGTAGCCAAGAGTAATCAGAATCGAGCCGCCAAGTGCCCCGACAAAGTGTTCAAGCGCCCACATGACGCCGGCGCCTGCGGCAGCACCTAGGCCACCGAGCAAAAGGCCAAAGAAACCGCCATGTAGGATAGATTTGACCTGAAGGCCACGCAGGCGACGACGCAGCCACCACAGCGAACAGCCGACCAAGATCACGTAGTCGACGACATACGAAAGCGCGATTGCCGGCATACCGAAGCCCAGCACAACGCCAAACAGCAGAACCGAGCCGGCCTGGCCGATGGCGGAATACAGGCAATAGCGGCTATAGGGCTTCATGTCGAGCAAGGCAGAGAAGCTCTTCTGCATCAACACGACCACGCCGTAGAGCGGCAGCGAGAGCGCCAGGTAGACAAGGTACTCGGACACCAGAGCCACGCCGGATTCATCGAACTTGCCAGCACAGTAGATCATATTGAGCGGACGTGCGAAGACAATCAGGTACAGTGCGAACGGAATCAGGAAGAACAGCATCTGGGCGACGCCACGCGAAATGCCCGTGCGAACGCTGTCGTAATCCTTCTCCTGTGCGTCATGAGAGAGCTCGGTATAGAGCGCCGTCGAAAGCGAGGCGGCAATCAGCGCGTAGGGCAGCGTGTACCACAGGCGCGCATAGGCGATGACGGAAGGACCCGTCTCGGGCTGGACCACCAGCGCGGCAGCGTTGGTGATAGAAGTCGAGACAAACATGCACACCGTGGCGAGCAGCGTCGGGATACCGAGCGCAATCGTCTGGCGCAGCGCGGGGTCCTTAAAGTCGATATGGATATGGGGATGCACGCCGTGCTTGCCAAGCGCGGGAATCTGACATGCCATCTGAACAAAGACACCGAGGGTCGTACCGGCCGCAATCAAGATGATGCCGGCACGTTCGCCAAACTGTGCGGACACGGGCGCAAAACCCATAAAGCTCGCAATGACGATCACATTGTTGAGGACCGGGGCAAACGTCGACCAGAAGTAGTCGCGGTGTGCGTTGAGAACGCCCGAGAACACCGAGCCCAAACCATAAAACAGAATCTGGATGGCAAAGAAACGGAACATGAACGCAGCGGTATCCATGCTGCCACCGTCACCCGAAAGGAACGATTGCGTCCAGATAAAGCCCGGGGCGAACACGGTCCCCAGCAACGAAATGCCACCCAGCACTAAAAGCAGAATGCCGAGCAGGTTGCCCACGTACTCGTTCGAGGCCTCGCGACCCTGCTCACGCCTCACGCCCATGTACACGGGCAAAAACGCCGTCACGAGCATGCCGCCCATCACGAGTTCGTAGAGCATATTGGGCAGGTTGTTGGCGACCTGATAGGAGGACGAGAGCAGCGACATGCCGATAGCGGCCGCCATTGCCCACGTGCGGATAAAACCGGTGACGCGAGACACGATAGTCAGGATGGTCATAAGCCCGGCAGAACGACCAACCGTGGAGTAGTCCGACGAGCCCATGTCGTCAGTGTCATCTCGCGACGAAGAAGCTTCGGATGAGGGTGTCTGAGGCGCAGATTCTTTTGCAAAATGAGCTCCGCGCTTCAATTCTTCCTGCGGCATCGCTCAGTCCTCTCTCGTAATCGCGGCAACCGTCGCCCCGCAAAATGCAATTAAATCATCGGGTGCAAGCTCGAGCTGATAACCACGCTTGCCTCCCGAAATAAAAATGGTATCCCAAAGGACGCATGTCTCATCAATGAGCGTCCGGTAGCGTTTTTTCATACCGACCGGGCTGCAGCCGCCGCGAACGTAGCCAGTCGCCGCAAGCAAATCCTTCACATGCATCATGGCCAAGGACTTCTCCCCCGCGGCACGCGCGGCGGACTTTAGATCGAGCTCGTCGGCAACAGGGATGCAGCACACGACATAGTCGTTGGACGGTGTCACGCAGACCAAAGTCTTAAATCCTTGACCGGGCTCCTCGCCAAGCTGCTCCGAAATCGCGACCCCCAGGCCCACCGACTCATCACCATCGTCTTCGTACGTATGTAGAACATAGGAAATGCCGGCGCTTTCCAGCTCGCGCATCGCATTGGTTTTTGGCGTCTTTACAGCCTTTGCCATGACATATCCTTTCCCTCGCATTCGGACGTAAAGATTAAGTATATGTCCAATTCGGCTGCATACGTCACTTCGACACAGCAAGCGCCATCGAATCACAAGGAGTCGATGGCGCCCATAAACTGAATCGCCTATTTATTGAGCATCAAGTTGAGCCTGACGCTCCCGGTCACGCCTGAGCAACGGCGCCAAAAACTTGCCCGTATAACTCTGCGGACAGTCCGCAACCTGCTCCGGTGTGCCCGAAACCACAACGGTTCCGCCGCCGTTACCGCCCTCGGGACCCATATCGATCAGACGATCGGCAACCTTGATGACATCAAGGTTGTGCTCAATCACCAGCACCGTGTTGCCCGCATCGACCAAGCGCTGCAGCACATCGAGCAGCTGGCGGACGTCCTCAAAATGAAGGCCGGTCGTCGGCTCGTCCAAAATATAGAACGTCTTGCCCGTCTGGCGTCGATGAAGCTCCTTGGCGAGCTTCACACGCTGCGCCTCGCCGCCCGAGAGCGTCGTGGCGGGCTGGCCCAGGCTCACGTAGCCCAAGCCTACATCGTACAGCGTTTGGAGCTTGCGCTTAATCTGCGGGATATTCCCAAAGAAGGCCAGCGCCTCGGTGACACTCATTTCGAGCACGTCCGAGATGGTCTTGCCACGGTAGGTGACCTCGAGTGTCTCGCGGTTGTAGCGTTTACCGCCGCAAACTTCGCAGGGAACGTAGATATCGGGAAGGAAGTGCATCTCGATCTTGATCTGCCCGTCGCCCTTGCACGCCTCACAGCGCCCGCCACTCACATTAAAGGAGAAACGACCCGGCGAGTAGCCGCGCGCCTTCGACTCCGGCGTACTCGCAAACAGCGCGCGAAGATCATCCCACAGGCCGATATAGGTAGCAGGGTTGGAACGCGGCGTGCGGCCAATCGGCGACTGGTCGATATCGATAACCTTATCGATACACTCGATGCCCTCGATTTTCTTATATGGACCCACAGGGCGCGTCGAACGGTGAATGGCATTCGTAAGGGCAGGCGCAATGGTATCGGTAACCAGGGAGCTCTTGCCCGATCCCGACACGCCGGTAACAACCGTAAGCGTACCAAACTCGATCTTGGCAGTAACGTTTTTGAGGTTGTTGGCTCGAGCGCCCGTAATTTTAAGGCAGCCGCGACCGGGCTTGCGCCGTTCATCAGGCACCCGGATCATTCGTTTGCCGGTCAGATAAGCGCCCGTCATCGACTCAGGACACGCCATGATATCGGCAGGCGTTCCCGCCGCGACTACGTGTCCGCCGTTGACGCCGGCGCCGGGCCCCATGTCGATCACGTAATCGGCGGCACGGATTGTATCCTCGTCGTGTTCGACGACGATAACGGTATTGCCGATATCGCGCAGGCGCTCGAGCGTCTTGATCAAGCGCTCGTTGTCACGCTGATGAAGACCGATCGAGGGCTCGTCCAGAATATAGAGCACGCCCATGAGACCCGCGCCGATCTGCGTTGCCAGACGAATACGCTGCGCCTCGCCACCGGAAAGCGTCGCCGAGGCACGATCGAGCGTCAGATAGTCGAGTCCAACATCGACCAGAAAACGCAAGCGCTCCAGGATTTCCTTGACGATACGGCCGCCGATAAACTGTTGGCGCTCGGTGAGCTCCAGGCCCTCAAAAAACTCGAGCGATTCACGGCACGACAGGCAACAAACCTCGTAAATGGACTTGCCGCCCACGGTGACGGCGAGCATCTCGGAGCGCAAACGAGCGCCGTGGCAGCTCGAGCACGGCTCCTCGCGAATGTACTTCTCCAGGCGCGCCTTGGTGTTCTCGTTCGTCGTCTCGGTATAGCGTTCGTACAGGATGTTGCGAACGCCCGAAAACTTGGTATCCCACTGGCTGCGACGTCCGTCGAGCTTTTGGTAGTCGACCGAGATCTTCGTATCGCCCAGGCCATCCAAAAATGCACGACGCACGCGAGGGGGCAAGTCCTCCCACGGCGTATCGGCGCTCACCTTAAAGTGTTTGCAGACCGCAGCAAAAATCTGCGGATAGTAGTTCGAATTGCCAAACAGGCTACCAAAGACTCCATCGGCAATGGACTTCGAGGGATCCTCAATCAGCGCCTCGGCATCAACGGTTTTCTTAAAGCCCAGGCCGTCGCACTCAGGACATGCGCCATAGGGAGCGTTGAACGAAAAATCACGCGGCTGAAGATCGTCAATGGAGTGACCATGCTCCGGGCACGCCAAGGCCAACGAATACTCCAGCAGCTCGCCCTCGGTCCCCTCGGGAGCATCACGATCGGGCAGCATGTACACGTTTACATTGCCGTGAGCCAGCGCGGTCGCTTGCTCAACAGACTCGGCGATACGGCCCAGAGAGTTCTCACGGATCACGATGCGATCGACTACGACCTCGATATCGTGCTTGAACTTCTTGTCCAGATCGATCGGATCGTCGAGCGAGCGCACTTCACCGTCGACACGCACGCGGCTAAAGCCCTCGGCGCGAAGGTCCTCAAACAGTTTGGTGAACTCGCCTTTTCGCCCGCGCACCACCGGTGCCAGCACAAACGCGCGGCGGCCCTCCCCCGCCGCCAAGACCTTGTCGGCAACCTGGTCGGTCGTCTGACGCTCAATGACGCGGCCGCATTCGGGACAGTGCGGGGTGCCCACACGGGCGAACAGCAGGCGCAGATAGTCATAAATCTCGGTTACGGTGCCAACCGTCGAGCGAGGGTTTTTAGACGTCGTCTTTTGGTCGATCGACACTGCCGGCGAAAGGCCGTCGATTGAATCCAGGTCGGGTTTGTCCATCTGACCCAAGAACTGGCGCGCATAGCTCGAAAGGCTCTCGACGTATCGACGCTGGCCCTCGGCATAGATAGTGTCAAATGCCAGCGAGCTCTTGCCCGAGCCAGAAAGACCGGTAATGACCACGAGTTGGTCACGCGGAATGGAAACATCGATATCGCGAAGGTTGTGCTCACGAGCGCCGCGAATAACGATAGAAGAATCAGACATGGAAGCTCCTTGCCTCCTATTGTATCGAATCATACTGTCGATGAGTTTAGCGCACTCGACGCGCACAGATGTTCGTAATACAAGATTCGCAGACCTTTAGCTTTGCGTATCGGGCGCTTTGTTTCTCGAAATGCCGTGGAAAGGTTACAGTAATCTAATACTCTAATACTGAACTTAATTTGCTGTAACAGAGGAACGTCCATGACCGAAGATATCCCCCTTGAAATCACTTCGAGTGACATGGCCAATCTGCCCATATTCATCGCCGCCCTTATCGTGGCCACTGTCGTCGTGCGCGTGTATTTTTCAATCAAACACAATGAAAAGCCGCCCATTGCCCGCGTCTTTTGGTGCGCGACGCTCCTCATCCCGCTCGGCATGGTAGCTGCATGGATTACGAATCAATTGCTCGTAAATGAGGACAGTTCCCTATGGGTCCTTTCTTATTCGGCGCTCGGTGCTGCCGCCGTCATACTTCTTGTCGAGCCCTTGGTTTCGGGACTAATCGACCAAACCGATCTTGCGACGGGAACGGTTGCCTGTATTTGCCGTGACATCCTTGTCATCGCCGCTGTTTCAGCGCTCTCGTTCGTTTCACTCGAAATTGCCTGCAACGAAACGTTCTATCGCATTCCCGCCAACTCATTTGGGTTTTCCGTCGGGTTGCTCGCGACGGTTCTGCTCTCCCTTTATTTGCTGGGACAACGTCATGGAGGCGTCATGGCCCTCGTGCCCGTCGTCTGTTGCATCCTTGGCATTGCCGAGCACTTCGTCATAACGTTTAAAGGCGAGGCCATCCTGCCAAGCGATATCTTGGCCCTTGGCACCGCAATGGAAGTGAGCGAGGGATACGAGTTTACCTTTACCGCCGGAATCGTAACCTCTCTCGCCCTGCTGGAGATTTCCCTGGGGCTTCTTTCGCTTATCCGACCGAGAAAGCTCCGTACACCCACCCATGTCTTCCCCGCAATCGCCGCCAACCTCTGCGCTTTTCTGCTAGTGACCGTTGTGGGGCTCTCGGGCTTTTCCAGCATCGACTTGGAGCAGGCGCTGAATTTTGGATTTGACCGTTGGCAGCCCATCACCACGTATGCGTCTCAGGGTTTTATCACTTCGTTCACCGAAATGGTCAACGAGTTGCCCATTGAGAAGCCCGAAGACTATACGCCCGATGAGGCGCAGAGCATCGAGCAGGAGCTCGCCGCCACCTACGACAGCACGTATGGCGCGAGCGAGCAGCGCGCGGCGGCCGTTGCCCAGTTCAATGAAATCAAGCCGACGATTGTTGCCGTCATGAACGAGAGTTTTAGCGACCTTTCGTGCTTTGAGCAGCTCCAGGCGGCCGGGTACACCGGCCCCGCATTCTACAACTCGCTTCCCGACACACTTGTTCGCGGCACCATGCTCGCTTCGGTCGCCGGTGGCGGAACGGCGAACTCCGAATTCGAATTTTTGACCGGAGCGACAACGGCCTTTGTCGGATTAGGCAAGATCCCCTATCAGCTGTATCAGATGAATGGTGTCAACAGCCTGGCAAAGGACCTTAAAGAGCTTGGGTATACCGCTACCGCTATGCACCCGCAAAACCCCGTCAACTACCATCGAGATAAAATCTATCAGCAGCTGGGCTTCGGAGATTTTCTTTCAATCGGCGATTTCGAAGGTGCGCCCTGTTACCATGCCGGCGTATGCGACTACGCCACCTACGACAAGATACTCGACCTGCTTAGAACCGACGAAGCCCCGCAGTTCATCTTTGACGTCACGATGCAAAATCACGGCGGCTACGACTATGGCACCGTTCCCGCCGAGGAGCTGACAAACTATTGGGTCGAGGGAGCCAGCGAGGGTGCCAATAGCGCGCTCAACACCTATCTTACCTGCATCAACGCATCCGACCGGGACCTCGAGTACTTTATCAACGAGCTCCGCAATATCGGCAGACCGGTTGTCCTTGTCTTTTTTGGCGACCATCAGCCGAGCGCCGCAACGACTCTCAACGACGAGCTGTACCCTCAGGAAGATACGGCAAGCCACGCTTTCCGTATCTATCAGTCGACCTATTTCGTTTGGGCTAACTATGAAATCGCCGGCAATACCGAGCTCAACGTCTACGACACCGTCGGGGCAAACGAGATTGCAGCCATTACCCTTAATAAGATCGGCGCCCCGCTCACCGACTATCAAAAGGCTCTGCTTACAACAAGGTCAGATGTGCCCACCATCAATGTCGCCGGCTACCTTGGTGCCGACGGGCTGCGCTACGACTTGGAATCTGAAGACAGCCCATACGCCTCAACGATCGACAAGCTGCAGCGCATGCAATACCTCGAGTTCGCCAGCAAAGTTCAGTAAGCCCGCCCATTCGCTTGGACCTATCGTATTGCAAGCACGCTCGGCCCAAATGCTTCGCAAATGACTCCCGCTCGCAAACGAGGGTACAATGACGCTCGTGTCACATCACGGGGCCCCGGCCCCAACATATACAAAGGAGTCATACATGGGTTGCGAGCACGCACAGGCCGCCGGTGGACAAACGTCGCCGTCGCAATTTGAGGAGAACACGCTGTCCGAGGTCAAACGCGTTATCGCCGTACTTTCCGGCAAGGGCGGTGTCGGCAAGTCGTTTGTCACCGGTGCCATCGCCACCGAGCTTGCCCGTCACGGCCACAAGGTCGGCGTCCTCGATGCCGACATCACCGGTCCCTCTATCCCCAAGATGTTCGGTATGAGCGGACGCCACGTCCATGCCCTTGGCAACCTTATGCTGCCCGAAATCTCCGAGCACGGCGTCAAGGTCATGAGCTCCAACCTGCTGCTCCAAAACGAGACCGACCCCGTCCTTTGGCGCGGTCCGGTCATCGCAGGCGCCATTAGGCAGTTCTGGAGCGAGACCTCGTGGGGCCCCATCGACTACCTGCTGGTCGACATGCCTCCGGGAACAGGCGACGTCGCGCTCACCGTCTTCCAGTCGCTGCCCGTCGACGGCATCGTCATCGTCACGAGCCCGCAGGATCTGGTCTCGATGATCGTCGCCAAGGCGGTCAACATGGCCGAGAAGATGAACGTCCCCATTCTGGGCATTGTCGAGAACATGAGCTATATTGAGTGTCCCGACTGCGGCAAGAAGATCGAGGTCTTTGGCAAGAGCAAGCTCCCCGAGGTCGCAGAGCGCTATAACCTCGACATCTTGGGCCAGCTTCCCATTAATCCGGCACTCGCCGAGGCCTGCGATAAGGGCGAGGTCGAGACCGCACTGCCCGATGGCATGTTGCCCAAGGCAGTCTCTGCCGTCGAGGCCATTACCCCGCACGAGACCGACGAGGCCTAAGTGAACACGAGCGCCTTCTATGACGTCCTGGTAATCGGCGGCGGGGCTTCAGGCCTCGCCGCCGCCATTACGGCCGCACGCGCTGGCAAAAGCGTCTGCATCGTTGAGCGCGATGTCGCCTGCGGCCTTAAGCTCCTTGCGACCGGCAACGGCCGCTGCAACCTCTCCAACGAATCGATTGATCCACAGCGGTATAACCACCCCGCATTCGTTGAATCCGTTATGGGCCCCCGGCCCGAACAAGAGCTTATGGGTTTCTTCTCCTCGCTGGGCATCACGACAACCTCCGAGGAAGGCCGGCTGTACCCGCGCTCGCTTCGCGCCGAATCGGTGCGCGACGCGCTTCTCAACGTTTGCGACCGCCTAGGTATCACCTTAATCTGCGGAGCCAACGTTGCCTCGGTGCACAAAGCTTCCGAAGGCTGGGCACTCCAAATAGACCGTCCAGCGCGGGCGCTCAAGGCAAAAAAGCACGACGACCGAAAATCGGAGCTCCGCTCGCTTCGGAAAGCGCTCGCCGATGTCCCTCGCAAGAACGAGGCCCTGGAGGCACATGCCGTAATTATCGCCACGGGTGGCAACCCCACCGGTATCGCCGATACGTTTCGCCTCCCCCTCACTTCGCTGCGCCCCATCCTCTGCCCCGTATCGGCAACGGTCGTCGGCGATCGGACGGCACTCAAGGCGTTGGATGGCCTGCGCGTCCGCGCCCGCTTGACGCTCGCCCGCAATCATAATGAGCTCTGGCACGAAGACGGTGAAGTCCTGTTTCGAGCCTTCGGTATCTCGGGCGTCGCTGTCTTCAACCTCTCCCGTCGTATCCAGCACGGCGATACGATCCTGCTCGACGTTTTCCCCGACCTCTCCAAAGACGAGCTGCTCGATATGCTCAACCGGCGCGTTGAGCTGCTCGGTGGCTTTTCGCCCCGCGATCACCGTTGGCTCGACGGTATGCTCGCCCCGCAACTCTCCCGCGTCGTCTGCACGGCGTTCGAGCAGTGCCATCCAGGTTCCAACGATGTCACCCACCTGGTCTCGATCCTCAAGCACTTTAAGTTGCTCGTCGAGGGAACCGCCGAGGAGCGCTCGGCGCAGGTCACGCGTGGTGGCGTATCTGTCGAGAGCATCTCAACACCCAGTCTACGCGCGCTCAGCGTTGTCGACGCCCCGCTTTACGTCTGCGGCGAAGCGCTCGACATCGACGCCGATTGCGGAGGCTTTAACCTTGCGTGGGCCTGGCTCTCGGGCATTCGCGCTGCAAGCAGCCTGTAGCCGCGCAGTTTATAATCAAAAACGCATTCGGGCCGTCTGGGATACCGGACGGCCTCTTTCTTGCCTCTAAGGAGACCTCGATGATCGAAATCACCCAAGTCAACGCGTCGCTCGATGAAGCCAGCGATGAAAATGCCTGCCTCATTGTTGGCAAGCGAGTCGCCAAGCGCGTCCTACGTTGCAAGGACTCCGAGATCAAGTCCATCGAGCTCCACCGCAAGTCAATCGACGCTCGCAAAAAACGAGACGTCCATTTTATCCTGAGCTTTCGTGTTGAGCTGACTAGTCCCCACCTCGAGCGAGAAGCGGTCGACAGCGTCGCCGAGCGTGACCGCTCGCGCGTACGCGCGATAGAGGACGATAAGCCTTCATTCCCCTCCCCCGTCTCCGACGCACCTCAAGAACGCCCTGTCGTTGTCGGCGCCGGATGCGCCGGCCTTTTCGCTGCGCTTACGCTCGCCGAAGCAGGTCTTAAGCCCTTACTCATTGAGCGCGGCGACCCGGCATTTCGCCGCTCGCATGCGATCGACCTCTTTCTAAAGGAGCGCATCCTCGACCCCGAGAGTAATATCCAGTTTGGTCTGGGCGGCGCGGGGACCTTCTCGGACGGCAAGCTCAATACGGGAACAAAAAATCCCGCCCATCGCCTTATCCTCGAAACCTTCGTCGAGGCGGGTGCGCCCCGCGATATTCTGTGGGATGCCAAGCCGCACATTGGCTCCGACATCCTTCCCAAGGTTGTCACCGCTATATCCCAGCGCATCGAGCAGCTCGGAGGTGTCGTCCGTTATCGAACAAAGCTCGTCGACATTCGCATCGACGCGTCTGGCGCCATCACCGGTATTGATGTCCAATCGTCCCAAGACGCCGCTTACGAGCCAATCGAGACAAAGCACCTCATCCTCGCCTGCGGGCATTCTGCTCGCGATATTTTTGAGCTCCTTAAGGACCACAACGTGGCCCTCGCACAAAAGACCTTTGCCATGGGCGTTCGCATCGAGCATCCGCAGCGCGACATCGACAGAGCCCAATATGGAGCCTTGGCGGGACATCCTGCCCTCGGAGCAGCCCCCTACAAACTTGTTGCCCATCTTCCCAACGGCCGCAGCGTGTTCTCGTTTTGCATGTGCCCCGGCGGGCAGGTTGTCGCCGCCTCTTCCGAGCAGGGCCACCTGTGCGTCAACGGCGCCAGCCTCAATGCCCGCGACGGACGCAACGCAAATGCCGCCCTGCTCGTTAACGTCACGCCTGAGGACCTTCCCAACGATGACCCGCTCGCCGGCATCGAGCTCCAGCGTGCCTGCGAGGCGGCCGCCTATCGCCTGGGCGGTTCCAACTGGAACGCACCGGCACAACTCGTCGGAGATTTCCTCGCAGAACGCGCCAGCAAGGCGCCCGGAAAGGTAAAGCCCACCTATCCGCTCGGTGTGACCTGGACGGCAATTGACGAAGCCCTGCCGCAGCATATCGTCGAGTCGCTCCGCCTGGGACTTCCTCTACTCGGAAAAAAGCTACGAGGCTACGACCGTCCCGATGCCGTTCTTACCGGCGTGGAGACTCGTTCGAGCTCACCGGTCACTGTTACCCGAGACCGAACGTGCCATGCCGTGTCGACCCCGGGCCTCTACCCTTGTGGTGAGGGAGCTGGATATGCCGGCGGCATCATGAGCGCGGCCACCGACGGCATCCGTTGTGCTGAAGCCCTGATCGCAGACCTCTAACGCACGAATTCCAGCGCGCAAAAGACACAGGCCCCGAGCTCCACAGGGAACTCGGGGCCTGTTCGCTATTTCTTAAACCGTGCACCCTGGCGTTTTCTGCCCGATGCGAACGTGGAACCCTTGCGGGCCTGCGAACGTAAGCGCTCGATCGTCTCGTCCTCAGACGCACCCTCGAGCATCGCCCGAATCTGAACGACGGCATCGCGCAGGCGCGCCGCCTCCTCAAAGTCCATGGCAGCAGAAGCGTTACGCATATCCTCTTCCATGGTTTCGACGATCCGCACAAGCTCGTCATGCGGCAGTTCTTCCAACTGCTCCGCAAGTGTCTGCTCGGGTGCCACCGTTTCCGGCACGCCGCTCTCGCCCGACTCATCGAGCGTATAGAATGCGCCATGGCCAAGGGAGTCGCCCTTCGAGCGCCCCTTGGAACCCACGGTTTTTTCGGCTTCGGCAATAAAACTTGAGATGTCGTTGATGGCCTTGCGCACTGTCTTGGGCACAATGCCATGCTCTTCGTTATATGCCATCTGAATCTCGCGACGGCGCTGCGTCTCCTCGATGGCCTCTTTCATCGAATCGGTCACAACGTCTGCATACATGATGACTTCGCCATCGGCGTTACGGGCCGCACGGCCAATCGTCTGAATCAGCGAGCGGCGGTTGCGCAAGAAGCCTTCCTTATCGGCATCGAGAATTGCCACCAGTGAGACCTCGGGGAGATCCAAGCCCTCGCGAAGCAGGTTGATGCCAACGAGAACATCGATCTTGCCCTCGCGCAGCGTTCGCAGGATCTCGACACGGTCCATTGTCGCTGTATCAGAGTGCATGTAATTGACCTTAATGCCCGCGTCGAGCAGATGGTCGGTCAGGTCCTCGGCCATGCGCTTGGTCAACGTGGTCACCAGCACGCGCTCCTTGCGGGCAACGCGCTCGCGAATCTCGTCCTCAAGATCGTCAATCTGACCGCGAACTGGACGCACGTCAATCTTGGGGTCGAGCAGGCCGGTCGGACGAATAATCTGTTCCACGTCGTTTTGGCTCACCCGCAGCTCGTAATCGCCCGGCGTGGCCGAAACATAGATAAACTGGGGTATCCTTGCCTCAAACTCATCGAAACGAAGCGGGCGGTTATCGAGCGCCGAGGGCAGGCGAAAACCGTGTTCCACCAGTGTCACTTTACGCGAGCGGTCACCTTCGTGCATGCCGCGAATCTGCGGCACCGTCACATGGCTCTCATCGATGATGCAGAGCATATCCTTGGGAAAGTAATCGATTAGGGTAAACGGCGGCTCACCCGGTTTGCGACCGTCCAGATGACGCGAGTAGTTCTCGATGCCGTTGCAAAAGCCCATCGTCTCGAGCATCTCAAGATCATAATCGGTGCGCTGCTGCAGACGCTGCGCCTCGAGCAACTTGTCGGTCGCCTTGAGCTCTGCGACGCGCTTCTCGCACTCTTCGCTGATCGATTTCAGAGCCGCCTTGACCTTAGGCTTCTCGGTCACGTAGTGCGATGCCGGCCATACGGGGATGGCCTCGTACTCACGAAGCATCTCACCGGTGACCTCATCGATCTCGGCAATCAGCTCGACCTCGTCGCCAAAAAACTCAAACCGCAACGGATGCTCGGCATAAGGCGGATACACGTCGACAACATCGCCGCGCACGCGGAACGTGCCGCGTGCCAGGTCATAGTCATTGCGATCATATTGAATGTCGATAAGCGCATGGATAAAGTCATCGCGCTCGAGCGGCACCTTCTTGTCGACGTTCGGAGCCAGACCCGCATAGTCCTCAGGAGAGCCAATGCCGTAGATACACGAGACCGATGCGACAACGATCACATCGCGTCGAGAGAGCAGTGACGCGGTCGCCTGATGTCGCAGCATCTCAACCTCTTCGTTAATCGAGGAGTCTTTCTCGATATATGTATCGCTTTGCGGCACATACGCCTCGGGCTGATAGTAGTCGTAATACGAGACAAAGTAGACCACAGCGTTATTGGGAAAGAACTCTTTGAGCTCGCTCGCAAGCTGAGCAGCGAGCGTTTTATTCGGAGCCATGACCAGCGTCGGCTTTCCCAGGGCCTCAATAGTCTTTGCCATCGTGAAGGTCTTGCCCGAACCAGTCACGCCCAGCAAAACCTGATAGCGGTCTCCGTCCCTCACGCCCTGCACAAGCGACTCAATGGCTTTAGGCTGGGAACCGGCAGGCTCATAGGGAGAAACGACCTTAAACGGCACGTCAGAGCCTTCAACGCCAAAGCGCTTAAGTTCACCACCAACGCGTTCTACTTCAAATTCCGCCATGGATACTCCTAACTCATATATCTGCAGTATACGCAGGCGGCAGGCATAGTCCTATACGAACCGATCGGGATAGAGGGTCTTGTAGCGAGCCCAGGCATTATTGACACGAATCAGATACGCCTGCGTCTCGGGAAAGGTAATTGCATTATGAAGCGACGTACCCTGCTGCGCCCATCCGTCGACATTGCCCATGCCGGCGTTATAGGCGGCGATGGCACTGTCAGTCGACCCGTTAAAATACGTTAGAAGATACGAAAGATACGCACAGCCAAACTCGATGTTCGTAGCGGGATCGTTAAGGCTGTCGGCTGAATACTCGCTACCATCGACAAGACCCTTGGCAATCATATCCTGGGCAGTCTCGGGCATCAGCTGCATCAAGCCCTGTGCGCCTTGATTCGACTCGGCCTCGGGATCCCAATTCGATTCCGACTTTATGACGGCACACACCAGATACGGATCAAGATTGTGCGAAATGCTCGATTGCTTTACGTACGCCTCGTAGTCAATCGGATACAGCGGCTTAAAGAAAGCGGCAGGGGCACACGAGTAGACGAGCGAAATAAGGCCGAAGACGAACACAACGGCAAGTGGCGCCACGCGATACCACGTAAAGAAACGTGCCTTAGGCATCGGCCTCCTCCTTATCCGGAGTATCTATAAACCCGTGGCATGCAAGCCATGAGTCAAGCTGCTCAAAGAGCGAATTATCGCCTGCGGCATTATCAATCACCGTAGTAGCGAGATTGCACAGCGCAGACTCATCGGGCTGACAAGCAGAACGGGCATCGAAATCAGATGGCTCCATGCCACGTTGAATAGCGCGCTCGCGACGAACTGACAAAGGGGCGCTGATGACCAAAATTTCATCAGCCAAGCCAAATGCATCCTCAAAACCAGTCGGAGCAGAAACCTCGACCACCGCAAAGGGATAACGGGGAGACGAAACCGTACAACAAACCGGATCGAGAATCCTAAGCGAAAGCTGTTCAATGAGAACGGGATGCACAATGCCATTGAGCCGTGCGACCGAATCAGGAGAAGCAAAAGCTCGAGAAGCGAGGATGTTGCGGCGAATGCCGCCATCCTCATCCAAAATGTCCCAACCGAATTCATCCGCGAGAGCATTGACGATATCAGAGCCCGGCACATACAGCGATTTTGCAAGCTCATCCAGATCGATTAGCATAGCGCCACGAGATTCGAAATAGCGGCAGGCAGTCGACTTACCCGAAGCAATATTGCCCAAGACAAATACGGTAAACATCAAGCCCTCCCTAACGCCAATGCGAGTAATTATCGCTCAAATACACTAGAAGGACTCAAAATACAGCCAAACAGTAAGAGCGAATACGGGGGAACTAGGTCCCAAAGTACAACGTGTATATAACGCAAAAAAGGAGGAGGCCGCGAGGCCTCCCCCTTCTCAGTTCAAGCGTACGGCTCGGTGCCGTCCA
>WGSN01000002.1:0-155705 GCA_014871645.1 Collinsella sp.
TGCGGAAACGCGGGGTCCGTTCAGGCTGTTGCGTTGAGATTGAAAATCAACCAAACGATGCCGGTAATAGCCTCGAAATAATCGAGCGTTTCAGCCGCACGGACGCATACGAGCGTCTAGCATATCCATACAAACGAGTTCGCGGATAAAGGGAGTCACGGGACATATGAAGCAATGGACTGGACTGGGAAAGTTCCTCGCGGGGCATATGCAGGTCATCGTTCCGATTTGCGTGGCGCTCGGCGTGCTCTTTCCCCAGCAGATTGGCGTGCTCAAGCCCATTGTTCCCGCCCTCTTCGCCTTTATGACGTTTCAGGGTGCGCTCAGCAACACCTTCCACCAGGTAGCCGAGGTGTTCCGCCGTCCCCTGCACCTGATTTTGGCACTGCTCGTCTCGGCGGCGCTTATTCCCATCGCGGCCTATGCCATGGGATCGTTATTCTTTGGCTCCAATCCCAACCTTGTCTGCGGCATCGTGCTCGAGTACAGCGTACCCGTGGCGGTCACTGCCTTTATGTGGATTAGCATGTTCGGCGGCAACGGCCCGCTCGCGCTCACCATCATCCTGACGTCCTCGGTTATCTCCCCTGTGACGATTCCGCTCACGCTCAAGCTCCTGCTGGGCGCCACCGTCTCGATCGATGTGCCGAGCATGATGCAAGACATGGCCTTTATGATCGCCATCCCCGCCGTGCTCGGCATCGTGATCAACGAGCTCACGCGCGGATGGGGGCACGAAAAACTCTCCCCCGTGCTCTCGCCCGCCTGCAAATTCATGATGATGGGCGTTATCGCCTCCAACTCCACCGCCATGAGCGAGTACGTGCTGCACATGAACGCGGTGCGCTTGGAAGTCGCCCTCTTTATTTTGGTCTTCGCCATCAGTGGCTTTGTCGTCGGTTTTCTGGTCGCCCATACGCTGCATCTGCCATATAGCGAGACGACCACCATGTGCTTTACCTGCGGCATGCGTAACATCTCTTCGGGCGCCGTCATCGCCACGCAGTACTTTCCGGGCGAAGTCGTGTTTCCCGTCATGTGCGGAACGCTGTTTCAGCAGGTACTCGCCTCGCTTATCGGGCATCTCTTTGAGCGTCTGACCGGCGAGGAGCGCGCCGCCCAGCGCAAGCGCGTCGAAGCCGGCCGCGACGCCATGGCACGCTAGACTGTCCGCATTACGCGGGTGTTAGTCTTGCTATACGAGCGTTTCCAGATGCGCACGCAGGCGCTCAGCATCGATATCGAGCGTTGTCTCAGCATTGACCTGGGCCAAACGATAGCCGACAAAGTAGGGCGAAACCACCCAACGTGGCAGCGCCTTGGCAATGGTCCGACCGCCCAGGTGATAGAAGAACAGGTTGTACGACTCTGCGCGACCACCGTGGTGCTCGTTCAGGATATAGCGCAGAGCTACCTGGATTGCATCGGCGAAGAGATCCGCCTCGGCTTGATCTCTCGTGTCATCGCTGGCGGCGATTCCCTGCGGGGCTGAAACGTTGATCTCAAAGAACCCCATGATGGGTTCGGTTGAGATGTTGGCCGAGATCCTCCCCTGTTGCCAGACATTGATGCCTTCGAAATTGGCGGAAGCCAGCGAAGCATAGCCGTCTTCCTGCTCCAAACCCACAATCTGCATGTGTGGATGGACGAGGCTGCCGCCCGAAAGCGGGCCTTTGTTCTTGTACATGAGCACACTGCAGTACTGTTGGGAATCGATCATCTGCTGCCAACAGCCCAGGGCAAACCGCATCACATGATGCAGCTCATCCGGTTCATAGGTCACCAGGTCGGCGTCGTGATTGGCAGACTCGATCAATACGGTCTGACGTGTGGCCCGCAATGTCTTGAACTTATTCTCGAGCCAGATGCAGTCACCATCGCGCTGGATGATGTTGGCAAGCCCCTCCGTGTCGCAAAAGGGGCACGCGGTGCCAGGGCGACGATTATCGTCGGGCTTACCGCTCGCCTGCTGAACGTCAAATACCAGCGCCACGGGTTATACCTCCAGCGGCACGATCTTGGTGCCATGGAGCTCGGAGACGCCCAGTGCCGCCGCCACGGTATCGCGGTTGACCGTGGAAATGCCGCCGCCGGGAAGGATGGTCAAGCGGTCGCCCGCATACTCGATTAAGCGGGCCAGGTTTTCGAAGTTGTCCTCGATCGGCGTACCGGCAGCGCCACCATGCGTCAGGATGCGTGTGATGCCGCAGTCGGCGAGTATGTCAATCGCGTCGAGCTGAGCCTCGGGCGAGAGCTGATCAAACGCCATGTGGAAGGTGATGTCGATGGGCTCACGCTTGCATTCCTCGGTCGCGCAGCCCGCGGCCATCACGAGAGCGCCCAACGTAAGCTCGTCGAGTGCCCATCCGCCAGCGCGGGGCTTGCAGCAGCCAAAGACTAAGCCGTCAACGCCGGCGCTCACGGCAAGGCCCAGGTCCATCTCCATCATACGCAACTCGTCCTGGTTGTAGTGAAAGTCGCCGCCACGCGGACGGATCATGCACATCACTCGCGCGTCATGCTCGTGAGCGTAGCTGACTGTAGCGCTAATAACGCCGGCGGAAGGCGTGGTGCCACCGACGGCAAGGTTGTCGCACAGCTCGATACGCCTTGCACCGGCATCGATAGCCGCCGGCACCCGCTCAAAGTTCTCGGCACAAAACTCGTACAGCATAGATAGACCCCCAAAGACAGCAGATGTTTTCCGACGGGCATTGTCGCACACCCCCATGAAGTTGCGGTGGAATAGGGACTCTTTTGGCCTCTGGAGCCCGTATTCAGTCCCTATTTCACCGCAACTTAAAAAGGGGCGCTGACTGAGATAGTCAGCGCCCCTTTTGTTAGGTGGGTTAGCCTCCGAGGTAGGCTTTGCGGACGTTGTCGTCATGCAGGAGCTCTTGGCCGGTGCCGGTCATGGTGATCTTGCCGGTCTCGAGCACGTAACCGCGTGTGGCGATGGAAAGCGCCATCTGCGCGTTTTGCTCGACCAGAAGCACCGTGGTGCCGGCCTTGTGCAGGTCCTCGACAATCTGGAAGATCTGTTCGATCAGAATCGGTGCCAGACCCATGGAAGGTTCGTCGAGCATAAGCAGTTTGGGGTTACTCATAAGGGCGCGCCCCATAACGAGCATCTGCTGCTCGCCACCTGAAAGGGTGCCGGCGACCTGGCGACGACGTTCCTTCAGGCGCGGGAACTGCTCGTAGACGCGCTCCAGGCCCGGAGCAATTGTGGACTTGGGCTGTGTATATGCGCCCATCTCCAGGTTCTCCTCGACCGTCATCTGCAAAAAGGCGCGACGACCCTCGGGAACCTGAGCCAGGCCCTTACCAACCAGCTTATCAGCGGGCGTATGGGTAATGTCCTCGCCCATAAACTTGATGGAACCGGTCTTGGAGCGCAGCAGGCCCGAGACGGTCTTGAGCGTTGTGGACTTGCCGGCACCGTTGGCACCAATCAAGGCCACGATCTCGCCCTCGTTAACGTTAAAGGAGATGTCCTTGATGGCGTGGATGGCGCCGTACCAGACGTTGATGTTGTAGACGGAAAGCATCGGCTCTGCCATTTAGTTCTCCCCCTTATCCTGCTTACCCAGATACGCCTCGATAACGGCGTCGTTGTTCTGGATTTCCTCCGCCGTACCCTTGGCGATAACCTTGCCAAAGTTAAGCACGCAGATGCCCTCGCAAATGCTCATAACGAGCGACATATCATGCTCGATAAGCATGATGGCGATGCCGAAGGTGTCGCGAATCTTGACGATGTTCTCCATGAGCTCCGCGGTCTCGGACGGGTTCATGCCGGCGGCAGGCTCGTCAAGCAGCAGTAGCTTGGGGTTGGTGGCAAGCGCGCGGACGATCTCCAGGCGACGCTGGGCACCATAAGGTAGCGATCCGGCCTGCTCGTTTGCCAGGTGCTCCATATCAAAGATGGACAGCAGTTCCATGGCGCGCTCGTGGGCGGCCTTCTCGTGTTTCCAATACGTCGGCAGGCGCAACACGCCCTCAAAGCCGGAGTAGCGCTCCTGGTTGTGCAGGCCGACCTTGACGTTGTCCTCCACCGTCATGGTGTTGAACAGACGGATGTTCTGGAACGTACGGGCAATACCCATGCGGTTGACCTGGTAGACCGACTTGCCCGAAGTGTCCTCACCGTCGAGCAGGATGGTGCCGTGCGTAGGCTGGTACACCTTGGTGAGCAGGTTGAAGACCGTGGTCTTGCCGGCACCGTTGGGGCCGATGAGACCGGCAATCTCGGTCTTGCCGATGGTTAGGCTAAAGTCGTCGACCGCCTTAAGGCCGCCGAATTCAATGCCCAGGTGAATGCACTCGAGCGCCGGGCGCTCGCCCAGGTCGCGGTCGGGAACGATGGCGCCAGAAGGATACGGGACCATCTTGCCCTTGTTGAACTCAAACTTACTGGGCATCGGCTGCCACCTCCTTCTTGGGAGCAAAGCGATCCTTAATGCGTGCGAAGAACGCCTTGAGCTGCGGGTTGTTGGTAAAGATCATGACCAGGATCAGCACGATGGCGTAGATGAGCATGCGGTAGTCCGAGAACTGACGGAGCAGCTCGGGAAGCACCGTGAGCAACGCCGCCGCGATGACGGAGCCGCGCATATTGCCCAGACCACCCAGGACCACGAACACCAGGATGAGGATGGACGTGTTGAAGTCGAACTTGGTGGCGGAGAGCTGCGAGAAGTTACCGCCGAAGAGGGCTCCGGCAGCACCGGCGAGAGCGGCGGAAACCACGAAGGCGATCATGCGGTACTGGGTGACGGAGATACCCACGGACTCGGCAGCGATCTTGTTGTCGCGCACGGCCATAATGGCACGGCCGGTACGGCTGCGAACCAGGTTGAGTACAATCACGAGCGCGACCATGACCAGGATGGCGCCGGCAAGGAAAGTCGAATAGGTCGACACGCCCGATGCGCCCTGCGCGCCCTTGATGATGGCGGTGCCGTCCTCGAGCAGGTGCAGGTCGTCGATCGTGGAGTTACCCGTGATGTTAAAGATCACATGAAGGCCGCGGGAGTCGACGCCCACGATAAGGCAGGTGACGATCTCTTTGATGATCTCGCCAAAAGCCAGGGTCACGATGGCCAGATAGTCGCCGCTCAGGCGCAGGACCGGGATGCCGATCAAGAAGCCCAGGATGGCGGCAGCGATGGCGCCGACCACGATACTGATGATAAGGCGCACCGGATCGGAGGGAACGGCGCTCTCGAGGGCGACCGCGGTAACGATGCCCGTATAGGCGCCGACGCTCATAAAGCCCGCGTGGCCCAGCGACAAGTCGCCCGCGATGCCGACGACGAGGTTAAGGGAGATGGCCATGACGATATAGGCCGTGATGGGAACCAGCTGACCGGCGATCATGCGCGGAATCATATGGTTGGACTGCATAAAGAACACGATGGCGAAGGCCACGATGCACATGGCGTACGTGACAAAGTCGTGACGCGTCTGTTTGTCTTTAAGAAACTTCATAACGCTCACCTACACCTTCTCGGGGACGTACTTGCCCAAGAGGCCGGCAGGCTTGACGAGCAGGACGATGATCAGAACGCCAAAGACGATGGAGTTGGCAAGGCTCGTGGAAATGTATGCCTGCGCCATCGCTTCGATGATGCCGATGAGAATGCCACCGACAAAGGCGCCGGGGATGGAGCCGATACCGCCGAAGACGGCGGCGTCGAAGGCCTTGATGCCAGGCATGGCGCCCGTGGTGGGCTGCAGGACCGGCGAGTAGGAGCACAGGAGCACACCGGCGATGGCGGCAAGGGCAGAGCCGATGGCAAACGTCATCGAGATGGTGCGGTTGACGTTGATGCCCATGAGCTGAGCGGCGGCTTTGTCCTCGGACACGGCGCGCATGGCTTTGCCCATCTTGGTCTTACCTGTAAAGAACATCAGGCCGGCCATGATAACCAGGCAGGCGACGATGGTGACGAGCGAAACGGCGCTTACATTGAACTTGGCCAAGAACTCCGGCACCTGGAAGGTGACGAGCGAAGTGAAGTTCTTGGGCGTGGCGCCCCACAGAAGCTGCGCGGCGTTCTGCAGGAAGTAAGACACGCCGATGGCCGTGATCAGAACGGCCAGCGGGCCCGCCTGACGCAGCGGCTTGTATGCCAGACCCTCGATGAGAACACCGAGAACGGTACAGACCACACAAGAGAGAATTACAGATGCCCAGCCCGGGAGGCCGAGATACGACGTGGCGCAGAACGAGACATAGGCACCGACCATGATAACGTCGCCGTGAGCGAAGTTCAGCATCTTGGCGATGCCATAGACCATGGTGTAGCCCAACGCGATGATGGCGTAGACGCTGCCCATGGACAGGCCGTTGACCAGGTATTGGATAAAGACCGTCATGTTCCACATCCCCCTTTCGAATAGGTTTCCAGTTAATGTATGAAACAGGGACGTTACACTGTCCCTAGATACCAAGCAAGCAGGGAAGGCCAAAACCTCCCCTGCTTGGGATCAAAACCGCTCTATGTAAGGCGGCTTATTAGGCCTGTACGTACTTGCCGTCGGTGATGACGTACGCCGTGGGCTCCTTCTGGACCTGGCCCTTATCGTTCCAGGTGAGCTTGCCGGTCAGACCGTCAACGGTAATCTTGAGCATAGCCTTAGGCAGCTTCTCGGCGACCTCGGTCGGGTCGGCGTCGACACCAAGACCGGCCTCCTCGAGGGCCTCGGCCACCGCGTGCACGCCGTCGTAAGCGTCGGCGGCAAACTGGTCCGGAGTCTCGCCATACTTATCCTTGTAAGCGTTGACGAAGTCGGCGTTCTTCTCGTCGTCGGCGGAGAACGGGGTCATGAGCAGCAGACCCTCGGCAAGAGAGGTGTCGAAGCCCTCAACGCCCAGGATGCCGTCCATGCCGTCGCAGCCCATCATCTTGACGTCGTAGCCCATGTCCTTGGCGTTCTTGAGCAGGACGGACGCCGGCGTGTAGTAGATCGGCGCAAAGATCATGGTAGCGCCGGCCTGCTTGGCCTTGGTGAGCTGGTTGGTAAAGCTCGTGGCGGAGTCGTCCTTAAAGGTCTCCTCGTCAACAATCTCGAGCTTGGATTTAGCGGCCTGAACCTTAAAGGAATCTGCGATGCCCGAAGAATAAGCGTCGCCGGAGTTATAGAACAGCACGAACTTCTCGTCCGCATACTTCTGCGCCAGGAACTTGGCAGCGTTGACGCCCTGGTTGGGATCGGTAAAGCAAACCTGGAAGACGCAATCCTTGCCCTTGGTGACGTCCTCGGAGGACGCGGACGGAGTGATCATGAACGTCTCGGGGTCGTTACCGCACTCGGCGGCAACGGCAACCGACGCGCCCGTGGTGGTCGGGCCGACGAGGGCCTGCATGCCCCAGTCGAGCAGGGTGTTAAAGGCGTTGACGGCCTTCTCGCCGTCGGCCTGGTCATCCTCGGCCTTGCTGGCAAGCGGCAGCTCCTTGGTCGAGAAATCCTTGCAGCCAAGCTCGACACCCTGGGTAACGGACTTGCCGTAGGACGCGTTGGCGCCGGTCAGCGGTCCGATGGTGCCGATCTTAAACGAAGCGTCGCCCGAAGCGGAACCGCTGTCGCCGCCGTTGGAGGAGCAGCCAGCTAGAATGGACATCGCCCCCAGACCTGCTGCGCTCGCGATAACGCTCCTGCGATTCATAACAGGGTTCAATGACTTACCGGTGAGGCTCGACATGCGGCTCTCCTCTCAAATCTCGTCGGGTTTCGGTTACCCAACAGGCCATCCTTCGCCGTGTTCGGCGTTCGCAAAATACTAGACGCTTTAGTTAAGGAAAGTGGCGATTATTTCAACTTTTCTTTTGTTTTGTCCATTTATCCATATTTATGCGTATTTTTATAGGTTTATGCGGTTTAGCCACTTTATTGTGTGAAAGTAATGTTTCCGTTCTGTTACAGGCGTCCCTGCCCTGAATAAAACGGCCTCACCGGTCGCGCTTTATGCGCACTTAGGCGGCGATGTACTTGCCGTCCTGAATCACATAGGCCGTGGCGGGCTTTTCGACCTGGCCCTCGTCGTTCCACGTGAGCTCGCCTGTCAGGCCCTCGATCTTGATCTTGCGCATGGCCTTGGCAAGGTCGCCGGCAATGTCGGCACCGTCGGCCGAAATGTCAATCCCCGCCCTATCGATAGCCTCGGCGATGGCGTGGACGCAATCGTAAGCGTCGGCGGCAAACTGGTTGGGCGTCTCGTCGTAGGCATCCTTATAGGCCTTGACGAAGTCGGCATTCTTCTCATCGTCAGCCGAAAACGGGGTAATGAGCATATCGTCGGCGATCTCGCCCGAGACGGCGACGGCGGCACCAGTCGTGACGGGGCCGACGAGCGCCTGCATGCCCCAGTCGCACAGGGCAAACCTTATGGTGCAAACGTTGACAGTTTGTTACGGAAGTTCGTTTGTAGCAAGCGTGTTTCCAATGTTTCCGCAGCGTTTCGGGGGTGCCGTTTTGTGCTGCTCCCGCTGCCAGGCAAGCACGCGCCCGCACTTCACGCTAGAATGCACTCAACCTTTAAGCGGTTAATCCATCCATAAGATGCACGAAGGAGCTATCTATGAGCGAACCCCTGCGCACCGTGAACGTCGGCCTCATCGGTCTGGGAACCGTCGGCGGCGGCGTGGCCCGTCTGATCAAGAGCCACCACGATGAGTATCTGGCCGCCTACGGCATCGACCTTAAGCTGACCCGCGCCTGCGCGCTTGCCTGGGAGCAGGCCGAAGCCGCCGGTATTGAGCGCGAGGCCTTTACGAGCGACTGGCACGACGTCGTCACCGACCCCGCCGTCGATATCGTCGTCGAGCTCATCGGCGGCGAGCACCCTGCGACCGAGATCTTCACCACTGCCTTCGAGAACGGCAAGCATGTCGTCTCTGCCAACAAGGCCCTGCTGGGCCGTCATGTCGAGACGCTCGCCGAGAAGGCGCGCGCGTGCGGCGTGCAGATTAAGTGCGAGGCCAGCTGCGGCGGTGGCATCCCCATTGTGAGCACGCTCGAGCACGACCTGGTGGGCAACAAGATCCTGACCATCGCTGGCATTCTCAACGGCACCACCAACTACATCCTGTCGCGCATGGACGCCGAGGGCGCCGATTACGCTGACGTGCTCGCCGACGCCCAGGCAAAGGGCTATGCCGAGGCCGACCCGTCCGCCGACGTCGACGGCTTCGATGCCGCCAGCAAGACGGCAATCCTCGCCTCCATCGGTTTTGGCACCCGCGTTACCACCGACGATGTGTACCAGCAGGGTATCCGTACCATCGGCGCCGAGGACATCGCCCAGGCCCGCGAGCTCGGCTACACCATTAAGCTGCTCGGCATCGCCCGCAATACCGACGCCGGCGTCGACGTCCGCGTGCATCCCACGCTGATCCCCGCCGACCACATGCTTGCCAAGGTCAACGGCGCCATGAACGCTGTCTACGTGGTAGGCGACGCCGTGGGCGAGACCATGTTCTACGGTGCCGGCGCAGGCTCCTTCCCCACCGCGAGCGCCGTCGTGGGCGACATCCTGTCGCTCTCCGAGCAGATCAGCCGCGGCGTGGCTCCGCTGCCCGAGATTGAGCCCTATGGTCACAATCTCGCCTTTAAGCCTATGGACGAGCTCCAGACTAAGTACTATGTGCGCTTGAAGGTCGCCGACCGCGTGGGCGCCCTGTCCGAGACGGTCGACATCTTTGCCAAGCACAACATCTCGATCTCGCTCATCAACCAGGTCGAGGACGGCAAGTCGGGCGTCAGCGATGCCTGCTCGGTCATCTTCCTGACACACCGCGCGCTCGAGAAGGACGTCCAGGCTGCCGCCGCCGAGCTTGCCGGCGTCGACTGCGTGGCCGAGGTCGCCAACGTCCTGCGCATCGAGGACGTCGAGGCCTGGACAGAAGGCGTCATGGCCAACTAATTCGCTCTTCGCTATACGGCATATATGTTTTCCTGGCGAGCGATATGTCCTTCCATGTCACGGGCGCGTGCTCCCCGTCGACGGAGCCGCCCGCTCCTAAAGATCGCAAGCCACGACTTCTAACCTCAACGCGGCCCAACGAAAAAGGCTCTCTGCCTGCATCAACCGCAGGCAGCGCGCCTTCTTCTGTTTGAAAGGGAAACTATGTCCCACTATTTCGAATCAGAACGGGGCACGGTTTCCCCCAGGACCTCCTTGCGGAAACTGCATCCCACTCTGAGCGCCCATTCCGGGACACAGCTTCCCAACGGCCCCCGTTTCGGAAACCGCATCCCGTTCCGAGCCTTCAAAGCGGGACGCGCCTTCCCCTAGGGAAGCATCTCGTTATTTGCCGTCGTCGTCCTGGGCTTCATCGCGCGCATAGAGCTCCAGCATGCGGCGGCGGTATTCGCGCACGGCGAGCTTGGCGCGCTCCAGGCGGCGACGTTCGCGCGGAGTCAGCTCGGACGGGTCGACCTCGTCTCCATAGGTCTTATCGGCAAGAAGATGTGCCGCGTCCACAATACGGGCATCGATATGGCCGCTCGCTGCCTCGGCGGAAAGACGCTCGGCAATCGTATCGAGCGTAGGCAGGCCCTCGAATACGCGACCATGGCCATGCGATGTCAGCAGCTCGTGCTCGCGTGCGAGCAGGCTTGCCAAATCGTGATGAGCACGCAGGATGTCGAGCGCATCGGATGGATGCTCGGCAACTTCTGCCACGGCGGCAACCGGCGCGGCGTCGACCACGCGGTAGAAGAGCTGCGCGAGCAATGGCATCAAGAACACCGTGATGGCACCAGCGGCAACCATGACCGACGCAATATCTTGCGACAGCGCGCCCGCGTTGACGGCAACGCTTGTCACGGCAACGATGATCGGCAGGGCCGTGGTGCAGTACAGGGCCACGGTAATGCGGCCATACGCCGACACATCGCGCGTCGCGGGACAAATGCCCATAGAGATGAGAATGGGCACGGCACGAATAATCAGCAACGCCACGATAAAGCCCGCGAGCAAGCCCGGGCGCGACGCCACGGCCGTCAGGTCGATCTTTGCGCCCGATACGGTAAAGAACACCGGAATCAAAAAGCCGTAGGCCAGGCCGTCAAGCTTGGTCTCGAGCGTATGGTTGCCCTCAGGGATGATATAGCGCAAGACAAAGCCGGCGGCAAAAGAACCCAACACGATGTCGAGGTCAAAGATGGCCGAGAACGCCACGAGCGTAACCAGGATAAGCACGGTCAGGCGCACGAAGGTCTGCGACGTGGTGTCGGCGCGTTCCTCGACAAACGCAAAGAAGCGGCTGCCGACGCGCTTGGAGCGGCTTGGGACCACGGCCAGCAACACGCAAACCACCGCAAACAAGCCAAGGATTACGAGCGTTTGGATGCCAGTGCGAGCAGACAGCAGCACCGACATGGCGAGCACGGGACCGAGCTCGCCCCAAGTGCCATACGCGAGAATCGAGTCGCCCACACGCGTGCCGGTGAGCGAGCGCTCACGCATGATGGGCACAAGCGTGCCGAGCGCCGTAGAAGTGAGGGCAAGCGTCACGGCGATGCCGTCGAAATGACTGACCGAGAACCACGGGGTAAAGCGCACGGCAAGCCAGGCGATACCAAACGTGACGACCCACGTCGCCAAGCCGTAGCGCCCCTCGACGCCCGTAATGCTCTTGGGGTCGATCTCAAAGCCGGCAAGCAGGAACAAAAAGGCCAGGCCGAGCTCGGACACAAGCGAGACCTCGGCATCTACATGGATGACGCCGAGCATATGGGGTCCCAGCACCGCGCCGAGCACGAGCAAAAAGACGGTCTCGGGAACGGGTTTTCCGGGAATCGCCGAGGCGATGAAGGGGCTTGCGAAGGCCACGAGTGCGATGATGGCGAGCGAAACGAATGCCATGTGATGCCTTTCTCTTGTTTGCGCTTCACTGTAGCACCCTCGCCGTCCTCAACGCGCCGCGAGCTGTCGTATCATAGTGAGGTTTACAAACATGTGGCTCAAGGCGACCGCGAGGCTTGCCCCGTAAACCGACCGCTGCCGCATACCGTACCGTACGCCCAACCGATCAGGAAGGCAGGAACCAATGGTCTCTCGTATCTACGTGGAGAAGAAACCCGGGTTCGACGTCGAGGCTCAGCAGCTCAAGGGCGAGCTGACCGAGATTCTCGGCATCAAGGGCATCGAGGCCCTGAGGATCATCAACCGCTACGACGTCGAGGGCATCGACGAGGAGCTTTTCCGCTCCTGCGTGCCGACCGTCTTTAGCGAGCCCCAGGTCGATGTGACCTACGACGAGCTCCCCGCAAGCGATGGCGCCGTCTTTGCCGTCGAATTCCTGCCTGGCCAGTTTGACCAGCGCGCCGACTCCGCCAGCGAGTGCGTGCAGCTCATCAGCCAGGGCGAGCGCCCTGCCGTGCGCTCCGCCAAGGTCTATATGATCTTGGGCGCCCTGGACGAGGCCGCCATCGAAGCCATCAAGCACTACGTGGTGAACCCCGTCGAAGCGCGCATCGCCTCGCTCGACCTGCCCGAAACGCTGTACATGGAGACACCCGAGCCGCAGCCTGTCGAAGTGCTCGACGGTTTCCGCGAGCTCGACGAGGCCGGCCTTGCCGCCTTTATCGCCGAGCGCGGCCTTGCCATGGACGAGGCGGACATCGCCTTCTGCCAGCAGTACTTCCGCGATGAGGACCGCGACCCCACCATCACCGAAATCCGCGTGATCGACACCTACTGGTCCGACCACTGCCGTCACACCACCTTCGGCACCGTCCTGGATGACGTGACGATCGATGACGCCGTGGTGCAGCAGGCCTTCGACCGCTACATGGAGATGCGCCACGAGCTCGGTCGCGACGCCAAGCCCGTCTGCCTCATGGACATGGGCACCATCGGCGCCAAGTACCTTAAGAAGACCGGAGTCATGACCGATGTCGATGAGTCCGAGGAGATCAACGCCTGCACCGTCAAGGTGAAGGTCGATGTCGATGGCGAGGACCAGGACTGGCTGTTCCTCTTTAAGAACGAGACCCACAACCACCCGACCGAGATCGAGCCCTTCGGCGGTGCCGCCACCTGCGTGGGCGGCGCCATCCGCGACCCGCTCTCGGGCCGCAGCTACGTGTACCAGGCCATGCGTGTCACCGGCGCCGGCGACCCCACCGTCCCGGTTTCCGAGACGCTCGAGGGCAAGTTGCCGCAGCGCAAGCTCGTAACCACCGCTGCCGCCGGCTACTCCAGCTACGGCAACCAGATCGGCCTTGCCACCGGCCAGGTCAGCGAACTCTATCACCCCGGTTACGTGGCCAAGCGCATGGAGGTTGGCGCCGTCGTGGGCGCTACCCCGGCAAACCACGTTCGTCGCGAGTGCCCCGCCCCCACCGACAAGATCATCCTGCTGGGCGGCCGCACCGGCCGTGACGGCATCGGTGGTGCCACCGGCTCCTCCAAGACCCAGAACACCGAGTCCATCGAGACCTCGGGCGCCGAGGTCCAGAAGGGCAACGCCCCGGTCGAGCGCAAGCTGCAGCGCCTCTTCCGCCGCGGTGACGCCTGCCGTCTAATCAAACGCTGCAACGACTTTGGCGCCGGCGGCGTCTCGGTCGCCGTGGGCGAGCTTGCCGACGGCCTGTATGTCGACCTTGATACCGTAACCAAGAAGTACGACGGCCTGGACGGCACCGAGCTCGCCATCTCCGAGTCCCAGGAGCGTATGGCCTGCGCCGTTGCCGACGGTGACGTCGAGGAGTTCATGGGCTACGCCGCCGAGGAGAACCTGGAGGCAACCGTCATCGCCGAGGTTACCGCCGAGCCGCGCATGCGCATGGCATGGAACGGCGTCGCCATCGTCGATCTGTCCCGCGAGTTCCTCAACTCCAACGGTGCACCCAAGCACCAGGTCGCCCATGTGTGCGCCCGCAGCGTGTGGCAGCCCAGCTGGGCCGGCTCCACGCTTGCCGAGCGCATGACCTCGCTTGTCACCGACCTCAACGTTGCCTCCAATAAGGGCCTTTCCGAGCGCTTCGACTCCACCATCGGCGCCGCGACCGTGCTCATGCCCTTTGGCGGCAAGACGCAGCTCACTCCGAGCTCTGCCATGGTCGCCAAGTTCCCCGTGGACGGCGAGACCACCACGGCGAGCGCTATGGCATGGGGCTTCAACCCCTACCTGATGGAAGCCGACCAGTTTGCGGGCGCCTACCTGTCCGTGGTCGAGTCCATCGCCAAGCTCGTTGCCGCCGGCTTTGAGCACAAGCGCGCCTACCTCTCCTTCCAGGAATACTTCGAGCGCCTGCGCACCGAGGCAGAGCGCTGGGGCAAGCCCACGGCAGCCGTCTTGGGCGCCCTTATGGCCCAAGTCGACCTGGGTGCCGGCGCCATCGGTGGCAAGGATTCCATGAGCGGCTCGTTTGAGGACGAGGCCGGCGAGCTCAACGTTCCGCCGACCCTGATCAGCTTCGCTGTGGCCGTGGGCCGCGCGGCGCGCGCCGTCTCCCCTGAGTTCAAGGGCCTGACGCACCGCGTCGTCCGCATCGCCCCCGCCACCTACGGCGAGGACTACCGCCCCGACGCCCAGCAGCTGCTCGCCGCGTTTGACGCCGTCGAGGCGCTCACTGCTACCGGCGACGCCCTGGCCGTCTCCACGCCCGGCTACGGCTGCGGAGCCGAGAGCCTCTTTAAGATGTGCGTCGGCAACCAGATCGGTATCGAACTTGCCGAGGACGTGGACGTGGAGAGCCTCTTCACCCCGCTCTATGGCAGCTTTATCGTCGAGCTCGCCGAGAACGCCGAGCTGCCCGAGGTCGCCGACGGCGTTGTCGTCGAGCCCCTGGGCACCACCGTCGAGGGCTATGTCATCGACACCGGCTCCGAGGTCATCGAGCTCGCCGAGCTCCAGGAAGCCTGGGAGAGCGGCATCGAGGGCGTCTTCGCCTATCGCAGCGCCGGCGAGACCCCCGAGGTCGAGACCATCGACTTCCGCGCCAAGGACATCCACGTATACGGCGGCGCCAAGATCGCCCGCCCGCGCGTGATCATCCCCGTGTTCCCCGGCAACAACTGCGAGTACGACAGCGCCCGCGCCTTCCGTGCCGCCGGTGCCGAGGCCGACACCTTCGTGATCAACAACCTCACGCCCGAGGCCGTCGCCGAGAGCACCCACGAGCTTGCCCGCCGCATCCGTGCAAGCCAGATCGTCATGATCCCCGGCGGCTTCTCGGGCGGCGACGAGCCCGACGGCTCCGCCAAGTTCATCACGGCGTTCTTCCGCGCTCCCGAGGTCACCGAGGCAGTCCGCGACCTGCTCCAGGCCCGCGACGGCCTGATGCTGGGCATCTGCAACGGCTTCCAGGCCCTGGTCAAGCTCGGCCTGGTGCCCTACGGCGACATCGTCGACGCCACGCCCGATGCGCCCACGCTGACGTTCAACACCATCGGTCGCCATCAGAGCCGCCTGGTGCGCACCCGCATCTCGTCCAACCTGTCCCCGTGGCTGTCGCAGTGCAGCCTGGACGACCCCTACACCGTCGCCATCAGCCACGGCGAGGGCCGCTTTGTCGCCAACGACGAGGTACTCGCCCAGCTGATCGCCAACGGCCAGGTCGCCACGCAGTACGTGGGCGAGGACGGCAAGCCCAGCATGGATCTTTCCGTCAACCCCAACGGCTCCGCACTCGCCATCGAGGGCATCACGAGCCCCGACGGCCGCGTCTTGGGCAAGATGGGCCATGCCGAGCGTCGCGGCAACAACCTGTACCGCAACGTGCCCGAGCATGTCCCCGGCGACAAGTTCATGCCGATCTTTGAGAGCGGCGTAGCCTACTTCGCCTAAACCTTTCCCATCGGGTACAATCCCTTCGGGTAACATCACCCGCCACCGACACATCCGGTGGCGGGTTCTTTTTTGCTTCGCGCATGTAGAAAGGACATCATGGAAAGCCGCAAGCCGTATCTCGCCACCCTGCCCGGACTCATCCTGGGCTGTCTCGTTTGCTGCGCGCTCTGGGGCTCCGCCTTCCCCTGCATCAAGATCGGCTACGGCCTCTTTGGCATTCCCGCGCACGACAGCGCCTCGCAGCTACTCTTCGCGGGTCTGCGCTTCACCCTTGCCGGCATGCTGGTCATTGTTGGCATGAGTGTGGCCCAGCGCCGACCGCTCGTTCCGCAAGCGCGTGATATCAAGCCCATCTGCATCTTGTCGCTCTTCCAGACCATCGGCCAGTACTTCTTTTTCTACCTTGGTCTCTCCCGTGCAAGCGCTATGTCGAGCTCCATCATCGAGGCCAGCGCCAACTTCCTAGCCATCCTTTTTGCCGCCCTGGCGTTTCGCACCGAAAAGCTCGATGCGGCCAAGGTGCTCGGCTGCGTACTGGGCTTTGCCGGTGTCGCGCTCGTCAACCTTTCGGGCGCGGGCGGCACCTTTGGCTTTGCGCTCGACGGCGAGGGCTTTATCCTGGCCTCCACCGTCGCGGGTGCCCTTTCGACCTGCCTGATCGGTATCTTCTCGCGCAAGCACGACGGCGTCTTGCTTGCCGGGTGGCAGTTCTTGGTCGGCGGCCTGGTCCTCACCGCCATCGGCTTTTTGATGGGTGGCGTGCTCTCCCCCACGGCGATTGCCCCCGCCATCGCGCTCATCATCTACATGGCGCTTATCTCCGCGGTCGCCTACTCGCTGTGGTCGCGCCTGCTTGCCGTCAACCCCGTCAGCCGCGTCTCGGTCTTTGGGTTTATGAACCCCGTCTTTGGTGTGCTGCTGAGCGCGCTGCTGCTCGGCGAGGGTGCTGGCACGAGCCCCGTTACCGTCATCGTTGCCCTGCTGTTGGTCTGCAGCGGCATCATCATCGTCAACAAACCCAAAAAAGCTTAACGAACTGCCCTTATTTAGCAGAGGGGATTCATGTACTTTAGCTTAATGGAGTACATCGGTGAGCTGAGGACCGCCACGCACGCAAGCGTGCACCCCTTTTCCTAGCGTATCTGGACGCCGGCTTTCTTTTTCTCGGCCTTGACGCGGTAGAGCTCCGCATCGGCAGCGCGAAGTAAGTCTTGCCAGGTATCAACACTATCGCCGACCCGCGCGTAACCGATGGACATCCGCAATGCATACGGCACCTCGGCACGAGCGAGCTCGTCGTTAATCGCCGAACACAGGTCTATGATGTCCTGTTCCGCCGTCGCCTTTTGAAGCACCACGAACTCATCGCCACCATAGCGTGCGATAAAACCACCAGACGCCGAGCAGACCTCTTTGAGCGTAGCAGATATGACCTGGAGGGCATGATCGCCCTCAACATGTCCATACCGGTCGTTAATTTGCTTAAAGCCGTCGGCATCCATCATAAGCAGATACACATCATCGGCCTGGTCAGCACCCGAGAACAGCGACAGCATATAGGTCTCAAAACGGTTGCGATTGTTAAGGCCAGTCAACGGGTCGGTCGAGATCAGCTGCTCCTGACAAACAATGTAGAGCTGCAACATACTTAACATGATGCCGACACTAAGGCAGGGACCCGAATAAAAGACCTGAAAGACACCGGCCACCAAGGCCGGAATGGCGAAAAATGCCAAGGTTTGATAGATGGCCTTCTTTTGTAGGCTCTCGACCTTGCAAGATTGTATAAACGCATGCAGGGACGTATATATAACGTAGCAGTAGCTGACGATGGGCTGGATCATATAGACAAAACCGCGACGATACGCGCCCTGCGCATCGATATAGAACAGGGCGTGCGTCCAGTAGCTAGTAAACGCCAGTACGACTACCAGCACCGCAGGCAGCGTTACAAACGCCATCCTATAGCGCGCGGTCAAAAGGCGAGAACCCTGCACCGTCTCGGAATAGATAAACCAAATGAGGCACGCGGCGGCAAAGAGCGAAAACGAAACCGCGTTGGAAATCCAGTTGGCAGCAATGCCCAGCGTGCCGCCCACACCGTCCGAAAGCGTCCAGATTATATCGAATAGCATGTACGCGGCAGAGGTGTAACCGAGCGTACTAAACAATAACTGCTGGGTACTCGAGAACAAGGAGTGGCGACTTCGCGCGGCAAGCCCGATAAGAACAATCATGCATAGCAGGAATATCTCAATCTTGAGTGCCTTAACCACTAGACGCCATCCCTTCAATATCCAAGTGGTCAGAATCGCCCGATTCGTGTCTGGGCAATAAACACCCCTACTCCGCAGGGGTAAGGGGAATAATAGCAGAGCGCCCGAACGTCACTGCAAGACAGCTTTCGTTCGGGCGCTCAAACGGCGCGAATTGCACGCCGGCTTGATTGACTCGCGTCGACGATTACTCGCCATCGATGTCGGTCGCGACGGCCTCCTCGATGGCCTCGACACCGGCAGGCGACAGATCCTCTTTGCCGTGGCAGAACTTCTTATCGACCCAGCCGGTCAGAATCGGAGCCATGATTGCCGTGATGATGACGGCAGTGGCGATCTGCGCATACGCAGTGGGCGCAAGCTCGGCATAGCGCGGGGCGACCTCGGCGAGGGCGACCGGCGTGGTCATAGCCGTGCCGGCGATAGTGGAGCAGGCAACGGCCGCCTTGCCGTTACCACCGCACAGGCGCTCGAACGCAAAGGTAATGGGACCGACGATAAAGAGCGTGATGAGGCCCAGCAGGATGCCCGAAATACCGCCGGTGATAAAGCTCGAAAGGCTCATGGACGCACCGAGCTGAAAGCCGATAACGGCGATCGCGGGATTGGCGCCGGGGACCAGCAGATTCTTGATAAACGGGAACAAGTTGCCCAGGACCATGCCGATAACAAGCGGCAGGATGGATCCGATGATGGTGCCGACGGGGATGTTGGCGAGACCCGAGACACCGAGGATGATCATCGTGACGGCGGGGCCGGCCGTAAAGAACAGGATACCGACAGCGCCCTGCTCGGACTCATCGCCGAACTCGCCCATGATGCCCGTATAGAGCGCCATGTTGCAAAACGTTATGCCGCCGATGATAGACACGGAGCTCAGGCCCAGGAAGTTATCGTTAAAGAAGTACGCGACGCCCAGACCCAGCGCGGCTGCCACTACAAGCTTAGGAATCAGCACGACGATGCCGGTCTTGATGGCGCCCGGCGTGGACTTAAAGCTGATGCCGGCGCCCACGAACAGCAAGATCGCGGCAACGATGGTGTTGGAGCCGCCGCGGCAGGCAGCCGTAAAGAAGCCGCCGACCTCAAAGACCTGCGGGCAGAAGGTATTGAGCAAAAGGCCGACGATCATCGGATAGATCATGATGTCGCCCGGGATGCGCGGTACCTTGAATTTCTTTTGCTCGCTGGCGGTCGCTTCCTGTGCCATGAAACCCCCATTTCCGCTGACGCAGAACAAAAGCCCACGTCACGCTTTGCTACAGTAAAGTTTGACCATGGTACCAGAAGAAGCAGACCGCCTCGGTGAGAAATTCGATTCGTTAGGCCGGGACGATAACGCGTCCTGCTCCTATACGAGGCTCAAAACGATATAGAACACGATGCCCGAAACGCAGCACCACAACATCGACTTTGTCTTGATTGCCACCGCCACGACGCCGGTGGCCGCAATCCAGGGAACCAAGGCAGGCCAGAGTCCCGCGTCGAACGCGCCGGGGTTCACCAAGTCGTTGGCGACCAGCGCGGCAAAGGCAGCGGGCGGGATATAGCCCAGGGCCTCGGTAATGCGGGGCGACAGGGTCCGCCCGCGCAAGGCGAACGCCGGCGCGATGCGAAAGAACGCGATAGCAGCCCACGACGACAGCCACAGAACCAAGAACTCGTTAGCGGGCATCGCGGGCACCTCTTCCGTCAAATACAGTATCGCACGCCAGCGCAATGGCAATGCCGACCACGACGCTTGCCGGCACGGCAATATTCGCGAGGCCCAAGAACTTGCATACGGCGACGGACACCGCGCCCGAAACCGCCGCGACAACGTTACCGCGCGACAACCGCTGCGAAAAGAGCAGGCAGATAAAGAGCGAGGTGCAGACAAAGGCTGCAATGGCGGTGGGAACATCGACAACGGCGCCGACGATGGCGCCCATCGTACACGAAACGCCCCATGTTGCGATGAGGATCACGTTGAGCACAAAGGACTCGCGCGGGCCCCAATCCTCCCCTTCAACCAACTTGGCAAGCGAGATGCCATATGCCTCCTCGGTAAGTGTCGCGGCAACAGCCAGCGTCTGACGCTTCGAGGCACCCCTCAGATGCGGTGCGATCGATGCCGAGTAAAGCGCAAAACGCGAGGAGATGGCGGCAACGCTCGCGACGATCGATGCTGCAGGCACACCCGCCAGCCACAGGTTGCAGATCATAAACTGGCCGCTGCCCGTCACAAACGTACTGCTTAGAGCAAAGACCATCCAGGGCTCCATTCCCGTCTGCCCCATGATCATTCCGCACGGCGCGCCTATTGCCACATAGGTAAGCATCACTGGCCAGACGGTTCTAACGATTTTGAGCACCATACGTTTCTCATCCTGACAAGGTCTCCGAGCCGCATGTAGCGACACGGCAGAATCATCATCCGGCAGCAACCGAGTTCACCTACAATTGCCACCGGATCGAAAGACACAACTTTTTAGGAAGTCATTATGACAGTTATCGATCGAGACCGGGCGCGCGCGGCCTTCAAAAGCTACACCGATGCCTACGACGCCACCAACCCACGCATCGCGCTCAAAATCGAGCATACGTACCACGTGGCCGAGGCATGCGATGCCGTAGCGCGCGAGCAGGGCTGGTCGTCAGAAGATATTGACCTGGCATGGCTTTGCGGCCTGCTACACGATATGGGCCGCTTTGAGCAGCTGCGACGCTGGGACACCTTTAAGGACGCCGAGAGCATGAGCCATGCGGCGCTGGGCATCGAGGTCCTCTTTGGCGAGAATCCCGCCGATGCACCCGCCGTAACGAGCATCCGCGACTTTATCGATGACCCGGCAGAAGATGGGCTCATCCGAGCGAGCATTGCCTATCACAGCGATTTCCGCCTACCCGCGCAGCTCGACGTGCGCACGCGGAGCTTCTGCGATATCGTGCGCGATGGTGACAAGATCGACATTATGCGCACCATCGCCGACAGCACCGTCGACACTATCCTCAAGGTGGACGAGAAGACGTTTCTCGGCAGCCGTTTCTCGTCGCCGACACTTGCCGCCTTTGACGAGCACCGCTGCGTCGCACGCGATGAGCGCGATGAGCCCGCCGACTTCTTGGTGGGGCTTATCTGCTTTATGTTTGAGCTCGTCTATCCAGCAAGCCGCGCGCTGGCGCGCGAACAGGGCGATATCCACCGCCTGCTCGACGCGCCCTTTGGCATTACGCGGCCCTTTACCGACCCCGCCACGCAGGCAACTTGGAGCCGCCTAAAGGACGAGATGCGCGACTGGCTGGCGCGCGCCTAGCGCTTAAGCTGGGCCAGCAGCTCCTCAACGACCTCGACGGCGTCCCCAACAACCTTGTACTGGGCAGCACCAAAAATGGGGGCATCCGGGTCCTCGTTGATGGCGATGATGCACTCCGTCCCACCGATGCCGGCAAGATGTTGGATGGCGCCCGAAACACCGATACTCACGAGAAGCCTGGGCGAAACCGATACGCCCGTCTGGCCAATCTGGTGGCGATTCTCCAGCCAACCCGCCTCCACGACGGGACGCGTGCAACCAAGCTCGGCACCCAGGGCATCGGCGAGCCTTCGCATCAGCGGCAGGTTTTTCTTGGAACCAATGCCGCGACCCACCACGACAAGGCGCTCGGCATCGGCAATCGAAGCCTGCTGCCCCCACTCCTCGGCGGGAATCGAGATCTCGACACGGGCCTTAACGTCTTCCGCAAGCATCACCTGGGTGATCGCGCCGGAACGGCCGTAGTCGAAGTCGGGCGCCTTAAAGATGCCGGGACGAACCGTTGCCATCTGCGGACGGTGGTTGGGGCAAATGATGGTGGCCATCAAGTTGCCGCCAAACGCCGGGCGCGTCTGCTGCAGTAGGCCCGACTCCGCATCCATCGAAAGCACGGTGCAGTCGGCCGTAAGACCCGTCTGCAAACGCACGGCAACGCCAGGTGCCAGTTCGCGACCAAAAGCGGTCGCACCATATAGGATGGCCTCGGGTTTGCGTTCGGCTACCAAATCGCAGATCAAGCGGGCGTAGACCTCCGCATCGTTTTGGCGCAGACGCTCGTCGCGACAGGCCAGGACTTCGTCGGCGCCCGCGCAAACCAGATGCTCCAGGTCCCCAAGCGAGCCCTCGGGGCTTATGCCGACCAGTGCCACCAGACGGCAGCCGCGAGCATCGGCAAGCTCGCGCCCCTTGCCCATGAGCTCGTAGGCCACGGGAGCCACGGCATCGTGCTCGTCAGTCTGCACGAAGACCCAAATGTCTCGATATGCATCAAGGTCCACCGTACCAGCGGCCTCGTCACGCTCGATCGAGATAGCGTTGACGGGGCAGGCGTCGACGCACCCACCGCATAGGATGCAGCCGTCGGTTACGCGGGCGCATCGGCTGGGTCGCTCGCCTTCCACTACGATGCCGCCCGAGGCACAGGCGCGAACGCAGCGACCGCAGCCGATACAGGCTTCGCTATCGATAATCAGTCCGCCCATCTATGCCATCCCCTCGATAATCTTGGCAAGCTTTGCCGCCTGCTCGGACGCCGTCCCCTCAACGGTCTCGCACGTTTGGTCACGGTCGGGCACAAACGAGCGCACGACCTGTGTCGGCGACCCGGCAAGGCCGCAACGCGCGGGGTCGGCGTTCACGTCGGCGGCACTGACCACGCGCACGTCCGCCTCCTCCGCCGCGCGAATACCGGCAATACTCGGCATACGCAACTGGCCAATCTCCTTGGCAGTCGTCATCGCGCACGGCATCTCAAGGTACACCGTCTCCTCGCCGGCATCGCATCCGTGAACGAGCGCCAGCGAGTCACACGTCGTAAAGCCCGCGCTTTGCACGCAGCTCACGTCGGTCACGCAGGGAATCTCAAAGGCACCGGCAAGCTCGGGACCAATCTGGGCCGTATCGCCATCCACCGCCATCTTGCCGCAGATGAGCAGGTCGAAGTCCTCGTCGAGCGCCTCGATGCCGCACTTGAGGGCGTAGGTGGTCGCCAGGGTATCGGCACCTGCAAAGGCGCGATCGGTCAGCAGCAGCGCGTCGTCGGCACCGCGGGCGATGCAGTCGCGCAGCAGCGACTCGGTCGCGGGGATGCCCATCGACACCACCGTTACGCGCACGTCCATGCCAAAGCCGATAAAGTCGTCCTTCAGCGCCAGCGCGCATTCCAAAGCGCTCGCATCAAAGGGATTAATGACCGCCTGCTTGCCATCGCGCACGATGGTATTGGTCTTGGGGTCCATCTTGACCTCGGTGCTGCCCGGCACGGCCTTGACGCACACCACCATATGGAAATCGCTCATCTTCACGCGCCCCCTTTCTGGACAAGCTCATCCAAGAGCTTCTCCGAAAACAGGTTGCTGCGACCCAGCTGCCCGTCGGGATCGAGCTGGAGCTTGAGCCGCGCCGACTCGACCATGGCCTCGTGACCGTACATCGTCTCTAAGAAGCCCGCCTTGATCTTGCCGACGCCGTGCTCGGCAGAAACGGCACCGCCCATAGCCGTTACCTCCGCAGCCCACTGGGCAAACAGCTCGCCACCGCGACGGTAGTCCTGCGCATCGCGCGGCAGGATGTTCACATGCAGATGGTTGTTACCGATGTGCCCCCAGGCAGCAGATTCAAGCCCGCTTTCGGCCAGTGTGCGGCGATAGAGGACCACGACATCGGCAAGGCGTGCATTGGGCACCGACATGTCCGAACCCAGTTTGGTGATGGTGGGATCCGTGCGGCGACGCTCGTCGATAAGCATATTGACGCTCTCGGGGACCGCATGGCGGAAGAACCGCTGGCACTCGCGATCAACCTCGGTGCGCGCGACCCATGTCGCATCGTCGCGGCCACCCGCAAACTCGAGCACCCATCCCAGGTGGTACAGTTCCTCGGTCGCCTGGGCCTCGTCATCGCAGTCGAGCTCCACGTACACACAGACCTTGGCCTCTTTGTCGAGCGCCGGCAGCGAGGCAAACGCCGTCGACTGCTCGCGCTGGCGACGTAGAATATCCAGGGCGCCAGCGTCGAAGTACTCGATGGCAGCCGCATGGGACAGGACGGGACGCACGGAATCGGTAAAGGACACGGCCTTGTCTTCGCTATCGAAAAAGCAGCTCACACCCCAAACGACCGCAGGCGCCGCCTGCAGGGCAATCTCGAGCTCGGTGATAACGCCGAGCGTGCCGCAAGCACCGATAAAGAGGTCGATGGCGTCCATTTCGTCCGCAACGAAATAGCCTGAGGCATTTTTTGTCTTGGGCATGGTATAGCCGGGAAGATCGAGCTCGAGCGTACGGCCCACTGCCGTCACGAGCGACAGGTGGCGGCCCTGGGCAAAAGCCTCGCCGCGCTGAAGCTCAAGCAAATCGCCATCAGCCAGCGCGACGTGGAGTCCCGTGATATGTGGGCGCATGGGACCGTAGGCGTAGCTGCGGGCACCAGAGGCGTTACATGCCGCCATGCCGCCCAGACAGGCAGATGCCTCGGTGGGATCGGTGGGAAAGAACTGCTCGGGGGCCTCTTGGAACTCCTCGTAGGCCTCAAGCGATGCCTGGTCCCAACCAGCAGTCGGCAGCACCTTCTTGCTCAGCTGCTTGCGCAGCTCCGAGAGCACAACGCCCGGCTCCACGCGCAGCAGAAATTGGCCTTGTTCATCGCGGCGAAGGCCCAAGTAGCGATTCATACGGGAAGTATTGAGGATATGCCCGCCGTGGGGCACGGCACCGGCGGCAAGGCCGGTTCGGGCGCCCTGAACCGTTACCGGGACACGCTCGGCATGGAGCTTTTCCAAAATGGCACGGACCTCGTCTTCCGTTGTCGGAAACGAGATGCTCGAGGCCTCGCCCGATGCGCGAGACTCATCGCGACCATACTCTTCGAACTCGTCGGTGAAGGGTTTGATGGTTGCAGACACGCGAACTCCCCCTTTAGCTAACTACAGTGTTTGCAGGGAGATGTTATCGCATCGTTTCGTCGACGTGTTCGAGACCGTCTCCATAATTGGCGATTTTTACGTTCGTGCAATTCGGCGAGCGGCTTGATTTCCTCGGCAGACGATGCTTTTGACACATATGGCCCCGCCGTCGCCGACCGCGCGATTGTCGCTTGAAAAAAGTTGGAGTATTTTTTGCCGCCTTTTACCTGCGGAGACACCAATCCGTCAAGCATTTGGTCAGCAATTGGTCAAGTAGTGGCTGATACCGTCGGCATCGACAGCCAAAACCGACAGAAGTTTTGGCCCCAGAAGCAGGGAGGTTCCCATGGCATATTACTGGCCCCAGTACGGCATCGCCATCGAAGTCGACGACGATCCCCATCTCCTGCCTTTCGACGAAGAGGCATTCCCCGATACGACGGTCTACCACGTTACCACCGATGTGATCTGCGACCCCGAGTCGTTCTCGGCGCTCGCCCACCGCATCGCGCATATCCACGACATCGAGCTCCCTCCCGACTTCGACGAGCTTGTCTACTCACGCCGCCTGATGCTTCACATGCTCTTTGGAGCGAACCCGTCCACCTTTGCGCGCATCTATACCGCCAAGGATGCCACATGAGCGCGAAGAAGCCACCCCACTTTGCAGGCCCGGGTCGTCGCAAGAAGCTCATCGTTGCCTGCTTGGCCATCGTCTGTGCCCTTGTCGCCGTAGGACTATACGCTTGGCAGTCGCAGCCCGTACCCGAGGCGGGCGCTTCGGTTACGACGGCCGAGGGCAAAACGCGTCAGGAAATCCAAGATGAGCTCGACGCCATCGTCCGCGACAACATGATGACGATTTCGGTCGCACCGGTCGCTCAGCTGCAGGAGGACGGCAAGCTGCGCGTCAACGTGCAAAACGTCCAAGACAATAAATTTCCCCAGCGATTCCGCGTCATCCAAAACGACGAGACCATGTACGAATCCGGTGTGGTCGAGACCGGCAAGACAATCGAGACGTGCCCCGCCGGCGACATCAAAGAAGGCGAGGCGTACATCGAGATCCAAGCACTCGATGCAAAGACCCTCGACAGCCACGGCAATCCGACACGTGTCAAGGTACGGGTTGAGCAAGCCGAGAACTAGCTTTCCGGCCGACGCGGCACCGCACACAATTCACCAGCATTCGTCCAATCATCGCGGGGACGGCCCGCGGCGAATAGAAAGGAACGGCCATGGACATCACCAGGAACATGAACGGAGCCAGAGCGCTCGTCGTGGGCGCAGGGCTCGCGCTCGCGCTCGCAATGGGCGCCGCCCCGACGCCAGCTATGGCAGCCGGGCGCGTTGGAACCACAAAAGTAATGGTCAGGACCGAGATCGACAACGTTGAGTTCAAAGTTCCGACGGTTATTCCCTTCGTCGCCAAGGCCGACGGCACGCTTCAGGGCCCCTCAGAAGACGCGACCACCATCGACAATCATTCGGCCTACGGCATCCATGTCACCAACATGAAGATCGACGCCATAAACACCTGGACCATTACTGCCGACGCCAAAGCCGGAACCGCACAGAACTCCATCGACTTTAAGGTCGGCCCCGACGGCGCACTCCAGAACGCCAGCGCCGCAATGCAGGGGACGGGCCTCGATCTTTCCAAGAACGCAGCCTTCGACATGGGCTACCAGGGCATTGCCGGCGGCACGGACAAAATTAAGCTCAAGACAAGCGGAAACGTCGCCCGCGTCACGCGCGACATCTTCCGCGTAACTGGCGAAGGCGATCAGGTTGCGACAATCACCTGGACGGTCGAGCCCGGTGCGCACACGGCATAAGGCCGTCGCCCTGGCCGCCGCCGTCAGCATCCTAGCATTTGGGCCAGCCATGGCCTTTGCCCAGCAAGAACAGGCGCAGGCCGCCACGCAAGTGACGGTCGACCTCTCGGAGCTCGACCGCGGCGACCGCGAGGAACCGTTGGCGCAGACAGGCGACAGACGATGGCTCTTGGCAGCAGGCGCCACAGCAGCAGGCGCGGGGACCGCCGGCCTCGGTCTGCACATCAAACGCAGCCAGAAACAAAACATGGACAGGCCGCACTAAATTAGCTAAGGAGACCCCATGGCATCGAAGAACCTTTTGCCCGTCGTCGCACTCTGCGGCGCGCTCGCAACCGGAACGCCTGTCGCCGCTTGGGCGACTCCCGTCATGGCAGACTCCTTACCAGCAGCCCTAAGTTCCGCACCAAATCCGCCGAGCGCCATTGCGTGCAAGCGTTTTTCGATCGCACAGGCCGCAATCTCGACCTCGGGATGCCTTCGTCGTAATACGGACGGCTCGATAGTCGTGGATATCAATCGTTCGAACAAGACAAACGGCTCCCAGACGGGGTGCGCCGTCTGCACGTGGCGCCCGGTTGCGCTCGATGCAGATGGCGATCCATGCAATTTAGAGCTGCGCATCGACATCGCTTCGGTCGATGACTCGGCGAACGGAGCGAAGGTCGCCTTCGACGGTGCGTTTTTCGAGAAAGGAGGCGGTATATGTCTGGGCTGCGCCGCCGCGAATGCAGACGATGCGCAGCCCACCCTCTCATTCACGGCATCGTTGCGGCTGACCAAAGCCGGCACCGATGCCATCGCAGCGGGAGAAGCGTCCCTGCTGTTCTACGCCGTCAGTACCAAAGACACAGACGCTCATTTCGAGAAGCCAGCCGGATCGCTCAGCCTTACACGAGGGATAGAGGCAGGCCCTATTGAAATCGATGCCCACGCGCAAAGCAAGCAACGCATTCTTGCCGACCCGGCGCTTCTCGAAATGGAGTGGAACGGATCCGGAGTCATCGGAATTCTCCCCTCCGCGCTTGACGCCAAGACGCTCCCCTCAAACGACGAACCCATCAACGCAACCATACAAGAAGAGAGCGCGGACAACGAAGCAGGTGCGGGCGACACGCCGTCGCCGACAAACAGCGTCCCAGCTTCTTTCGAAGCATCGAATGAGCCCGCTGCCGTTCCAAACGACCCCGAGCTCGCGGACAGTCTGGGGCTTGCTGATCCTCAAGAAATTGATGAGGGTAACTGCTGCGTGCTTGCCGCGCTCGACCACACAGAGGTCATCGACGCTGCGAACATCGAAGTTGCCGCCGCCAATCAGCCCGTCCGCAAGTCGGCCATCATCGCATTTCCCGAATCCATCGAAGTCGTCTTTTTGTCATCGGGCGAGGTCGTGGCCCCAACACTGCTCACCTTGTTGGGCGCCAAGAATACTCGAAACGAAATTAAAAAGGTCACGGTTGTCGACCCTGTAACCACCGCTAAACTGCGTCTATACGCCGTTGCCCCAGACGGAGGCAAGACCTTGGAATTCGATGGCGACACACTCCTAGCCTGGCGACGTCTGGACATTATGCAAGACGTCTCGTATCAGATCGAACTCGTAGGGTTTGATCGTGCCCGCGATGCCAATATCATCGCCGCGGCTATTGAATCCCCACAGCGGCTTATGACGTTGCGCTTTGACTACTATCCCTATGTCCCGACAACCACCTGAGGCTTAAATGCTGCGCACCATTCCTAATACCACTTATATAACGTATTAGATGAGTCGCGATGTGCCTCGCATTTCGTTCTGCTACGATTGCCACGTTGGCATCAATACAGGAGGGCTCATGCCGGGCTTGGGAACAATCATCAACGTTGTGCTTTTAGTTGCGGGCGGTCTTTTGGGATTAGCGGGCGGCCGCTTCATTACACCGCGCATCCAAGACACGCTCATGAAAGCATCGGGGCTGTGCGTCCTGTTTATCGGCCTTGGCGGCACCATGCAAAAGATGCTCCTTATCGATGGGGAGGCGCTGGCGACCACCGGTACCACCATGCTCATTGTCTCGTTCGCCCTCGGCTCGCTCATCGGCGAGGCCATCAACTTGGAGGCCGCCATTGAAAACCTTGGCGAATGGCTCAAGCGCAAGACTGGCAGTGAGGGCGATAACGAGTTCACCAACGCTTTTGTCTCGACTTCACTCACCGTGTGTATCGGCGCCATGGCAATTGTGGGATCAATCCAGGACGGCCTGCTCGGCGACTGGTCAACGCTTGCCCTGAAAGGCGCATTGGACTGCATCATCGTCTGCACCATGACGGCGTCGCTTGGCCGCGGCTGCATTTTCTCCGCCCTGCCCGTCGCCGTGTTCCAGGGGACGATCACGCTGTTTGCCGGCGCACTCTCCCCCATCATGACCACAGCAGCCCTCGACAGCCTTTCGCTCGTAGGCTCCATGCTCATCTTCTGCGTCGGCGTCAACCTCATCCGTCCTCAGACCTTCCGCACGGCCAATATGCTCCCCTCCGTCGTCATCGCCGTCATCTACGCCCTCCTGTTCTAAATCTATCTACGCAGCAGTATCTCGAACACCTGTTTGATGCTGTGCTATGATATGAGGTCACCGAAGCTGCGTTAGGAGAGGAGAAGCGGTGGCCGACCAGGACATCAAGATGCTCATCGAGCGCATTATGGCCGAGGCCCGGACCCATCAGTCCGCCCGCTTCTCAAACGAAATCTACGCAGACGAGCCGATTCTCAAAACCGGCCGACAGATGCAGAATTTCCTCCCCGACCAATACCGCAAGATGCGCGAGATATCGCGCTGGCAGGATGACCCCAAAGGCGGCGCGGGTCGCTGGCTTTCGGAAGCCGAGCTTTTCTACCGCCAAGGCCTGCTGATGGCCGACTTTGAGGACGACTGCCCCTACAACGGCACCTTTAAGTCGTACTTTCCCACCTACAATGCCATGAGCGATCGACAGTTGCGCGGCTACTTTACCTGGCGTGCCCAAGTGCGCCGCGGAACCGTCGAGGAAACGTCTACATCCTTTGCCTTTCTGTATCTCTATGAGCTGATTTGCGGCATTGGCGTAGATGACCCGCTCGAAGGTTTTAACAAGATCAAGGCCTTTTGGGATGCCTACCGCGCCTTTGAGCCCGGCATCGACCGGTTTGCGCGCGTGTGGCTTCAGGATTACGCCGTGTTCCACGCGCTCGACCCCAAGCTGCTTCGTGACTCTAAAACCGTCATGTTCGATAACGCCCTTATCGAGCTGCGGCACGCGGCACGAGACCTTGTGCCAGCGCCGGCACCGTCCGGCCAGACCCCCAAGCGTCGCAAAACCTCCGAGCCCACGCTCCCCCTTCCGCCCGATGAGGTGCGCGAGGAGCGACTCATGGCCGCCATCAACGCCCTCTCCACGTACAACCTAAGTAACTCGCGGCTCGACCGCAGCCACCACCGCGATCTGCGCCACGTGGCATGCGCCGTGTATGTCCGCATGGCGCGCTACTATGACACGCACCGAAAGACCAGCATCGTGGCGAGTTTATTTGGGGAGGAGACGGCCATGCCCTACACCATGTTTGCCTCGGCCGTATTCTTTGCGCCCGAGCGCCACGAGGACTGCGAATACCGCCTGGATCCCATCCATATCTACCGTTGCCAAAACGGCTTTTGGGAATGTATGCGTATCCATGGCAGTAGGCAAAAGAGCAGCAAACTCGGCGAAATGATGCGCGCCTGCGACCAACGCCTGCGCCTGGCGCTGGACCCCGCCCATCCCCTTAAGGAAGAAAAGGTCCCCAAATATCTGGCCAAGATTATCGATGACGAGATTGTGGCATGGCTTTCGTGGGACGCCGCACACCAGCCCGTCAAGATCGATATCGATCTGAGTCAGCTGGGGCACATTCGAAGCGCCGCCGCGCAAACGCGTGAAGCACTTTTGATCGATGAAGAGCGCGAGGACGATGTGCTCGCAGAGGTCGATACGGTGAGCTTCGAGCAGCCGAAAGCCGAGGCCGCAGCAGACGCGCTTGTCGAGCCGGTCACGACGGCCGCAAGGCAGGACGAGGCCGATGAGCCAACCATTTCCACCGAACAGTTTGGTGTCGTGGCGCCGCTTCTCGTGCCGACACCCCCGCTCGCAGCGGCTGCGTCCACTGACGCCGCGACCGAACTCGCGCCTGCCGCAACCGCGTATCTGCGCGCACTGCTCGAGCAAAACGCAGCGCAAGCGACATCGGCAGTGGAGAGGTCGGGCCAGAGCGAGGATATGCTCGTCGATACCATCAACGAGGCGCTCTTTGACCTGGTGGGTGACACCGTTATCGAGTTTGGAGCGGCAGGACCGCAGATCATCGAGGATTACGAAGCAGACGTGAGAGGATACCTAGACCATGAGTGACACCGCATCCGCAGCGACCCGCGTACCCAAACGCGTCGCCGCCGTTATCCTAAACTCGCTCAAGGGCGGCGTGGTCCCGCGCATCGGCCTTCCCTATATCACCGTGGGACGCGAGGTCGAGATTCGCGCCCTACTCACCGATTTGAGTCTCATCGCCGATGGCGGCGCGAGCTTCCGCTTTTTAGTCGGTCGTTACGGCGCCGGCAAGAGCTTTTTGCTCCAGACCATCCGCACGCACGCCATGGGCGAGGGATTCGTCGTCGCCGATGCAGACTTATCCCCCGAGCGCCGTCTGCAGGGCGGGCAGGGGCAGGGCCTTGCCACCTACCGCGAGCTCATACGCAACATATCGACCAAGACGCGCCCCGAGGGCGGTGCGCTCAACCTTATTCTTGATCGCTGGGTCGCCTCGTGCGCCGACGTCGACGAGTCGGTCGTCAATGCCCAACTGGCTCCGCTCGAGGAAATGGTCCACGGCTTCGACTTCACCCGCATGCTCCGCCGCTATCGCACGGCCGTATCCGAGGGCGACGAAGAAGCCATGAGCCGCGTGACCAAATGGATCCGCGGCGAATACCGTACCAAGAGCGAGGCTCGCGCCGAGCTGGGCTCCTCGACCATCATCAGCGATGACGACTGGTACGACTACGTTAAGCTCATCGCGCGTTTTTTGGTCTGCAGCGGCTACAAGGGTATGTTGGTGCTCATCGACGAGCTCGTGAATCTGTATAAGATTCCCAACGCGATCACGCGCCAGTACAACTACGAGAAGATCCTGACCATGTACAACGACACACTCCAGGGCAAGGCGCAGTACCTGGGCATGATCATGGGCGGCACGCCAACCTCCATCGAAGACCGCCGCCGCGGCGTGTTCTCCTACGAGGCTCTGCGTAGCCGACTCGCTCAGGGTCGCTTTGCGCGCGAGGACCTTAAGGACATGCTCGCGCCCATCATCCGTCTGCAGCCACTCACCTACGAGGAGCTGCTGGTGCTGATCGAAAAACTCATGCAAATTCACGCCGGCTACTTTGGCTGGACGCCCACGCTTACCGAGAACGACTTGGTGGACTTCCTCAAGATCGAGTTCGGTCGTGTGGGAGCCGACACACATCTGACGCCGCGTGAAGTCATTCGCGACTTTATCGAGCTGCTCGACATCCTATGCCAGAACCCCGACGCCAACGTAGCCGAGCTGCTGCAAAGCGTCGGCGGCGACGCGCTGGTGCCGGCAGCAGCAACAGGCGACACCGGCACCGCAGGCGGCGACCGTAACTTCGCCGAATTCACCATCTAACCTGCCAAATAGGGACAGGTTAATTTTGGCAGGCTCTATCTGGGCAAACGTTGAAGCAGTAATGCAGCAAGCCACTGCCCGCCGCGTTGAGAGATTCGCTTTTGAAAGGAGGCCCCGTGAACGCCTTTGACCGATATGCTCCGTTTATCCAAGACTTCATCTACTCCCACGATTGGGAGAGTCTGCGCTCTATCCAGGTTGCGGCGGCAGATGCCATCTTTAACACACAAGACAATGTGCTCCTAACGGCATCCACAGCTTCCGGCAAAACCGAGGCAGCCTTCTTTCCCATCCTGACCGAGTTTTGGGAGAACCCGCCCGCGAGCGTGGGCGCCCTCTACATCGGCCCCCTCAAAGCGCTCATCAATGATCAGTTCGTCCGCCTCAACGACCTCTGCGAAGAGGCCGATATCCCTGTCTGGCACTGGCATGGCGATGTCTCGCAGTCGCACAAGGCTAAGCTCATTAAAAAACCGAGCGGCATCCTGCAGATTACACCCGAGTCACTCGAAGCGCTTTTAATCCATAAGCACATGGCGATCCCGCGCATGTTTTGCGACCTGCGCTACGTGGTCATCGATGAGGTCCACTCGCTCATGCGCGGCGACCGTGGCGGGCAAACGCTCTGCCTTATCGAGCGACTCTCGCGCATGGCCGGCGTGCAGCCTCGCCGCATTGGCCTTTCGGCTACCATCGGCGACCCCGAGCGCACGGGCGCTTTTCTCTCACAGGGAACGGGGCGCGACTGCATTATCCCCCGCTTTGAAGAACCGCGTCGCGTGTGGCGCATCTCCATGGAGCACTTCTACAACTCGGGCCCCCAGGCGCAGCAGCGGGGATTCATGGGTACAGGTCCTCAAGAGGCCGAAGTGCTTGCGTGCGAGCGCATCGATGCGGCGGCATCCGCGGCACTGCCCGCCGGCGCCCAAGACATGCGTCACAGCGGACAGCTCACACAAGAGGAGCGCCGTCAACGTCGTGAGCGGGCACAGGGCAAGGCCGCTCCCAAGGACCGCCAAGCTTCCTCGGCCCCCGAGGGCGAAGTCGACATCCCCCAAGCACCCGAACAGGCATTACTCAACCCCACCGATACAGCACCAGACAACGCCGACCCCGGTATGGGATATATCTTTGAGCACACGCGCGGCCGAAAGTGCTTGGTCTTTGCCAACTCGCGCGAGGAGGCAGAGGCCGTATGCTCCATGCTGCGTAGCTACTGCGAGAGCCGGCACGAGCCCGACCGCTTCCTTATCCATCACGGCAACCTCTCGGCATCGCTACGCGAGACGGCAGAAGAGCTCATGCGCGACGAGGAACAGGCACAGACAACCGTCACCACCTCCACGCTGGAGCTCGGCATTGATATCGGTCGCCTGGAGCGCGCGTTCCAGATTGATGCACCGTTTACCGTCAGCTCCTTTTTGCAGCGCATGGGGCGCACGGGACGCCGCGATCTTCCGCCCGAGATGTGGTTTGTCATGCGCGAGGAAGAGCCCGAGCCGCGCACGATGATGCCTGAAACGATACCTTGGAAGCTCCTCCAGGGCATCGCGCTCGTACAACTCTATCGCGAGGAAAAGTGGGTCGAGCCGCCCGAGCTCGATCGACTCCCCTACAGCCTGCTCTATCACCAGACCATGTCGACCCTCGCCAGCACCGGCGAACTCACGCCGGCAGAGCTTGCCCAGCGCGTGCTCACGCTCAGCTATTTCCACCGCGTCTCGGCCGATGACTATCGCGTACTGCTGCGCCACCTCATCAAGATCGACCACATCCAGGTCACCGAGGGCGGTGGGCTCATTGTGGGCCTCGCGGGCGAGCGCATCATTAACAACTTTAAGTTTTACGCCGTGTTCCAGGAAAACGAGGAGTTCACCGTTCGCAGCGAGTCGGCCGAGTTGGGCACGATCGTCAATCCGCCACCGCCCGGTGAGCGCATCGCCATCGCCGGACACTGCTGGATTGTCGAGGAAGTGGACTGGAAGCGTCATACCGTCTTTGCCACGCAGGTCAAGGGCCGGGTGCCGGCCTACTTTGGCGACTGTCCCGGTGACATCAATACACACGTACTCGAGCGCATGCGCAAGGCGCTCAACGAACACGCCGCGTATCCGTACCTCATGGGTAACGCACGGGCCCGCCTTGCGCAGGCTCGTCATACGGCCGAGATTTCGGGCGCGGGAACTAAACCGCTCATTAACCTGGGCGGCGATACCTGGGTGCTCTTCCCCTGGCTGGGCAGCTACGCCTTTTTGGCCCTCGAGCGCATGCTCAAGATTAAATGTGCCGCGGAGTTGGACCTTCGCGGACTCGACCCATCACGCCCGTACTTTATGCAGTTTAAGATGAAGGCCGACGAGGAGACGTTCTTTGAGGTGCTCGCCGCCGAGGCCGAGAAGGACTTCGATCCCATCGAGCTCGTCTATCCCGGCGAGGTGCCTTATTTTGACCGCTACGACGAGTTTGTTCCCGAAGAGCTCGTGCGCAAGGGCTTTGCCGAAGGCGTGCTCGACATAGAGGGCATGAAGCAGCGTGTCCGCAGCTGGAGCGACCACGCCTAAGACCCGTCTTTTTGGGACGGAGAGACTTACTTGTCGTGAAGGACGGTGCCGAGGAAGTCGGTGTCGAAGGGCACAGCTTCGGCAAAGACATAGTCGCCGTCGCTGGCGATGAGCAGGTAGTTCTCCTCGCCGCCGAACTCCGCATCGCCGCATGGGACCACCCAGGCGTGGGCGAATACCTCGAGTGCCGCGGCAACGCAATCGCGCAGGAACGTCACGTCGCTCCCCCTGTTCGCACTCACGATATTGGCAACATAGATGCCCCCGGGGTTCAGGCTGCCTCGCACCAAACGCAATGCCTCAACCGTCGCCAGCTCGCGTACGGGCTCGGCACCGCCAAAGCAATCGCTCACGACCACGTCGTAGCGACGATGACCCACGCTCGTCACGCCCAGATACGAGCGAGCCTCAGCGGTAATCACTCGCAGGCGATCGCCCACCGTGCGCTCCAGCTCGTCCAGGTAGAACCAACGGCGCGCCAGGCGCGTAATCTCGGCATCGTACTCAACGACGTCCATGCGCAAGCTCTCGTGCGACATCAGTGCAAACTTGGGATAGGCAAACCCGCCGCCGCCCAGCATGAGCATACGGTCGATACCATGCCCGTAAGCATCACGCATTGCGTCCTCAGCCTCAAACACGTCGTCAAACGCGCGATAGTACGCAAAGACGGGCTCCGCCCAACGCTCGCCAACGTAGCTTGCGCTTTGGTAAACGCCGCCCTGCACCAATACACGGACTTCGTCGCCGCCCTCATCGTGCACGCGTTTCACACGCGCCAACCCATTGCGGGTTCGCGCAACCTGCAGACAGGCAGCACGGACAGCGACAGCGGCCGCGCCAAGCGCCGCGGCCCCCAGAGCAACGCCGGCAACGACGCCGGCAGAAACACTCGGCTTGTTCATCTAGAGCTCCTTTTGCAGATAAAGGCCATGGTCATAAAATCCAAGATGACGGTAGTACTCACGTGTGCCAATCGCGCTAATCACGTTGATACGCGCATAACCCGCATCCCGGGCAATCTCGCACGCACGCTCTACGAGCAAACGCCCCAACCCGTGATGCTGCGCCGCCTGGCCTTGATCGCCCACGCGCGCCGCCATGCCATACACGTGAACCTCGCGAATCATCGCCTCGTCCGACACCGTCGGCAACTCGTCCGCATGCGCGGCAACAAACGCGCGGTCGGGCAGCGACAGGCGCAAAAAGCCCGCGATTTTGCCCTGCGGTGTCACCCACTGCAAAAAGCGCTCGTGCGTCACCGGCGTCTCGTACGCCACTTCCTCGTCAAGGGTCAACTCGTCCAGGTCGGCGCCCGCCGTGCTGATCTCGCGATAGCGAATCTCACGCACCGTCGCACCGTCACCCCAAGCAGCCAAGCGGTTCTCAACGAGCTGGCGCAGGTTGGGCTTCTTGTTGCCCACCATGATGTCGTCGGAGCTAAAGTCGCGGATCATGCGACTGATGCGGCAGAACGCCGGCGTCACCACGATGTCGTCGGCCAACACATCGAGCAGCTCTTCCTCGGTATAGGGACGCCACTCGCCGCGCTCATAGCAGCCCACCAGACGCGAGCCCTCGATGAGCGCGCACGGGTAGACCTTGACCTCGTCGGGCATAAAGGCCCCTTCGGTCATAAAGCGCTCGTAGTCGCGCTTGTCCCCCTCGGGTGTGGCGCCCAATAAGTTGAGCATAAAATGCGCATGGATCTTAAAGCCAAAGAGGCGCGCAAGCGAAAACGCCTGCTCGATCTGAGCCACCGAAATGCGACGCTCGTTGATATCGAGCAAATGCTGGTCGAGGCTCTGGATGCCCATCTGAATCTTGGTGCAGCCCAGACGACGAATGAGCGTGAGCGCCTGTGGCGTCACGGCATCGGGGCGGGTCTCGATAACGAGCCCCACCACGCGATGCTTCGCCGTCTCGTTGATGCGCTGCTGACGCTCAAGCTCCTCCATCGTTTCCGTCTGCCACTCGGCAGCCTCGCCCCATGGCGTACCGGGGCCGTACAGACGACGCACTGCGCGGTTATAGCCACCAACGACAGCATCCACACGCCCCCGCTCGTCGGCAACGCCGCTCGCAAGCTCGGCCTCGTCGGTCGCAATGCCGGCAGCCCGATAGCGCTCGCGGCGCTCTGTTACCACCGGCGGCAGGGCATCGGCGGGAGCGTCATCGAGCAGGCGCCCTGCCTCGGCACGGCTGATGCCCGGACGCGCCAACATGGGGTTTGCCGCCACACCGGCGACGGCATCGTCATTGAGCGCACGGAAAAGCTCCGACATAAACCACGTCTGATACCCTTGCGGATAGTCGCTCCAGGTACCGCCGAGCACAATGAGCTCTATCTTGTCGGTCGCATGTCCCATCTGCGAAAGCGCGGTCAGACGAGCGCTCACCTGCAGATACGGGTCGAAGCAGTTTTGCTCCGCACGGGCGCACGCCGGCTCGGCGTGCAGATAGCTTTTGGGCATGCGCAGATCGTTGGGGCAAAACAGGCAATCGCCCGAGCATGGCCAGGGCTTGGTAATGACGGTAATGGTCGCCACGCCCGAGGCCGTTCGGCGCGGCTTCATACGCAGGACCTGCAGCAGTTGACGCTCCAGATCGGAATCGACATTCCACGCAGCCCACCGAACCGGCTCCTCACGTTTAACCCGCTGGTAGAACGGCAGCAGACGGCGCTTGGCCAAATCGCGTTTGTCGGCACCCTCACGGCGCGCCTCGGCATGTATCAGTTTGACGAGCGCTTTGTCGTCCACGGTCTCGCCGCGACGCAGAGCCTCGAGTATGTTCAAGATAATCTGTTCCATGTCCCCATTGTAAAGGCAAAGGCGCCGAAGCCCGTCACGGCTCCGGCGCCTCCATCAAAGAGCATGCCTATATGTACCGATCTCCGAAAACCGCATGTCACTCCGGATCAAACGACATGTCGCCCGAACCGACCTCAAAACGATACGTAGCAGACTTATCGCCGTTATCGAATTCAAGATTCAAAATGGTCTCGCCGTCGTAGCCAAGCGGAAGGAAATCGCTCTCGAAGTCGCCGCTGCCCAAGGTGAGGCTCGCCTTAAAGCCCGTCGAGTTCGGAACCGTCATCTCCACATCGCCCGAGCCCACACTCACGTCCATCGACTTCGCGGGGGCCTGGTAGAGCTCGAACGTCACATCGCCCGAACCGACCTCGGCATTCAGGGTATCGGTCACGGTGCCCGTAAACTCAACGTCTCCCGAATTCAACGTTATATCCAGATCATGGCACGCAATGTCCGCGACCGCCAGGTCGCCCGACCCTACATTCGCCGTAATGCCCACCAGGTTATCCGCAACATCTCGCGGCAGCTCAATGGTAATTGTGCGGTCAATCGCGCGCTTATCATCGTAGTCGAACTGACTGATCTTGAGCGTAGAGCCCTTGACCTCAGCAAGGTTCCGGGTAGCCGCATCAGAAGCAGACGTTCCCTTCGCAACGCGACCGCTTTCGATAACACGCACCGGGCCGCCAGAGACACATTTAACCTCGACCGTCCCCGACGTCACGTCCAAGTCGAGCGATTGGAACGCGTCGGCATCAAACGTTTCGCTCGAAAGCTGCTGAGGCCGAGCGGAATAGTTACCGCTATCCAAGAGATCATCGTCGTCAAACATATCGTCAAAATCAGACAAATCTCCAGATAGAATACCGGTCGTACGCACCATATCGGAATGAGCCAATAGCTGCGAAGCACCAAAGACAAGCCCGATGATAAGCACAAACGCTCCGATGCCAACGCCCAAGCGTACCTTGGATTCATGCGAAAGCTTCATCATTCATCACCCTCTTTGGCAATCGGCTCAGCGGTGGCCGCGGCAGCCATGTCAGCGTCAACCGAAGCGGAAACGTCCTTCCCCTTAGTCCTAGCGACCGCCGGTGCCGGACCAACCTGAATATCCCCGCGTGCCCAATCACCATCGAGCGCACGCGCCACCCAGTGATAGATGGGAATCGTAAAGAAGATCAGCGCGGCAAAGGGGCCGGCACCAAACAGGAACATCAGCAAAAAGAACAGCAGCCAACACACGGCCCAATACGGGAACGACTGGAACGGGCCCTTCACCGGAGTCGAGCCAACTGCGCCGCCACTCGTCGCCTGAGCCGTCGCCGCATTGGCAGCCTGCGCACTCCAGCTTGCCGCTTGCGCCGCCTTGGCCGCAGCATCACTCGCCTGCGTTGCCGCCTCGGTAGCGCGCGCCGCCGCCTCATGGGTGCGAGCACGCTCTGCCGCCTCGGCCTCGCGCTGGCGGGCGCGGTCCTCGTTCTCAAACTCGATATCGTCCTCGATCTCGTCGCTCGGATTGAGCAGCTCGTCCAGGCTCACGCCATAAAGTTTGGCGAGCGAGATCAGGTTCTCGGTATCGGGCGAGCTCTCCGCGCGCTCCCATTTACTGACCGCCTGGCGCGACAGCCCCAGCTTTCGCGCCAGCCCTTCTTGGCTAAAACCCTTGCTGCGACGAAGGTCGGCGAGCCGCTGCGCAGTTTCTACATTCATGGTTCCTCCTATGTGATGCCAGCCGTGCCGCCGGACCGTTTTTGTTCTTAAGGCGCCTTGCACAGTTAAAAATCTATCCGCCACCGCCAAAAGCATGCCACCTATTCTAGTGAGATTTTTGACAACCGGCGGTTGCGGGCACATATGAGCTGCGGAAATGTGTCCAAACAAAGCAATGACCCACGGCTCGGTTGTCCCCGTTGCGGCGTTAACGGTAGTATGGTCGTACTGTTTATTCCGCACCGCCAACGGAGGGAGTTCCGCGCCGTGAACCGCGATTTCGCCTCATCGCTCATCCAGCTCAACAACACGTTCTATCGCGAACACTCCGCCTCCTTTTCCGATACGCGGCAGGCCCCGTGGCCCGGCTGGGTACGCACCATGGACATCGCGCTCGGGCAGCTCGACGTCGCCACGATCGAGCATCCCGTCCGCGTCTTCGATCTTGCCTGCGGCAATATGCGATTCGAGAACTTTGCTGCCGGCGGCGCACTTGCCGCCAAGGGCGTCGACGGCGCAAACCCCTCAGCAGATGCCAGCTGCCCGTTTGAGTTCTATGGCGTCGACTCGTGCCAGGATTTGGCTATCGATGCGCGCGGTCACGCCCTGCGCATTCCCAACCTGCACTTCCAGGAACTCGACGTGCTCGATGCCCTCATGAAGCTCAACCCCGCCGAGACGCCCGATGTGCTTTTCGACGCACCGCTCGCCGACATCTCGGTCTGCTTTGGTTTTATGCACCACGTGCCGTCGTGCGAGTACCGCGTACGCGTGCTCGACGCCCTGGTGCGCCAGACGCGCCCGAGCGGCATCATCGCCATCAGCTTTTGGGAGTTTATGAATGACGAGCGCATGGCGCGCAAGGCCGTTCGCGCCGAGGCCCGCGCCGAGCTCACCCCGCCGTTTGAGGGTTACGATTCCGCGCAGTTTGAAGCCGGCGACCACCTCATCGGCTGGCAAAACGACCGCCACGCCTACCGCTATTGCCACCACTTTGACGATCAGCAGATCACCGACCTGGTGCGCGGCGTCCGTACGTTCTACAAGAGCGGCGAGGTCCCCGTGCGTGAGCTTGAGCGCTTCCATGCCGACGGTCGTAGCGGCGAGCTCAACCGCTACGTGATCCTCAAGCGCCTGTAGGCACCGACGACTCGCCGTCGAGCCGCATCGCATCTTTCGGGCAAACTATGCCCACCCTTTTTCAACCCATTGACGGAACGCGCGGCCATGCGTTTCGCATTTATGACCAAGGAGCCTCATGGGAGCCGTCCACGTTCGCACGCCTAAGAACTTTGTGCTCGAGGAGCGCCTGGAGCGCTACGCCGATGCGATTGAGACGAACCCCGAGGCTTATGCCGGAGATTGGCGCAAGGCTTGCGCGCCAGCTGGCAGCAAGCCCTTCGAACACCTTCACCTGGATCTTGGTTGTGGCAAAGGCACCTATCTAGTTGAGCGCGCTCGCCGTGAGCCCGAAACGCTCTTCATCGGCATGGATCAGGAGCCCATCTGCATTGCCTATGTCGCTCAGAAGATCTGTGAGCAGGAGTTGCCCAACGCACTCGTCCTGCCCCGAGGCGCCGCATCGCTGCCGCAGCTGTTTGCCGCAGGCGAGCTCGATGCCATCACCGTTAACTTTCCCACGCCGCAGCCCAAGGCCAAGTACGCCAAAAAACGACTCGTCCATGTCGACCATCTGATGCTCTATCGCCCGCTCTTTTCAGCCGGCGCCACCGTCACGCTGCGAACCGACAGCAAGCCATTGCGCGACTACGCCCTGGGGCAGTTTGCCGCGGCCGGCTACGGCACGCTTTGGGTTAGTGACGACGTCCGCCGCGACCATCCCGAGCACCCCGAGACCGAATATGAATGCCGCACGCGCGAGATGGGTGCCGCCGTCTATGGCATTTGCGCCACACCCGGCGCGCAGCCCAGCGATGAACAGCTCGCGGCGGGCCGCGCGCAGGAGCAAAGCCTTGCCTGCTACCTGCCCGAAAACCTCGATGCGCTCACCTATGTACCTCTGGGCATGGAAGAGGCCGTCGAGAACTTTAGAAACCGCGCCCGCAAAGGCAAGAAGCGCCTGCCGCAGGAGTCCTAGGGGCTTCTGATGGTCGCGGCGTCGGCAAACAAGTGAAAATAGGCGTCAGCGAACGACCCTCAAACCTAAGTGAGTGGACTTTTTTGCAATAGCCAAGCACAACCCGCATAACGAAAACTAAAACCGCAGGTAGAGCTCTTGCGCAAAAGCCATGTGCTCGCGATATTGCAAAAAGTCTACTCACTTAGCTGGCAACTGCACCAAACGGCTGGGCAGAACGCCCATTTCCTGCATTTTCTCGCGCGCTGGCACCCCGCGCCGCTGCTACGCCATAATAGTTGGCGGACAAACGGCGAGAGAAAGCAACCACATGGCACAGACCACGACAGATACTTCCGCCAGCACCGTTTCTGGCGCCGGCGCCGCCAGCTCGTTCTCGGGCGGCACGGGAACCGAAGCCGAATTCGGCTCGCTCGGCGCGCTCTCCCCCACCTGGTGGGAGCCCGAGGATGGTAGCGAGCCCGAACCATGGCTCACGCCCGATCAGGCCTTCGAACGCTTCTTTGAATGGACAAGCGACCGCGGTATTGAGCTGTGGGACCACCAGGAAGAGGCCCTCATGGATCTAGCCGCCGGTGACCATGTCATTTTGGGAACACCGACCGGATCGGGTAAATCGCTCGTCGCGCTGGGAATGCTCTTTATGGGCATGGCGCAGGGCAAGCGCTGCTACTACACGGCTCCTATCAAGGCTCTGGTCAGTGAGAAGTTTTTCGACCTTGTGCAGGTGCTCGGCCGCGATAACGTCGGCATGATCACCGGCGACACGCACATCAACACCAAGGCGCCCGTCATCTGTTGCACGGCAGAAATCCTTGCCAACGACGCACTGCGCGAGGGCGAAGATGCCGATGTTGGCTGCGTCGCCATGGACGAGTTCCACTACTTTGCCGACCCCGATCGCGGTTGGGCCTGGCAGGTGCCACTGCTCGCCCTGCCTCACACGCAATTCATGCTCATGAGCGCCACGCTCGGCGATGTCACCGCGATCGCCGCCTCGCTCGAGGAGCACACCGGCGCTGCTTGCGACCTGGTTGTCGACGCCCCGCGTCCTGTTCCGCTGAGCTACGACTACGTGACGACCTCGCTCGAGGGCACGGTCGAGCTCGCCATGCGCCGCGGCGAGGCCCCGCTCTATATTGTGCACTTTAGCCAGGATGCCGCCCTTGCGACGGCACAGTCGCTCGCCAATTTTGGCATCGCCAGCAAGGAGCAGCGCGAGGCCATTAAGGAAGCCGCCAAAGGCACGAGCTTCTCGACGGCCTTCGGCAAGATTCTCAAGCGCCTGCTCGGCTGCGGCGTCGGCGTGCACCACGCCGGTATGCTGCCGCGCTATCGCCTACTGGTTGAGCGCCTGGCGCAGCAGGGCCTGCTGCCCGTCATCTGCGGCACCGACACGCTCGGCGTCGGCATCAACGTGCCCATCCACACCGTGGTGCTCACCGCGCTCACCAAGTTCGACGGTTACAAGATGCGTCGTCTGCGCGCCCGCGAGTTCCACCAGATTGCCGGTCGCGCCGGCCGCTCGGGCTTTGACACCGAGGGTATGGTAATTGCCGAGGCGCCGGAGCACGAGATCGAAAACGCCAAGCTTATGGCCAAAGCGGGCGACGACCCCAAAAAACTCCGTAAGATTAAAAAGAAAAAGGCCCCCGAGGGCTTTGTCACCTGGAACAAGCAGACCTTTGAGCGCCTGATTGAGACTCAACCCGAGACGCTCAAGCCGCGCCTGCGCATCACGCACTCCATGGTGATTAGCGTGGTCGAGCAGGGCGGCGACGCCCGTGCCCGCGTACACGACCTCATCGAGACGAGCCTGCAGACCCCCGAGGAAAAGGCCAAGCTCGAGGTTCGCGCCGATGAAATCTTCGCCACACTCATCGATTCCGGCGTCGTCGTTCGCACCGAGGTGCCGCCCGCACCCGACGCCCCGACTGACGCCGCACCAGACATTGACTATGCACTGACGGTCGATCTGCCCGAGGACTTTGCGCTCGATCAGCCGCTCTCGCCGTTCTTGCTTGCCGCGTTGGAGCTGCTCGATCCCGAGAGCGAGACCTATACCATGGATCTGATCTCGATGGTCGAGGCAACGCTCGAGGACCCCAAGCAGGTGCTGCGCGCACAGGAGCGCGCTGCGCGCGACCGCGCGATGGCCGAAATGAAGGCTGACGGCGTCGAGTATGAGGAGCGCTTGGAGCGCATTCAAGACGTCACGTACGAAAAGCCGCTCGAGGATTTGCTCGACGCCGCCTTTGACAAGTACTGCCAGGAAGTGCCCTGGGCAAACGACTATCAGCTCTCTCCCAAGAGCGTCCTGCGCGATATGCTGGAAAGCGCGAGCGATTTTAAGGGCTACATTCAAAAGCTCGGCATCGCCCGCTCCGAGGGCATTCTGCTGCGCTACCTAGCCGAGGCCTACCGTTCACTCGACCGCACCGTGCCCATCGAGAAGCGCGACGAGCGCCTGCGCGACATTATCTCGTGGCTGGGCTTTGTGGTGCGCTCGGTGGACTCGAGCCTGGTGGACGAGTGGGAGAACGCCGGCAACCCGGCAGCCCTCGACGCCGCGCCGCCGCAGGGCATCGACGAGGTCGTGGCGGACCGCCGCGGCTGCACGCTGTTGGTGCGCAACGCGCTCTTCCGCCGCGTGACCCTTGCCGCTCGCGAGCACGTTCGCGACCTGGGCGAGCTCGACGACGACTGGGGCATGAGCGAAATCCGCTGGCAAAAGGCGCTCGATGCCTACCATGAGCAGCACGAGGAGATCCTCACCGACGGAGATGCCCGCAGCGCCGCGATGTTTTCCATTGACGAGTCCGGCGAGAAGACCGCGCACGTATGGCACGTGCGCCAGATCTTTGCCGACGAGGATGGCGACCACGATTTTGGCATCATGGGCGATGTCGATCTGGACGCCACGCAAGACGGTGGCGAGGTCATCTTCAAAAACTACCGCGTCGGCTTTATCGAAGACCTGCTCGAGGACTAGCCGAACATACTGGAACGAAACGAAGCGGGGTCGCTGGCAACATCGCCAGCGGCCCCGCTTTTTGCGCGATACGCTATCCCCTACTCGGTATCCTCGACCTCATACGAATCCGCCTCGGCTGGCTCATCGTTTGTCTCTGTCGCAGCCCCGCGCGCCTCGTCAAACGCGGCCTTCATGGTCTTGTTGCCCCACGTGAGCTTGCGAATGGTAAGATCGTCGGCCTTCTTATTGGCTAGGCGCAGATTGTTCTCGGAGGATAGCAATGCCTCCTTGGTTTTCTGCAGATGGCTAATCGTCTTGTCGATCTCATCGATCGCCGTTTGGAACTTGCGGCTCGCGATCTCGTAGTTGCGGCCGAAATCGTTCTTGAACTTTTCCATCTTGGCTTCGAAGTTCGTGACGTCGATATTCTGCTGCTTGTACTCCGCCAGCTCCTGCTTATAGCGCAGTGAACCCATGGCGGCGTTGCGCAGCAACGTAATCATGGGAATGAAGAACTGCGGGCGGATCACGTACATCTTCTCATAGCGGTAACTCACGTCGACGATACCCGCGTTATAGAGGTCACTCTCGGGCTCCAGCAGGGTGCAGAGCACCGCGTACTCACAGCCTTTCTGGCGACGATCGTGATCGAGTTTCTTAAAGAAGTCCTCGTTTTTGTGCTTGGTCGCAGTCTCGTCGTTCTCGTTTTTCATCTCGAACATAATCGAAATGACCTCGTTGCCGCTCGCGTCGCACTCGCGGAAGATAAAGTCGCCCTTGGTACCCTCGGACGCATCGTTATCTTTCTCGAAGTACGCGTTAGGAAACGCCGTCATGCGCAGACGGTTAAACTCGGTCTCGCAGTGCTGCTCGAGCGACTCGCCCACCATCTTGGTGGACAGGCGGACCTTCATGTCCTTCAGGCGCTCAATCTCTTCATCCTTGTAGCGGATCAGTTCATCGCTCGCGCGCTTGGCTTGAGCAAGCTCGAGCTCATGCGCCGCCTTGGCCTGCTCCTCGCGCGAATCGCGCACTGCCAACTCACTCGTCAGTTTCGCACGCGCCTCGTCGCGCTCTCGCTCCGCCGCGGCAACTGCTTCCGAGAGCTCCATTTTGGCAGCCAGTTCTTGCTCGCGCAACCGGGCGCGCAGGCCCTCGGCCTCGCGCTCGGACTGTACCTTAGCGTTCGAGAACTTCTCGCGCACTTCTGTCTGGTAATCGGAAAGCCTGCGATCCGCTTCATTGTGAGCAGCATCAAGCTTACGCTGCGCCTCGGCCGCAGCAGTTGCGAGTGCCATTTCTTGAGCCCTATCTGCTGCAGCAAGCTTGGCCTGCAATTCTGCAATCTGAGCATCGCGCGCGGCGAGATCATGTTGAGTTGCATTGCGAACCGCCGCCTCGGCGATTTTAGCTTCGTCGGCCTTGTGATTGAGCTCCGCCTTCAGAGCATCGATCTCGCGCTGAAGCTCAGCATTCTCTTTTTGAGCATTGGCTCGTGCCTCAACCGCCGCGCGCTGGCTTGCACTCTCGCGCTCTGCGGCAGCGCCCTCGAGCTTAGCGCGCAGCTCGGCAAGCTCGGCATCGCGCTTGGCGACCTCTTGTGCCAGCTGCTGAGCCGCAGCGTTCTTCTGATCAACAAGCTGAGCGTTGCGCTGAGACTCTGCCTTTTGCAAGGCAGCCGTCGAACGCGAGCGCTCAAGCTCCAGCGCCTGCTCGCCCTCGCGCTGGACTGCCTTCACACGCTCATCCAGGTCGCGCGAAAACTCGGCATCGCGCACTTGCTTGACAATATCCGCATAGCCAGACGCATCGACCTTAAAAACTTCGCCGCAATGCGGGCACTTAATCTCGTTCATAGCAGCTCCTCGATGGACGCAAATTTCGACCGCCTACACTCTACCGCGCCGCACGGACAAAAAAGGCGCCGCTGCCATAATGGCAACGGCGCCAGAGCCACCACAAAGGTGCCTGTCCCCTTTGTGGTGGCTCTGGCGCCCTATAACCCAAAGAAGCTAAGAATCTGATCACGGCTTACGGGCTTGTACTCGTTGGCATCGAGACCGACATCGTAGCGAAAGATAGGGCGCTCGCGATCGCGGTTGCGCACGTTGGTGCGGTCTCCCCTGCTGTGGATATGCCCGTGCAGCATGACGGCGCCACGCGCCTTGCCGTTCCAGCTGAGCATGGGGTAATGGCTCAACACCAGGCGATGGCCCTTGGCATAGCCGGGAGCAATCTCCAGGTAATCGCGCACGTCTTCCCAAATCTGCGGTACGTCGGGATCTTCCCAGTCGCCGTCATGGTTACCACGGATGAGCGTCACGTTCTGACATTCGATACGCTCGCGCAGACGCACCGCCTCCGCCAGGGGCAAACGATAGGTAAAGTCTCCCAAGATATAGAGACGGTCGTCCGCCGCCACGCACTCATTGACGGCATCGATGACCTTGCGGTTCATCTCCTCGACCGAATCAAACGGCCGATCCATATCGTGCAAGATATTCGTATCGCCCAGGTGCAGGTCGGCGGTAAACCACATCATCGTCTATGTCCTCATTTCGCAACGCGTCAAACTCGTGCTAAGTATACAGACACAGCGATACGGCGGTTAGCCAAAGAGCCCGCCGAACGGGCCGCGACTGCGTTTGCCTTGCTTTTTCGAAGCGTTACCCTGAGTTTTCTTGTCCCGCCGTTTCTTACGGTCCTGTTCCAGATCATCGTCGTCGAGCAGCAGATCCCACTCAAACGGATCATCCGTTAAATCGAACAGGTCATCGTCGTCAAACATGGCAGCTTCCCTTACCGACTAGCGAGCATCCACCACATAGAGCCCAACGCGCACCTGATGCCACGGGCTGCGCTCGGGGGCAACCTGTTGCACACGGGCCTCAAATACGTCCTCGTGGCCGTAATACATCATCAAGGACAGTGGGCCGACCTCGTTTCCTGGAACGTAGCCAAGTTTGGTCTTGCCATAGTAAATCGCAACTGCCTCGGGGTCATGGGGATTATCGCGCTCGGCGCACAGTGTCAGTTTATCGCCCGCTTTAAGATCGCCCAGGACCAAGGTGCCATCGGCATATTGAAATCCTGCGATGTGAAACGACAGAAGAACACGTGAAGGCTCGTACATAGCAACTCCCATAACGGCCGGATAAACCGGCGTTTAACCTTATTGAGAAGTCTACGAACTCGCGCGGACACAAATTCGCCCCACCCGCGCCTTTTCGACCGTTTGTCGCTACGCCATCTGATTCTAATGCACAAACATGCGCACGAATTTGTGCTTCCAGCTTGCGTAGGGCGCATACCGAAACGGCACGTCCAGCCAGGTTGCCTTGTTCACGATGCTCTTCTTGTGGCTAAACGCATCGAAGCTCTCGCGGCCATGGTACTGCCCCATACCACTCGCGCCCATGCCGCCAAAGCCCATATGGCTCGTAGCCAAATGCATGATGGTGTCGTTGACGCAGCCGCCGCCAAAGGGCACGTAGCGCACAAAGCGCTGCTGAACCGCGCGATCCTGACTAAAGACATACAGGGCCAGCGGCGTCGGACGATCCGTAATAAACGTCTCGGCCTCGTCTAAGCTCTCAAACGTCAGCACCGGCAAGATGGGACCGAAGATTTCTTCCTGCATCACGGCGTCATCGGGGGACACGCCGTCCAAAATCGTCGGCTCAATCTTGAGCGAAGCCTCGCGCGCGGCACCTCCAAACACGACCTTATCGGAATCGATCAGCCCGCGTACGCGTGCGAAATGCTTGGCGTTGACGATATGCCCGTAATCCTCGTTATCGAGCGGATGCTCGCCAAACATGCGACGAACCTCCTCCTTGATGAGGCCCAGCAGCTCATCGTGCACGCGCGTATCGACCAGCAGGTAGTCGGGCGCCACGCAGGTCTGCCCCACATTGAGCCATTTACCAAAGGCGATGCGCCGTGCCGCGACCTTCAAGTTTGCCGTCGCATCCACGATGCAGGGGCTCTTTCCGCCCAACTCAAGCGTCACGGGCGTAAGGTTTTTACTTGCGCGCTCCATGACGAGTTTGCCGACCGGAACGCTACCGGTAAAGAAAATCTTGTCCCAGCACTCATCGAGCAACGCTTCGTTCTCGGCGCGCCCGCCCTCGACAACCGTCACCAGACGCGGATCAAATGCCTCTTCACAGATTTGCTTGAGCACCGCGCTCGATGCCGGAGCATATGCACTCGGCTTGATGACCACGGTATTGCCCGCGGCAAGGGCTCCGGCGAGCGGCTCGAGCGTCAGCAAAAACGGGTAGTTCCAGGGCGCCATGATGAGCGTGACGCCATAGGGCACGGCTTGCGTTTTGCACACACTCACGGCGTTGGCAAGATCGCACGGACGCAGGCGCGGACGACTCCATCGAACCACGTGAGCAATCTGATGACGAATCTCGGAAAGCGACGTGCCGATCTCGCACATATATGCCTCGTCATGCGACTTTCCCAAATCGGTCTTGAGCGCATGGGCAATATCGGCCTCGTGCGCCCGGACCGCATCGCGTAAACTCACGAGCGCGCGACGTCGAGCATCGACATCAAACGTAGCGTGCGTCTTAAAGTAGGTGCGCTGATCGCCGACGATGCGCGCAATTTCCCCGGTGTTCATGGACCCTCCTAGTTCTCGCCCTCAAACATACCACCTGCAACGACTTCGTACATATGCTCGAGCTCCAAGCGGTCCATCAAAAGCGGAACGGGGTACAGGGGATTGGCCTCGGCATCGGCATGCGCCGCCATCTCAGGAATGTCGGAGCGGCGAATACCTGAGACATATTTGGGGATTCCCAGGGCCCCGTTCATGCGGTCGACCCAATCGATAAAGGCCTCGGCCGCAAGACCATCCTGTGCGGTAGCCGGCGCAATGCCCGCCATGCGAGCGAGGTCGGCAAGCTTGGGGGCGGCGGCGTCACCATAAGCGCGAAGCATATGCGGCAGGATGATGGCGTTAGCCAAGCCGTGCGGAATCCCGTAACGCCCGCCCAAGCTGTGTGCGATGGCATGAACGTATCCAACATAGGAGCGCGTAAAGGCAAGACCCGCCTTATACGCCGCCGAAAGCATATTGCGGCGCGCACGCATGTTGTCGCCATGCTCATAGGCCTCGAGCAAATTGTCGTAGATGAGCTGAACCGCCTGTCGCGCCATCTTGCGCGTATAGGGCGTGGTGCTTCGCCCGATAAAGGCCTCGACGGCATGCGTCAGGGCGTCCATGCCCGTCTACCCCGTAATGGAGGCGGGCAGGCCGCGCGTAAGCTCGGGGTCGTGCACCGCAAGGCGCGGGATAAGCACAAAGTCGTTAATGGGGTACTTGTAGTGCGTCTCGTCATCGGTAATTACCGCTGCAAGCGTTACCTCACTTCCCGTGCCCGCCGTAGTTGGAACGGCGATGAGCAGCGGCAGGCGACGATGAATCCGCAGCAGGCCGCGCATCTTGTTGATGGGCTTGTTTGGCTGCGCGATGCGTGCTCCCACGCCCTTGGCACAGTCCATGGCCGAGCCACCACCAAAGCCGATAATGGCCTGGCAGGCGCGCTCTCGATACAGGGACGCCGCTTCTTCCACGTTTGAGACCGTGGGGTTCGCACGCGTTTCGGCATAGACCGTAACGCCAATCCCCTGAGCCGTAAGCGCACGCTCGAGTGATGCCGTGAGCCCCAAACGTGCAATACCAGGGTCTGTCACGATAAGGACCTTCTGGATCGAGCGCTTTTGAAGCACCGCGGGCACATCCTCGGCATGCTCCAGAATGCGCGGCTCGGTATAGGGCAGGATCGGCAATGCAATGCGAAAAACCGTCTGATATGTTCGGCACCAGGCACGACGGGCTAGATGCATAAAGGAAACTCCTTCATTTGTTGATAGGTCAACATTTGCTCGCCCGATTGTACTCAGCAAAAATCGCAGACGGCCTCCCAATCGTTAATCAATCAACATCTTCATATCTCGAAATTGTTTTATTAAAAATCATTCCTAATAGGCTTCACATTTGGTTGCATTTATGGATAATAGAACTCGTCAAGACGCACGTCCGGAGAGGGCCCTTACGGGACCGGACGAGCGCACAATCGCCATCGATCGAAAGGATCGAATCATGAAGTTTGTTTGCCCCGTTTGCGGTTATGTGGAAGAGTTCGACGGCGACCAGCTGCCCGAGGACTTCAAGTGCCCCCAGTGCGGCGTTCCCGGTTCTCGTTTCCTGAAGCAGGAGGAGGGCCAGCTCGAGTGGGCTGCCGAGCACGTAGTGGGCGTCGCCAAGATGGAGGGCGTCTCCGAGGACATCGTTGCCGACCTGCGCGCCAACTTTGAGGGCGAGTGCTCCGAGGTCGGTATGTACCTGGCCATGGCGCGCGTCGCTCATCGCGAGGGCTATCCCGAGATCGGCCTGTACTGGGAGAAGGCTGCCCACGAGGAGGCCGAGCACGCTGCCAAGTTCGCTGAGCTCCTGGGCGAGGTCGTAACCGACTCCACCAAGAAGAACCTCGAGATGCGCGTTGAGGCCGAGAACGGCGCCACCGCCGGCAAGACCGATCTTGCTAAGCGCGCCAAGGCCGCTGGCCTCGATGCCATCCACGACACCGTGCACGAGATGGCTCGTGACGAGGCTCGCCACGGCAAGGCTTTCGCCGGCCTGCTCAAGCGCTACTTCGGCTAAGCCAGCAACCTGAGACATAACCTCTAGCTCGATGAGGCCCGGACCGCATGGTTCGGGCCTTTTTCGTGCCTCACAAACTTGTTAACTACCTGAAATAGGACCGCCTTCGGCATCGGCTTCTCGTCAAAAACTAAGTGAGTAGACTTTTTGGAACTTGCCGAGCAGACCATCCATATCACTTTATAAAGCCGCAGGTAAATGCCTTGTTGCAAAACGACCTAGTCGCCAAAGTGCCAAAAGTCTACTCACTTAGATTCGCAGCCGTCCACGATCGAGCCATTTTGTGTCTAACGGGCATCTTTCCGTCGATTACTCCCAATTTTGTCCAGTCAATGAATAGTTCAGACCGGAGTAATATCTCAGCCCTTTGCTCATCCGAGCTTTTATCACGATATTCAGCATCGAGCATCCTGCATATGGCCTTAACGATCGCGCGGAATCTATCCTCATCCGATATCTGTCTGTGTGTAAGGAGAAGCACATCGTAGCCCATGGCCTGAAGGGCCGTCATGCGGTCAGCGTCACGCAAGCCATCCCCTGCGCGTCCGTGCGAGGCCTTTCCCTGACATTCAATGGCCACCTGTCGCCTACCGTCCGGCGAAGAAAGAAGTAGGTCGATATATACACGGGACTTTCCCACAATCGCTCGAGCACTTGTGCTTAACGTCACTTCGACATTGAGCTCTATGCCGCAAAACCCTTCGCCTCCCAGGGCTCGCGGCAGTCCAAGCAACAAATACGCCTCGACCTCAAAAGGCGACGCGGCACCCAATGGAACGAGTTGCGATACCGCCATAAATCTATTGCCGTAACGCATCCCGCAAACATCTGAACAAAAACGGTCAAGGTCTCTGCCTAAAACCAAAGCGTCTCGACGCCATAAATTTGAGGCGGTGCCGTCCTCGGACGGGCAGCGCACCCAACCGAACGTTGTCGAAATCGCGCCCGAATCAATTGCACGCGAAAGCTCCGCCTCAAGTGCCGCCGGCAGAGCGCACACCGCAAACAAGCCACACATCTCCGCCAATACCAAAAGAAGCTGGAGATCCGTCAGGTGCCGCGACATGATGAATGCCGTCAGTAGAGGAGACGTAATCAAAAACCCATGCTCCGTTTCCAGCACGGATTCCCTGGGAAGCTCACCAAGAAACAGCCGCTGCCTAATGCTGGCTGGACAAGTCCGTTTGTTTCTCGTCCGAACCAATGTATACAACGGAAAACCGAGTGCGACCGCAGCCGTCGGGTTGCGGGCGAGATCATATCGCTGCCGGTCTTCTTCCGGTCGTGGAAGCGGCGGACACAAAGCGCGGACTTGAGGAGGCAAACGCCAATACCTAAAAGCCGATATGTCACAAAGTAGATCCTTCATAGGCACAGGAAAACACGAATTTCAACCCAGCCCGACTCGCATTGGCGCGAACGCACCAAAAATAGCACCGAACGGACTGTTAAGTTTTCAACAGCCCTCCCCAACTGGCCAAAAGCTTGCCGAGAGCTGGACGAAGTTCTGTTGAAAACCCCATTTTTTTTCTCATGCAGAAGCTTTGCGCGACAAGTGAGTAGACTTTTTTGAACATCTTGAGCAGCCCGGTCATCCTGCTTTTCAAAAACGCAGGTAGATAGCTTGTTACAAAACTGCCTGGTCGCCAAAGTTCCAAAAGCCTACTCACTTAGGTTACAGAGTGCTCCCATTAGCTGCGATTCCAAGGTATTTAGCGCTTTTGGACTCAAATCGTCATACTGAACAAGAATTTGACTTGAGTTTTCAGGGACAGATGCGCCATCGGCACACCAATAACAGTCACCGATATCGATAAAAGGGATGCTCGAGCGCGTGAGGGCCCGTGCAATAGTGCTTCCGCCCGTTCCACGCTCCGCAACCACGGTGCAGTAAAGGCCCGCGTCTGCGTGCTCGATCGAGACCTCTCCTGCCGGAAATACCTTCCGCACAAGCGCCATCAGGCCATCACGCGCCTCGCGGGCACGAACGCGCACGCGGTTCACATGTCGCTCGTAATCACCCGATTCAAGCAAACGCGCCAAAGCGACCTGATCGACAGAGCTCACCGACGAGGCGTAGAAACCAAGGTTGCGCCTAAACCGCTCCATTAGCTCATCGGGCAACACCATGTACGCCAAACGCAACGCCGATGAAAGGCTCTTCGAAAACGTGTTGGTGTAGATAACCGACTGGGCGGCATCGATCGACGCGAGCGCGGGAATCGGCTTCCCGGCAAGGCGAAACTCACAATCAAAGTCATCTTCGATGAGATACCGACCTGGTCGCTCGGCGGCCCAGCTCAGAAGCGCATAGCGACGCGCAATGCTCGTCACAAGGCCGGTCGGATACTGATGGGACGGCATCAGGTGAAGGACATCGGTCCCGCTTTTCTGCAGAGTGCTCAAGTCCACGCCCTCATCATCCAACGGGATATGTCGAACTCTGCAGCCCATAGCCTGATAGATGCGCGTCAGACGCAAATAGCCCGGATCCTCAACGGCATACACCTTGTCAGCGCCAAGCAACTGAACCAACATGGTATCGAGCAGCTGGGCGCCTGCACCGATAACAATGTTGTTGGGGTCGACATTCATGCCCCTTGTCCCACGCAGATGGTGAGCAATTGCGCGTCGCAGCCGAGCGGTGCCCTGCGCCGGTGCGGGCGAAAAGATTTCGCGCTCATCTTCGGATGCCAGCGTCGCCCGTAGTGCGCTTTGCCAAAGCCGCGCCGCCTCCAAAGCGGAAGGAGAAAGTGCATCGAACAGCTCGACCTGTCCGTTGACATCATGCGCGCTGAGGCCCACAGAGACGGTATCTCGGTCGATGCCCTGCGAAGCCAAAGGCAAAACCGGTGCATCCGGAAGCTTGCAAGCGTAGTAGCCACGACGCGGCATTGAGCAAATATAGCCCTCGGCAAGTAACTGGCTATATGCATTCTCGATGGTAATGACACTGATTCCCAGATGACTGGCAAAGGCGCGCTTAGACGGAAGATGCTCCCCCGCCGCAATACGTCCAGCAACAATATCATCTCGAATTTGCTGGTAAACATACTCATAAAGCGATGCTTCGCCGCGTTTTTCCAAATTGTAGTCAAGCATGAGTTTGCCACCTGACCTTATCGAGCTGTTCAATCTGGTATTAAGCTGACCTTATTATTATCTCGAAAACTGAGTATTTTGCCATACCCAGCTCCCCGATAGGATGTTCCGTCAAGCAATGCACATGCCAACCAAGGGAGCAACCATGGCAGAACAGACCAGCAAGGCCGATCGCGTCAAACTCAATCGCGAGCTCGCGCAGATGCTCAAGGGCGGCGTCATCATGGACGTCACCACGCCCGAGCAGGCACGCATCGCCGAGGAGGCGGGCGCCTGCGCCGTCATGGCACTCGAGCGCATCCCGGCCGACATCCGTGCCGCAGGCGGCGTCTCGCGCATGAGTGACCCCAAGATGATCAAGGGCATTCAAGAGGCCGTCTCCATCCCCGTCATGGCCAAGTGCCGCATCGGTCACATCGTCGAGGCGCAGGTCCTGCAGGCCATCGAGATCGATTACATCGACGAGTCCGAGGTTCTCTCCCCCGCCGATGACGTCTATCACATCGACAAGACCCAGTTTGACGTGCCGTTTGTCTGCGGCGCCCGCGATCTGGGCGAGGCGTTGCGCCGTGTTGCCGAGGGCGCCACTATGATTCGCACCAAGGGTGAGCCGGGTACGGGCGACGTCGTTCAGGCCGTGCGTCACATGCGCAAGATCCAAAAGCAGATCCGCGACGTTGTTGCCCTGCGCGACGACGAGCTCTTTGAGGCAGCCAAGCAACTGCAGGTTCCGGTCGAGCTGGTACGCGAGGTCCATGCCACGGGCAAGCTTCCCGTCGTGAACTTTGCCGCCGGCGGCGTAGCGACCCCGGCCGATGCCGCGCTGATGATGCAGCTGGGTGCCGAGGGCGTCTTTGTCGGCTCGGGCATCTTTAAGAGCGGCGACCCCGCCAAGCGCGCCGCTGCCATCGTCAAGGCCGTGGCAAACTTCACCGATGCCAGGCTCATCGCCGAGCTTTCGGAGGACCTGGGCGAGGCCATGGTGGGCATTAACGCCGACGAAATCGAGATTATCATGGAAGAGCGCGGGCGCTAGTCCAGCAGAAAGGATCGCACATGAGCGATTATGCAGACCAAACGGTTGCCGTGCTGGCGGTCCAAGGCGCTTTTGCCGAGCACGAGGCAAGACTATTCGAGCTTGGCGCACACTGTATTGAGCTGAGGCAGGCGGCTGATTTGAAGCAGGACTTTGACCGTCTGGTACTTCCCGGCGGCGAGTCTACCGTTCAAGGGAAGCTGCTTGATGAGTTGGGCATGCTCGAGGAGCTTCGTGCCCGCATCGCTGAAGGTATGCCCGTCCTGGGCACCTGCGCCGGCCTGATTCTACTGGCTCACGACCTTGCCGCCCATGACGATAAGGGCACGCCGCGTCTGGAAACCATGGATGTACTTGTCGAGCGCAATGCCTACGGCAGGCAGCTCGGCAGCTTTCGAACCAAGGGGCAAATAGCCGGCATCGACGGTGAAGTGCCGCTGACGTTTATCCGCGCGCCCCGCATCGTTGAGGTGCACGGCGATGCCGAGGCCCTGGCCGAAGTCGATGGCCGCATCGTCGCCGCCCGCCAAGACAACCAGCTCGGCGTAACCTTCCACCCCGAACTCGATGAAGACACCCACCTCCACGAGCTCTTCCTCCAAATGTAGGCAGAAAACAAACGAGCGTGGATTTTCGGACGCATAGCAAATGAGAGTGGATAATCTCCCACTTTGAGCTTGAATGCAGACTCAAACCGGGAGATTATCCACTCTCATGCTATGTAGTCGTTTAAGAACGTCCCCAATGACTACCTTGGATCATGGCAATGTCGATGTTTTGGCACCGACAGCGAGCGCCCACCAGAGCGAACAAATTGGCATGAAAAGAGGACGGCATAGACCTTCTGGTCATGCCGTCCTCTTTGAATGACAAGTTGTCGCTCTGGTGGGCGCGCAGCGTCAACTAGTTACGCGGTTTGGTAAAACCGCGTAACCCAACTAGAAGCGGTTGCCGCGGAAGCCGCCGCCGTTGCGGCCGCCACGGTCGCCACCGCGACCGCCACGGTCGTTACCACGGTTGCCGCCAAAGCCGCCACGGTTGCCACCGCGATCGCCATAGCCACCACGGTTGCCGCCAAAGCCGCCGCGACCGCCACGGTCGCCGCCACGGTCACCAAAGCCGCCACGGCCGCCACGATCGCCACCGCGACCGCCGCGGTCGCCACCACGGCCACCACGATCGCCAAAGCCGCCGCGACCGCCACGGTCGCCGCCACGACCACCACGGTCGTCACGGCCGCCGCGAGGACCGCGATCCTCGTCCAGGCCCATGGCGACGAGCGGAGCGATAACCTTATCGAGAGCGGCCATCAGCTCGGTGGCCTCCTCGTAAGAAAGCTCGGGCAGGAGCTTCTCCTTCTTGTTGGCAAGCTCGACCAGGCCCTCAGCGGCATCCTCGGCGGCGAAGACAACAATCTTGCGCATATCGCCCTCGGCGTCGTCGATGCGGCCGACCAGATCGGCGGCCTCGGCCTCGGCCATCAGGCCATCGAGCTCACGAAGGCGCATGCCCAGCAGGTCGGACATTTCCTTCTGCTCCATCTTGGGCTTGAGGTCAAGAAGCTTGATGGCGCGCTCGATGTTCGCCATGCGCTCGGCCTTGGCCTCCTCCTCCTTGGAAATAGCAAAGCGACGGCTACGCAGCAGGCGGGCGGCCTTCTGCATCTTGTCCATCAGCTCCTCGTCATCGTAATCAACGGCGGCCTCGACAACCTCGGCCTCCTCCTCGGCGGAAACCTCGTCAGCAACCTCAACCTCGGCAGCTTCGGTCTCCACGGTCTCGACTGCCTCGACCTCGGCAGCCATGGTCTCGTTCTCGGTCTCGTTCATGATCTCTTCGTTCTCGGACATGAGACTCCTTCTTGGCCCTCTCGGGCATCATCGCCCCATTCGCGGGGCCCGTCGCGCACTCTTTGCGCTTTAAACAATCATGCCTCTCGGCAAAACGTCCATTAGTTTATGGTGTCGCCATCCAATCTAGCTGCAGAATCTATGTGCACACATTAATGCGACATGTGTGACTCGCGACGAGCGTACACCAGCGACGCCACGAACCCGACCACGGCAATTACAGCCGCCACACGCACGGCAGCTGCAAATCCAATCGCCTGGGCAACGTCGGTCGTAGCGCCAGCGGCGCCGGCGGTCGCAGCAGAACTCGAGAGCAGACCGATAAACAGCGACGGGCCAAACGATGCGGCAATCATATTCCACGTGTTGAGCAATGCCGTTCCGTGAGGATGTTCAGCGGCGGGTAGCGTCTCCAAGCCGGCCGTTTGCGAGGGGCTCAGCACCAAACCGACTCCGGCATACACCACAACGGTCAGCGCCACGACGACGCCGATGTTCATGCTTGCCGCCGTCATCGAGATGGCAGTCTGCCCCACGGCAATCAGGGCAAAACCGACCGGCAGCAGCGGCCATGCGCCACGGGCGTCCATCACGCGTCCGCCCACAATCGAGGTCACGGCGTTGCAGGCAATCGCCGGCAAAATGAGCAAGCCCGCAATAAGTGCGGTCATGCCGTATGCGCCCTCAAAATAGAGCGGCAACAAAACGCTCATCGAGAACGTCGTCATCATCGACACCACCACAAGCAAACACGCAGGCCAAAAGCGAACGCTCGCCATGGGACGCACGTTAAGCACCGGATGCTCGAGCTTGAGCTGACGGGCCGCAAACAGGCCGAGCAGCACAATGGCGGCGAAAAGCGCCACGATGCCGGCAATCAGATTGGTCGAGAACTCGCCTACGGAATACACAAATGCCGTAATGCCGGCGGCGAGCAAAACAACCGACAGAATATCAAGCGTGGTGTTCGAGCGCTCTCCGACATTCTGAACAAGCTTAACGCCCGCCGCAGCGACCACAATGCCGCCCACCAGCGGCACTACGAACACCGCCCTCCAGCCGAACAACGTGCACATAAGACCGCTGATTACGGGTCCAAACGCCGGCCCTAGCGTAATGCAGGCACCGCCCAGGCTCAGATACAGACCGAGCTTCTCGCGCGGGGCGCAAGACAGCACCACGTTCATCATGAGCGGGAACAAGATGCCCGATCCCGCAGCCTGCAAAGTACGACTTGGTAGCAAAACGCTAAACGACGGAGCGATCAGACACAGGACTTCGCCGGCGACCATACATCCGCATGCGAAAAACAACAGCTTGCGCGTCGAGAAACGGCCGGACAGGAAGGCCATGATGGCCGTAAAGATCGACGTCACGATCATGTAGCCCGAAACGAGCCACTGCGCCGTGGTGGCACTCACCGAAAAGGCTGCCATAATGTCGTGCAACGCCACGTTAATGATGTTCTCGTTAAACGCGGCAACAAAGGCTGCAATATACATAACGACGAGAAGCGCCGCAGTGGCCGATGGCGTTGCTTGAACTTGTTGCTGAGATTTGCTCCCCATGCATTTCCTTCCTCTTGGAACGACAGTCGCATCGCCCCAGAGGAACAGTCCAGGGCGAAAAATGAGCCCTAGACTTACGCCAGACGCCGTACACGACGAATCTGGCAACATGGTCCAACGTCAAAAGATTGTAACGCGGACGCGCAGCTTTCCTTCCGCGCTATTATTAAAAGTCCACGAAAGCATAAGACATGAGGAGCCCGCCATGATTAAGCCCATCATGAAATCCGAGTTCTTTTTGCGCCTGCCTTCCGAAGACGCGGGGCCCGACGATGTCGCGACCGGGCAGGACCTCCTGGATACACTCCACGAGCATGAGCACGAGTGCGTGGGGCTCGCCGCCAACATGATCGGTGTGCGCAAACGCATCATCTGCGTAAAGGACGGCAACAGGGCGCTCCTGATGTACAACCCTCAAATTCTTGAACAGGTCAATGCCTATCAGACGAGCGAAGGATGCCTCTCGCTGATCGGCGAGCGTCCCTGCACCCGCTATCGCCGCATTAAGGTTGAGTATTTGGACGAGAACTTCGTTCACCGCATCAAAAACTTCTCGGGCTACACCGCCGAGATCATCCAACACGAAATCGACCACTGCAACGGGATTGTTATATAGTTCCGCCGATTCAAGAAAGCTCCCTGCAGCAAAACAACTGCAGGGAGCTTTTCATAGTGCGGAACTTCTATCCCACTAGCTCTGACGGTAATGGTCAAAGAAGTCGGCGAGGTCTTCGAGCGACTCTTTGAGCACTTCCATGCGCGGCAGGTACACGATACGGAAGTGGTCGGGCTCAGCCCAGTTAAAGCCGCCGCCGCGCGTAATCAGGATCTTCTTCTCGTGCAGCAGGTCAAGGGCGAACTGTTCGTCATCGGTGATGTTGAACTTTTTAACATCCATCTTGGGGAAGATGTAGAACGCCGCACGCGGCTTAACCACCGAGATGCCGTCAATCTTGTTGAGTGCCTCATACACAAAGTTTCGCTGCTCGTAGACACGGCCGCCGGGACGGATGTAGTCGTTGACCGACTGATGGCCACCGAGTGCCGTCTGAACGATCGACTGAGCCGGCACGTTGGAGCACAGGCGCATGTTGGAAAGCATGTTGACGCCCATGATAAAGTCGCTCATGCAGCGCTGGTTGCCCGAAAGCACCATCCAGCCAATGCGATAGCCCGCGATCATGTGCGACTTGGAAAGGCCGCTAAAGGTGACACAGGGCAGATCGGGGGCGAGTGAGGCAATCGAGACGTGCTCGTAGCCGTCCATGCACAGGCGGTCGTAGATCTCATCGGCAAAGATCATCAGCTGATGCCTGCGTGCAATCTCGACGATGCCCTCGAGCACCTCGCGCGGATAGACAGAACCCGTGGGGTTGTTGGGGTTGATGATGACGAGGGCTTTGGTCGCGCTCGTGATCTTGGACTCCATATCCTCCAGGTCGGGATACCAATCCGCCTGCTCATCGCACAGATAATGTACGGGATGACCGCCAGCAAGGGTTGCGCACGCCGTCCAGAGCGGATAGTCGGGGCTGGGGATCAGAATCTCGTCGCCATTGTCGAGCAGCGCGTTCATCGAAAGCTGAATGAGCTCGGACACGCCGTTGCCCGTGTAGATATGCTCCATCTGAACGTTGGGCAGGCCCTTGATCTGCGAATACTGCATGATCGCCTTGCGCGCGGAGAACAGGCCACGCGAGTTGGAATAGCCTTCGCAGTCGGGCAGCTGCTGGCGCATGTCCTTGATGACCTCATCGGGCGTGCGGAAACCGAAGGGCGCCGGGTTGCCGATATTGAGCTTGAGGATGCGCTCGCCCTCGTCCTCCATACGGGCGGCCTCGTCGACGACGGGACCGCGCACGTCATACAGGACGTTGTCGAGTTTGGTGGATTTAGAAAAAGTACGCATGGTGGTGCTCCTTGCAATTTGAGCTGAGGGATGGGGTTCGGGCTTGGAATCGTTGCGGGGTGATGATGTCTCGCCTTGATCGGCGTCGCCGGCAAGCAGCCAGGTAACATCGACCTCCAAAATACGGGCGAGCAGCTCAGCCACATCGCGCCGCGGGATCGTCTTGCCGCTCACATATTGGCTCATCTGACTCTTGCCGAGTTTTTTGCCGAGCATCTCCGATGCGCGGATCACGTCCGACTGGCGAACGTCGCGATCGGACATAGCCTGTCGCAGGCGATCACTAAACGTCTCTTGGGCCACTAGAACCTCCTTGCTGGCAAAGTTCAATTTATAGAACACGAATTGAACCATGGTTCATTTTAGCAAGCAGTATAACGCGGCACCTCATTCGATAGTTCAATTTCATAAGAAAATGTACCGGACTCCGAGATTTGTCCAAAGCGGACAATAGCGTGTACGCGTTTAGAGGTATTCGAGGAAACGGGCGGCAGCAAGTGAAACATCGGCCGTTCGATATATGGCGTTGATCTGCCGATGGGGATGCCCCTCGAGCGGACGCACGGCAACATCGAACTGACAGCGGCGCAAGATGAGCGCGGGAAGAATGCTCACACCCAAGCCGTCCTCGACCATGGCCATAATCGCATAGTCATCCCAAGTCGACAGTTTTGAGCGCACTGTCAGTCCCGCCCGACGAAACAGCGGCGTAATCTCGTCATCGGTGCCGCGTTCTAGCAGAATAAACTGCTCGTTGGCCAAATCGGAAAGAGAGACGGCCTCCGCCGTGGCAAGCAAAGAGTCCGCCGGCACTACCGCCATCAACTCGTCGCGCACCAAAGACCGCGATGCCATGCCGTTTTCTCGGGGTTCACGCGGGATAAAGCCCAGATCGCAGCGGCCCTCTGCCACCCATTGTTCAATCTCTGAGTAATCGCCCATCAGCAACTCGTAATCGACGTCCGGGTGATCGGCGCGAAAGCGCGCAATCACCGGCGGCAGCACGTGAGTCGCCACGCTCGAAAACGTACCGATGCAGATTTTACCGCGCATGAGCCCGCGCATCTCATCCACCCGTCGCTGCAAGCGAACGAATTCCTCGCATAACGCCTCAACCGCAGGCATAACTTGCCGTCCATCGGCAGAAAGTACTACGCCCTCGCGACTGCGGTCGAGCACCTTAAAGCCCCAGTCGGCCTCGAGATCGGCCACCATACGGCTCACGCCCGATTGCGAATAGCTCAGGCGCTCGGCAGCACGCGTAAAGCTTCCGGCGCGCACCGTCTCCAGCAGCACCTGCATCTTTTGAATATTCGTTTCCACGGCACCCCTCAACCTTTACATGCGTTTTTATCATGTTTGCCATGCATTATATTCGCTTTTCTTCTATTGCCAGTTCACCCATAGTGAACATGCTCGAATATAGAGGGGACGGAAACGCATGGACAACGGACTGTTTACGTACTTAGCAGCATTGCTATTGTTTGGCTCCAACGGCATCATCGCCGCTGCCATCGCGCTGCCGAGCTCCGATATCGTGCTACTACGCACGTTTTTGGGCGCGCTCTCGCTTGTCACCATCCTCGCCATCACCCAAAGCCATAAGTTGCAGGCACCATCTCGTCCCCGCGAAGCCGCAGCACTCCTTCTCTCGGGAGCCGCACTGGGCGCCAGCTGGATTTTCCTGTTCCGCGCCTATCAGACGATCGGCGTCGGCGTATCCTCGCTGCTGTACTACTGCGGCCCCATCATTGTCATGGCGCTCTCCCCGCTCATCTTTGGCGAAAAGCTGACCGGCGGCAAAATCGCCGGCTTTATCGCCGTTGCTTGCGGTGCTTTTCTCATTGCAGCACAAGGTCTAGGCGGCAATATGCCCATTGCGGGTATCGCCTGCGGTATCGCCTCGGCATTTTGCTATGCGCTGATGGTCATCGCTAGCAAGGGTGCGCCACACATCGAAGGCCTCGAGAACTCCACGCTCCAGGTGAGCGCCGCCTTTGTGACCGCGCTGGTCCTCACGCTCATCACGCAGGGCGCTCCCTCATTCCTGTCCGCCGGCGTCGCCACCAGTATTGATTGGCGCGCCGTCGTCATGCTCGGCGTCGTCAACACCGGCATCGGTTGCCTGCTCTACTTTAGTGCCGTCGCCAAGCTGCCCGTCCAGACCGTCGCGGTCGTCGGCTACCTCGAGCCGCTTTCGGCCGTCGTGTTCTCGGCCGTCCTTTTGGGCGAAGCCATAACACCGGTCCGCCTGATGGGCGCCGCGCTTATCATCGGCGGCGCGATTTTTTGCGAACTCGCCGGCAAACGTGCAAACGCCAAGGCTGGCATCGCCCAGACAGTACGTGCTTAAAAGCCCCTGCTTTGAAATACTACCTGCGTAGATAAATAATCCCCAGCTGAGGATTATTGTCTAAAATAACCCGATGTGCCAAACTGCTCTTGTATGTATAAAGACGGCATAAAGTTTTTTGTCCTAGACAGATAACCGGATGTCTAAGGGAGTCCTCGTGGCACACAATAAACTGGAGGCAAACCTCCAAGACCAGCACGGGCAAGGCGGGCACGGAGCCATCCCCCTCTCCGCTGGCATGCTGCTCGTAACGCTCGGCGTCGTCTATGGTGACATCGGCACGAGCCCCATGTACACCATGAAATCAATCGTCGCCAACAACGGCGGCATCGGTACCGTCAGCAAGGACATGATCCTGGGCGCGCTTTCGCTCGTCATCTGGACCATGACGCTCGTGACCACGGTCAAGTACGTGGTAATCGCCATGAAGGCCGACAACCACAACGAAGGCGGCATCTTCGCCCTGTTCAGCCTCGTACGCAAGGTGGCACCATGGCTGATTCTGCCCGCCATGATCGGCGGTGCGGCACTGCTTGCCGACGGCATCCTCACCCCCGCCGTCACGGTCACCACAGCCATCGAGGGTCTGCGCACCATCGAATGGGGCCATGCGCTGCTGGGCGACGGCCAGACCAACGTCATCATCATCACAATCATCATTATCTGCGGCCTATTTGCCATGCAGCGCGCCGGCACCTCGTCAATCGGCAAGCTCTTCGGCCCGCTCATGACGCTGTGGTTCCTGTTCCTGGCAGGCTCCGGTCTGTTCAACATGCTCGGCAACCTGTCCATCTTGCGCGCGCTCAACCCCATCCGCGGCATTATGTTCCTGTTCTCGCCCATCAACCACTCGGGCATTATGGTGCTCGGCTTTGTCTTCCTGTCGACAACCGGTGCCGAGGCACTCTACTCGGACATGGGCCACGTGGGCAAGGCAAACATTTACGCATCCTGGCCGTTCGTAAAGGCGGCCCTCATCCTTAACTATCTGGGTCAGGGCGCCTGGCTGCTCGCCAACAACTCCAATCCCCAGATGCTCGCAATGGATATCGTCAACCCGTTCTATATGATGCTTCCCGAGCCCCTGCGCCCCTTTGCCATCGTGCTTTCGGCCGTGGCGGCCATCATTGCCTCGCAGGCGCTCATCACCGGCTCGTTCTCGCTGGTATCCGAGGCCACGCGCCTCAACCTTATGCCGCATCTGCGCATCCACTACCCCAGCGACACCAAGGGCCAGCTCTATATTCCGCTCGTCAACAACATCATGTGGGTCGGCTGCATCTTCATCGTGCTGCTGTTCCAAAACTCCGAACGCATGGAGAGCGCCTACGGCCTCGCCATTACCGTGACCATGCTCATGACTACGACGCTTTTGACGAGCTATATCGCTGGCATTCTCAAGCACAAGCTGGGCGCCTGCGTCTTCGCCCTGCTCTTCGGTGCCATTGAGCTGTGCTTCTTCGCCTCGTGCCTCACCATGTTCTTTGACGGCGGTTATGTGATGATCTTCCTGGCCGCACTGCTGTTTGGCCTTATGTACGTGTGGCGCCGTGGCACCGCCATCGAGCGCACGCAGACGATTCTGTTGCCCGTCTCCAAGTACATCGATCAGCTCAACCGCCTGCGCAACGACGAGACCTATCCCGTGCTCGCCGACAACCTGGTGTTCCTCACCAACAGCCCCGATCCGCTCACACTCGACCGCGACGTGCTCTATTCCATCCTGGATAAACATCCCAAGCGCGCCAAGGCGTATTGGTTCATTAACGTGCATGTCACCGACGAGCCCTATACGCACGAGTATTCCGTCGAGACCTTTGGCACGGACTTCCTCTTCCGCGTTCGCCTGGACCTGGGCTTTAAGGTCAACCAGCGCATCAACGCCTATCTGCGTCAGATCGTCGGCGACCTGATGGCTTCGGGAGAGCTGCCACCGCAGCACCACACCTACTCCATCTACGAGACGCGCGGCAACGTGGGCGACTTCCGTTTTTGCATGCTGCGCAAGATGCTCGCCCCCGAAACGGACATCAACCGCAACGACCATCGCGTCATGGCCATCAAGTACGCCGTCCGCCGCGCCTGCGGAAGCCCGGCACGTTGGTATGGTCTCGAGAACTCGGCCATCATCATCGAGTACGTGCCACTGTTTGCCCGCATGCGCCCGGCCGTTAAGCTCGTGCGCACCCAGGTGCCGCTCGAGGTTCAGATCGAAGAGGCCGAGGAAATGGAAGTCGATATCTTCTCGGACGACTTGGTCAACGGCAACGAGGCCGGCAAGAGTATGAACGTCGATCCCACCGAGCTGCTCGAGAGCGTCGCCGATACGCCCGAGCAACAGCAACTCGACGGACTCGAGAGCACCCAGCTCAACGACGCCAACTTCTAACACGCCACCAGCCATTGACGACAACGGCTCCGCATCTCATAAAAGGTGCGGAGCCGTTTTATGTCGCAACGGACCGGTGAGCTACGAACGACGCGGCTCGGGAACCACGAGCCTATCGGGGCTCGCGCCCTCGGCATCCATCAGGCTCACGTAGCGAATCGACGGATCCCCATACATCGCGTAGTAATAATTGCCCGTGCGCGCGCTAAAGCATCCGGTGTAGATAGTCTTCTCGAACTTGCCATCGCCCATCCTGGACGCCCCCTCGATCATCACCACGCCCTCGAGCGAGCGGAACATGCGGACGACGTTTTCGGTCTCGCTCTCCTTTTGCGGGTAATTGGCATTGAGGTACGCCGCCTTTACAAAACGGCTCGGCGAATAGCAGTCACCCGGAATACCGCGCATGCCGGCACCCGCACCATAGGGCTTGAGCTCGGCGCCACGCCATGTCGCCGTCTGCGGAAAATCGCTTGTGGCCGTGATATAGGTGCGCAGGTTTTCCATGTGCCACGGGAAGGTGGGCTGATTGGCAAGGGTGTCGACCGGATCGTCGTATACATGCAGGCCGTCAGCCATCATCTCGACCACGATGCTACGCTGGCTGTCGCCGATAATCCAATGGAGCAGCGACACGCCCAGCCCCTCTCCGGCAGATTTGGCGACAATCACCGTGTCGCGCAGCGCGGCCTCGACCTCATCGACCGTCGAGAACGTCGCTGCCACCCACAGGGGAAACTCATAGGCTGCGATATTGGTCTTGCCGTCGACAGGGTCCTCGGCATACTCGGCATAACCCGGGAAATTGAGACCCGCCACGGCGAGGCCCGCATCGTTGCCGCAGTCGAAGAACATGGGATAGTTCTTGTAATCGATGCACATACCGATCACCGCGTGTGCCGCTGTCGCGTCGTCGATAAACGAATACGGAATGTGAAACCCGCGAGGCATCACGCGAACCTGTTGGCCGTAGTCAAAGCTCCAGTCGAGGTTGCGGCCTAGATACATGTGGCCGGAATTATCGGTAAATCGAATGCTCGTACACATAGCGCCTCCTAGCTTCACGTTCTTGCTAATCTCATTGTCTCCAAACAAAAAGGTGCTAAACACAAAAGCCCGGACATGACAACAATGTCATGCCCGGGCCAAAAGAGACGAAGTGCGGTGCTTTGGTCCCCTTAGACCAACTTTCCAAGACAGTGATCGATCATATGCTGGATCATTTGTGCCTCAAAGCCCGCATAGTCGCGGCGGCACTCCTTCATCTTGCCGTCGACGATCTGGTCAAAGGCAACCTTGCACTTGATGTAGCGCGTGGACTTGGTGACCTCCTCGTGCGTCAGGCAGCTCTCCTCCATCTTGCTGGCACCCAGGCCAAACACCAGACGGGGGTTGTAGAGCACATGGGGCTCGCCGGCGTCGTCCAGATAGACGCAGACCTTCTTGGTGACGCCGATCTGGTTGGCGGCAAGGCAGCCGGCATCGTCGAGCGACTTGATGGTATCGATCAGGTCCTGTGCCACCGACTCGTCCTCGACGGTCGCAACCTCGCAACGCTGGGACAGAATAGCCTCGTCGTGGCAGAGCTCTTTAATCATACGTTCCTCCATAGGGGTCGTTGTAACTGCTTAAGTATACGGTACCCACACATTTTCATACGGAAAATACCGCCCGTCCGCTACAAAGCGCCGAACATCAACATGTGAGGAACAGCAAGGTTGTAAAGGCGATATAGTAAGTGAGTTCGTGTCAATTGGCCTAAACTCGGGGCCGAACAAGGAAAGGGTATGCATGGACGAACTATTTCACGTCAGCGAGCGTAAGTCCACAATCGGGACCGAACTTCGCGCTGGACTGACAACGTTCCTGGCAATGGCCTACATCATTGCCGTCAACCCCGCGGTGCTCTCGGGCGCCGGCATCGATGCGGGGGCGCTCGCCTGCGCCACCTGCCTGGGCGCCGGCATCATGACCATCTGCATGGGCATCTTCGCAAACCGCCCGCTCGCCTGCGCGTCGGGCCTGGGCATCAACGCCATGATCGCGGGCATCGCCACCACCATGTGCGGCGGTGACTGGCACGTGGCCATGAGCGTTATCTTCCTCGAGGGTATCGTCATCTTGCTGCTCGTCCTGTGCGGCCTGCGCGAGGCCATCATGGACGCCATCCCCGTGGTCCTGCGCCACGCCATCTCGGTGGGTCTGGGCCTGTTTATCGCCATGATCGGCCTGTGCGACGCCGGCATCATCACCGCTGGCGCCGGTACGCTCGTCGGCCTGGGCGACATCGCCTCCCCCACCTTTATCGTCGGCATCATCTCCATCGTCGTGACGGTTGCCCTGGCTTCCCGCAACGTGCCGGGCTCGCTGCTCATCGGCATCATCGTCGCCGTTATCGCCGGTATCCCGCTGGGCGTCACCCACGCCCCCGAGGGCCTCATCGCACCGCTCGACTTCTCGACCTTTGGCGCCCCGTTTGCCAGCACCGCCGATGGCAACATGGCCATCGTGAAGGTTCTGACCGACCCGATGCTGCTCGTCGTTGCCTTCTCGCTGCTCATGAGTGACTTCTTCGACACCATGGGCACCGCGATGGCCGTCGCCAAGCAGGGCGAGTTCTTGACCGAGGACGGCAATGTCGAGGATATCCGTCCCATCCTGGTCGTCGACTCCGTGGCCGCTGCTGCCGGTGGCTTTATGGGCGTCTCCTCCATCACCACCTTCGTCGAGTCCACCTCTGGCGCTGCCGACGGTGGCCGCACGGGCCTCACCTCCGTCACCACCGGCGTGCTGTTCATTCTCGCCGCGTTCTTCTCCCCCATCGTCACCATCGTTTCCAGCGCCGCCACCTGCGGTGCTCTGGTCTACGTCGGCTACCTCATGATGAGTGAGGCCTCCGAGATCGACTGGTCCGACGTGTCGCAGGGTTTCCCGGCGTTCATGATTGTCGCCGGCGTGCCCTTCACCTACTCCATCTCTGCCGGCATTGGCCTGGGCTTTATCGCCTACGTGATCGTCGCGCTCTTTAAGGGCGAGGCCTCCAAGATCAAGCCGCTCATGTGGATCGCAGCCCTTGCCTTCCTCGTCTACTTCTTCGTAGCGTAACGGCAAAGCTGCCATAGCAGAACACCAAAGCGCGGAGTCGCATCGAGCGGCTCCGCGCTTTTCTTTTAAAGCCAGGCAACGCACGGACGCGCGATGTATTGCTTCCCAAGTTTTGGACATTTTGCCCTCCAAACGGCACTACCGCCGGCTACATCCTGCAGATATGCTGGGCGTAATCGCATAGGCCCTATGAGGATGGGAGTAACCATGGCCGCCTTGTTCACGACCCCCAAGCGCAATGACAAAACCCCTGGAGCCCATTTTGTCGAGCCCGACGTGCGCCGTCGCACGCTGCTCGCACACGGCAGCTGGCGCCGCGTGACACGTCGCATCGTTGTAGGCGCCGTATGCGCGCTTACGGTGAGCTCGCTGCTCATGCCGAGCGTCTCGCTCGCGGCCGAGTGGGTGGACGTCGGCGGCACCCAGTACAACGCCGGCACCGCGGCAGGCGACGAGGCCGGCACCTGGAGCTGGGACGGCGCCGACGATATGAAGCTCAACGGCTATAACGGCGGCGCGATCGAGGCAGCGGGCAAGCTCAACGTGAGCTACGAGGGCGACAACATCGTCACTAACGGCGACGGCCGCGGCATCAAGGTTAAGGATGGCGCGAACGAGAACGCCGAGCTTAATATTCAGGGCGACGCGTCCAGCACGCTCAACGTGACATCTTCTCGTGACGCCATCACTTCCGTCGGCAGCATCAACATCGACGGCGCTGGCACTGTCAACGCCACGAGCACCGAGCATGATGCCATCGATGCCGGGGGCGATGTCACCATCAAGGGCTCGGGAAACGTTAACGCCACGGGCGATTCGGATGGCATCAGGGCCGACGGCAACATCACGATCGACAACAGCGGAACCGTCACCGCCAAGGCCACCGAGGATCAGGGTATCGATGCTAACGAGAACCTCATCATAAAGGGCGGCGGCAAGGTAGAGGCAAGCTCTATCAAAGACAATGCGATTTGGGCCGACGGCAACATCGAGATCTCGGGTGGCAGCCAGGTCAAGGCAAGCTCCGAGGAAGACGCCGCCATCGACGGTAAAAACAGCCTCACGGTCACGAACGCTTCCCTCAACGCAAGTGGCGTTGGGTATGGCATCTATGTCTACAAGGGCATCACGTTCGATGGCGCAACCGTAACGGTCCGTGCAAGTGCAGGGAACGATGAAGCCAGCGCCCTCTTCACCGACGAGGACGACATCGTCATCAAGAACGGCTCGATCGTGGATGCGTTCGCAGAAGGCCAGTTCTCGACCGCAATCTCCACCAGAAACTACTACCCCAACGAAGCGGGTGGTCACATCTACATTAGTGACTCCGTTGTCAAGGCTATAGCCCGCTATGTCGAGTCCGGTAGCGACGGCCCCGATCACTACAGCAACGACCAAAGTGGCGCGGTCATTCCCGAGCATAGGGGCGTGAACATCGGCATCTTTGCCCGGACCAAGGAGGGCATCACGCCCGCGACCATCTCGATTGTCCGCAGTAAGGTCACAGCTGAGGGAGACACGGCGGCAATCTTCGCCCTTGCCGTGAGCGCGGACGGCGAGACAATCGGCACCATCGAGATCGAAGGCGCTCCCATCCAGACGCCCACAGGCGGCAAGATCATTGGCTATCGCAACAAGGAAGAACTCGATGACGGCATCTTCTACGTGGTGGGTCAAACCATCGGCACGGGCGACGCTGTGATCGACTCCCCCTATAACGAAGCTGTCGCCAAGAGCACGGTCATCGCGCCTCCCGAGGAGATCAAACCCGAGGAGAAGCCAGGCGAGACCAAGCCCGAGGGTTCCAAGTCCGAGGGCACGAAGACGACCAAGACCGTTGCAGTTGCAGCCACGGGAGCCAAGACCACCGGCAAGCTCGCGGCAACCGGCGACGCCTCGAACGCAGCCATCGTGGCAGCCGCCCTTGCAGGAACAGCCGCCATCGCCGCGGGCGCCGTGGTGAGCCGCAAGCGCTCGTAAACACTTTTTCGCACGGGACGGGTGGATCGCGGCCCTTGCCTTCCTCGTCTACTTCTTCGTAGCGTAAAGGCAAGGCTGCAAAAGCTGAACAATAAAGCGCGGAGTCGCCATGCGGCCCCGCGCTTTTCTTTTAGCGCCGGTCCCTGCGCCGGCGTGCGGCCTATTTCTCCCCCATTTTGGCCATTTTGCCCTCCAAACGGCACTACCGCCGGCAACATCCAGCAGATACGCTGAATCTAGTCGTATAGGCCCTATGAGAACGGGAGCAACCATGGCAGCCTTGTTCACGACCCCCAAACGCAATGACACTACCGCCGGAACCCATGTTGCCGAACCCAACGTTCGCCGTCGCATAGGACTCGCGCACGGCAGCTGGCGCCGCGTGACGCGCCGCATCGTCGCGGGCGCCGTGTGCGCGCTCACGGTGAGCTCGCTGCTCATGCCGAGCGTCTCGCTCGCAGCGGAATGGGTCAAGGTCGGCGGCAACAAGTACAACACCGCGGCGAGCGACGAGGCCGGTACCTGGTCGTGGGACGGCGCCGACGACTTGAAGCTCAACAACTATAACGGCGGCGAGATCCAGGCCGCAGGCAAGCTCAACGTGAATTACTCGGGAACCAACATCGTCACTGCCGAATGGATCGAAAGCATCAACGTTTCTCATGGCACTAACGAGAATGCCGAGCTCAATATCCAAGGCGACGAGGGCGGCACGCTCAGCGTGACATCTACTGAGGACGCTATCCTCACCACGGGTAATATCAACATCGACGGAGCCGGATCCGTCAACGCCACGAGCACTGGGTTTGATGCCATCAATGCCGGAGGTGATCTCGCTATCAAAGGTTCGGGCAACGTCAACGCCACGGGTGCATCGGATGGCATCAGGGCAAACGGCAATATCACGATTGACGACAGCGGAGCCGTCACCGCCAGGGCTACCAAGGACAAGGGTATTGGAGCCGACAAGAACCTCACCATCAAGGGTGGCGGGACGGTCGAGGCAAGCTCAGCCGATGGTGAGGCCCTTTGGAGCGGCGGCAATATCAACATCTCGGACGGCAGCCAGGTCAAGGCAAGCTCCGAGAAAGACGCTGCCGTCGAGGCCAAGGGCAGTCTCGCAGCCACAAACGCCTCCCTCAACGTAAACGGTGTTGAATATGGCGTCTATGCCCACAAGGGCATCACCCTCGATCATGCAAACGTGACGGTCCGTGCAAGTAAAGGCAGATACGGTGGCGCCAACGCCCTCTTCACCTACCAGGACGACATCGTCGTCAAGAACGGCTCCACCGTGGACGCGTTTGCGGAAGGCGAGGTTTCGGCTGCATTCTCCACCAGAAACGATCGACCCAACGAGAAGGGCGGCCACATCTACATCAGCGACTCCGTTGTCAAGGCCATAGCCCGCTATGTCGAGAACGGCGACGGCCCCATCCCCTACAGCGAAAACCAAGATGGCGAGACGAGGCGCGAACCCCAAGGCGAGAACATCGGCATCATCGCCCAGACCAGCGAGGGCGTCACACCCGCAGCCATTTCGATCATCCGCAGCAAGGTAACGGCCGAAGGAGATACAGCGGCAATCTTTGCCCGTGCCATGAGCGCTGACGGCAAGACAATCGGCACCATCAAGATTGAGAACGCCGCCATCCAGACGCCCGAAGGCGGCAAGGTCATTGACTATCGCAAGCTCCGTGACGGCATCTACGAGGCAGGCCAAGCCATCGGCACGGGCGACGCCACGGTCGACTCCCTCTATATCAAAGCAGTCGCCAAAAGTACGACCATCGCACCTCCCGAGGTAGCCAAGCCGGAAGACCCCAAGCCCGACGAGACCAAGCCCGCAGAAAGCAAGCCCGCGGAGTCCAAGCAGAACCCCAAGCCTGAGGGCTCAAAGCCGACCAAGGCCGTTGCGGCTTCAACCACGAAAGCCAAGACTACCAGCGTGCTCGCGGCAACCGGCGACACCTCGGGTGCGGCCATCGTGGCAACCGTCCTTGCGGGAACAGCCGCTATCGCCGCAGGCACCATGGCGAGCCGTAAGCGTTCTTAGACGCCTCTGCGCACATGGCAGCTCCCGCGAAGGCCCCGAGCCCCAGCACCGTTTAACAACGCCACCGCCGAGCTCCCCTCCGGCGGTGGCGTTTTTCATATGCGTCCGCAGGGGATGCACGAGATTGTCTTTGGTCTAGCCCAACCGGCATACGCTGGCGTGCGACAATTGGGGCTGCCGATATCACAACACTGAGAGAAGCCCGTCATGGAAGCGCATCAAAAGCAGATAACCGTTTATTCGAATCATACGGAAAGCGCGCCTGTCATCTACCTTCCTGTGGTCGTGGGCGACGGCAGCGAGGTTTATAAGTGTTGCCGAGAGCTCGACTTTCCGCCATTCGCCCTCGTCACCATTGGCGGGCTCGATTGGAATCGCGAGCTGAGCCCCTGGGCATGCGACGGGACCGCACGCGATGCCGAGCCTTTCGGCGGCCAAGCTGCCGATTTTCTTGATGAGCTGCTGAATCAGATAATCCCCCAGGTCGAGTCGTCGCTTCCTCAGCCGCCCACCTGGCGCGGCATTGCCGGCTACTCGCTCGCGGGCCTCTTCGCACTCTGGTCCCTCTGGCAAACCGACGCCTTTGACCGCGCCGCGAGCGCATCGGGGTCGCTATGGTTTCCCGACTTTGTCGACCGTGCCAGCACGGCCCCTTTTGCCGGCAGCCCGCAAGCCGTCTACCTGTCACTCGGCAAAAAGGAAACCAAGACGCCCAACCGCATGATGCGGCATGTACTCGACGACACACGCGCGATGGAAGCGTTGCTCGTCGAGCGCGGCATTCCAACAACGCTGGAGCTCAACCCCGGCAATCACTTTGCCCAAACCGACTTACGCATGGCCCGCGGCATCCACTGGATACTGACACATTAAAAATGGTGCCCACACGCATATACGCATGGGCACCATATCTTGTTTTAGCTGAACGCAGCTGCTACTCAGCAGCCTCCTCAAGCTCGGAGACATCAAACTCAAAGTCGTTACCCGGCAGGATGGCGTTGAGCACAATGCCCACCAGTGAGCCCACGGCAATGCCGGACAGCGAAATGGTCACGCCGCCCAGCTCCAACACGATGGCGCCGGCGGTGCTGTACGCGATGCCGAGCGAAAGCACGAGCACCAGCGCGGCAACCAGCACGTTGCGGTTGTTCTGGAAATCGACCTGGTTCTCGATGAGGTTGCGGACGCCCACAGCGCTGATCATGCCGTAGAGCACGAGCGACACACCGCCGATCACACACGCCGGCATGGCCGCAATGACAGCCGCGAACTTGGGGCAGAACGAAAGCACGATGGCGCAACACGCGGCAATTCGAATTACGCGCGGGTCGAACACGCGCGTCAGGGCGAGCACGCCGGTGTTCTCACCATACGTAGTGTTGGCCGGAGCGCCAAAGAGCGAAGCCAGAATCGTGGCAAGGCCGTCGCCGAGCAGCGTGCGATGCAGACCGGGATCGGCAATGTAGTTGCGCTCGCAAGTCGAACCGATAGCAGAGATATCGCCGATATGCTCGATCATGGTCGCGAAGGCCAGCGGCATGATGGTGATGATGGCCGTCGTGGCAAGACCGCTATCGAACTGCGGCCCAAAGAGTGCAAACACGGTGTTGTCCCACACGATGGGCAGACCGACCCACGGAGCGGCGGCAACGCCCGAGAAATCAACCTCGCCGAGCGCAGCCGCAACGGCATAGCTCACCACAACGCCCAGCAAAATCGGCACGATCTTGACCATGCCACGGCCCCAGATGTTGCAGATGACGATAACAGCAACGCCAATGACAGCCACAAGCCAGTTGGTCTGGCAGTTAGCAATAGCGGAACTTGCCAGGATCAAGCCGATGGAAATGACGATGGGGCCAGTCACCACCGGCGGAAAGAAACGCATGACACGCTTGGCGCCAAACGCGCGGAAGAGCGCCGCCAGCACCGGATAGAGCAGACCGGCACAAGCTACGCCCAGGCAGGCGTAGGGCAAAAGCTCGGTCTCGCCGTTGGGCGCGATTGCGGCATAACCGGCAATAAAGGCAAACGATGAGCCCAAAAATGCCGGCACCTTACCGCGCGACAGGAAGTGGAACAGCAGCGTGCCCAAGCCGGCAAACAAAAGCGTTGCCGATACCGAGAGGCCGGTGAGCACGGGCACCAGCACGGTGGCGCCAAACATGGCAAACAGGTGCTGTAGGCCGAGCAGGAACATGCGCGGGTGGCCGAGCGACGATGCGTCGTAGATGGCATCGCTGACGGCGGGCGTCGAGGACTGGGACATGGATGTCCTTTCGAATGGAAGGGCGATCAGGCATATCGGATAACCTGCCCGAACGATACGATCCGAACCATTGTACGCGATACACTATGCCTCGCACGCGCCGCCACCTGCAAACACTAGCGCTATTTCCAAACGCGCTCGGCAATGCGCTTGACCAGCGCGATCTTTGCCCATTGCTCATCCTCGGTCAGCTTGTTGCCAATCTCGCAGCTGGCAAAGCCGCACTGAGGCGACAGATACAGGTTCTCGAGCGGCACGTACTTTGCGGCTTCACGGATGCGCTCGACGATAACATCCTCGTTCTCGAGCTCTGCCGCCTTGGTGGTTACCAAGCCCAGCACGACCTTCTTGCCGGGGGCAACGTACTTCAGCGGCTCAAAACCGCCGGCGCGCGGCGTATCGAACTCCAGGTAAAATGCATCGACATCCTCGTTTGCGAACAGGTACGGCGCGATGGGGTCATAGCCGCCCTCGAAGGCATAGGTGGAGTGGTAGTTGCCGCGGCACACATGCGTGTTGATGACCAGATCGTCGGGCTTGTCCGCGATGGCGGCATTGTTGAGCGCCACGCCCAGCTCGCTTACCTTTTGCAGGTCGACCGGGCTCATGCCGGTCTTGGACACAAAGTCAGTATCGCAGTAGATGCCCCAGGTGCAGTCATCAAACTGGATGTTGCGGCAGCCTGCTGCGTACAGGTCGGCGATCACCGTGCGATAAGCGGCTGCGATGGCGTCGGCAAGTTCCTCATCGGTCTTATAGACAGCGCGCAGGCTCTCCTGCTGGCCGTCGCAGCGGTCGAGCGTGACTTCGGAGAACGTCTGGATCGGCGCCGGAATGGTTTGCCGCGCGACCTGGCCCTCCCCCTCGAGCGCCTTGACAAATTTAAAGTGCTCGACGAACGGATGGTTCTCGCCGCTAATGGGGCCGGTTACCACGGCGGTGTCGGCTGTGGTCTCCTCGTCGTGGAACATATAGCCCGTACGCGAGGTACGGCGTTCAATGCCGTTGAGCCCCCACATAAAGTCGAGGTGCCAGTAACTGCGGCGAAACTCGCCATCGGTAATCACCTGCAGGCCAGCGGACTTTTGCTTGTCCACCAGGTCGCGAATGGCCTCATCCTCGACGGCCTTAAGGCCGGCGGTGTCGAGTGTGCCCGCAGCATAGGCGGCACGGGCGTCCTTTACGGCCTGTGGACGAAGAAAGCTGCCGACGATATCGGCGCGAAACGGCGCGTTCAGCGTGGTTAAAGCACTCATAGATATCTCCCTTTGCATTGGTTGCTTTACTGGAACAGAGTATGAGCGCTCATATGGCCATCGCAAAATATACGTTTATAACAGTTTGATATAGATGCTTCCTATATCAGTTTGGACTGCCATAAAGAGATTTGGCCCGTGCAGAATGCAGCAGTCTATATGTGCTGACGAATCACGTCGATATAGGCTTGGCCGTAGCGCGTAAGCGTCGTGTTCTTACGCGTGATGATGCCGATCTCCATGTACTCGTCTACATCAAGCGGAATCGAGATGATGCCGGGACCGTTGAGCTCGTGGCTGATCACGCCTGAGCATACCGTGTAGCCGTTGAGGCCCATGACCAGGTTGAACAACGTCGCACGGTCACGCACGCGGATATTCTTGCGGCGCTCAAAGGTCGAGGTCAGCTCCTCAGAATAGTAGAACGAGTTATAGCTGCCCTGCTCATAGGACAAAAACGGGTAGTCTTCCAAGTCCTCGAGCGTCACGCTGGAGCGGCCCGCCAGCGGATGGTCGGCGCACACAAAAACGTGCGGCGTGGCGCAGAAGAGCCCTTCGAACACGAGCTCGTTGGCCGCCAGCATGCGCTCGATGACCTCGCGATTGTGCTCGGACAAGTACAAGATGCCGAGTTCGCTTTTCATATGCGCGACGTCCTCGATAATCTCGTGAGTCTGCTCCTCGCGCAGGGTAAAGTCGTAGCGCGCGGCATCGAACTCACGGATCACATCGACAAACGCGTTGACGGCAAAGGAATAATGCTGGCAGCTCACACTAAAGTGCGGCACCTGCTCGGACTCTCCCTTGTACTTACCTTCGAGCAGATCGGCCTGGTCAAGCACCTGTCGCGCGTAGCCCAAGAAGGTCTCGCCTTCCTCGGACACAACGACGCCCTTGTTGGTGCGCTCAAAGATGTGCACGCCCATCTCGTTTTCGAGATCGCGAATCGATGCGGTAATCGAAGGCTGCGACACAAAGAGCCGGCGCGAGGCCTCGGTGATGCTGCCGCATTCGGCAACTTTGACGACATACCTGAGCTGCTGAAGCTTCATAGCTTTCTCCCTAGACGTTCGTGACGTCGAAACCCGTCGCATCCATCTGACGCATAAACGGCGGCATCTCCCCCGTCGCGGCGCAGTCGGCAATCTGATGCAGAGCCCCGGCAACCGCATCGTCTGCCGCAGCGCCGATATGCCAGCGCGCGGCAGCCGTAACAGCCTCGTTGGCATTGGCGACTGCAACGGAGTTGGGAACGGCATCGATCATGGGCAGATCGTTATCGGAATCACCGAACACGGCCACCTCGTCGGGCGTCAGACCCAGGGCACGCGCCAGCTCCAGGGCGGCGCAGCCCTTGTCCCAACCGGCCGGGAGAATATCGAACAGGCGCACACGATTGTTTGGAAACACAAGCGAGAGCTCCGGCACCTCGGCGGCAACGCGCTCGCGTAGCTCCACGAGCTCCTCACGTGAACGGGCACTCCAGATATTCGCCTTAAACACCGGCGCGTCATCGACGACGGGACGGCACGGGGCCTCTTCGCCTTTGAGCCACGCGTTGCCGCCCGACTCCATGGCGCGACGCACGCGCTCGGAATCGCTCGTCACGCAATAGGCATCGTTGTCTCAAAAATCATCACCCAGGCTGTAGACCTTCAGGTACGTATCGTCGGTCTCTTGCTCCAAGTAGTCAGCCAAACGCATCAGAGCATCGTTGTCGATTGCGTGCGAGGCGACTACTTCGCCGTCGACAAACATCACCTGGCCGTTGCAGAACGCACCGGTCGAGAAGCACTCGGAACGATTTTTGAACATCCAGCCCATCGCGGACGGCTGGCGACCCGAAACCGGGCCAAAGTGCAGACCCGCCGTCTGCATGGCATGAATACCCTCAATAGCGTAGTCGCTAGCACCGTCATGCCCGGCTGGAATCAGCGTATCGTCCATATCGGTCAGCACAAGTTTGATCATAGAGTCCCCCAGTCATTTTCACCGTATCCATTGTAACGACCTGCCAATAAGGGACAGGTTTATTTTGGCAGGTTTTATCTGGGAAAATGCAACGCCCCAGTTGCCACCTACCAAAATAAACCTGTCCCTTTTTGGCAGGTGCGCTAGTATAGGGAACAACAGATTCGATGCGGGAGTGCCGGCGGTGCAAACCACAAGGCTGAGAGGGCATGGGGCCCAATCCTTTGAACCTGTCAGTTAATGCTGGCGTAGGGAGCATGCCGCCTTTACAGGGGCGCTGTCTATGCACAGCGCCCCTTTTCTATGCCAGGGAGGCATGTGCAGTGATTGATTCGGAACAGCTTAAGCAGCATATGGTCAAGGCCGTGGAGGAGATTCGCGCCACCAATCCGATGGCCGGCTCCATCACCAACACGGTGACGATCGACTTTGTCGCCAACGCACAGCTCGCCGTGGGCGGATCGGCCGCCATGGTCTATCTGCCCGACGAAGGCGAGGCACTCGTTGCCGGCGGCGGCGCCATCTATCTCAATATGGGCACGCTCTTCCCCATCTACGAGCAGACGATTCCCCGAGCGGCCAAGGCGGCACACGACGCCGGCAAGCCCTGGGTGCTCGATCCGGTGGGCCTGGGCATCGGTAGCCTGCGCACCCAGCTGGTAAACGAGCTCAAGCAGTACAAGCCCGCCATCGTGCGCGGCAATGCCTCCGAGATCATTGCGCTCGCCGGCCTATGGGGTCTTGAGGGCGAGGCGGCCGATCTGAGCCGCGTACGCGGCGTCGATACCACCGACACGGTCGACGCCGCCCGCGATGCCGCCGTGGCGCTCGCCCGCTACACCGGCGGCGCCGTGGTCGTCTCGGGCGAAGTCGACCTGATTACCGACGGCACGACCGTGGCCAAGTCCCACGGCGGCAGCCCGCTCATGTCCAAGATCACCGGCTGCGGCTGCTCGCAGGGCGGCGTGCTGGCCGTGTACGCCTGCGCCGCCGACCCGTTTACGGCAGCCGTCTGCGGCACCGCCGTCTACAACGTTGCCGGCACGCGTGCCGCCGCCGTCGCCGATGCCCCGGCAAGCTTTAAGGTCGCCTTTATCGACGAGCTCTACCGCGCGACCGCCCAGGACATCGCCGATAACCGACTCGAGCTCGAGGAGGCATAAGCCATGTCCGAGCCCACAACCAATACCGGCATGAACACACTCGTCGCCGTGGCCATCGCCCCATGCGGCACCGGCGATGAGCTGTCCGCCGAGGTCGCCGAGGTCGTGCGCGTCATTCGCGAGAGCGGCCTTCCCAACCGCACCACCTCGATGTTCACCGAGATCGAGGGCAACTGGGACGAGGTCATGCAGGTCGTGCGCGACGCAACCTTTGTGTTGGCGAGCAAGGGTATCCGCACCGAAGTCGTGCTCAAAGCCGATATTCGGCCCGGATTTACCGACACCATGACCGGCAAGCTCGAGCGCATGGAAGCGCAGATCAAAAAGCAGGAGGAAGCACGATGAGCATCCGCGACAACCTTGATATCTCGGCCTATCTGGTACTCGGCCCCGAAAACACGCTCGGGCGCCCCGTGGGCGATGTGGTGGCCCAGGCGCTCGACGCCGGCTTTACCTGCATCCAGGTGCGCTCCAAGGTGGCAAGTGCCCGCGAGATCATCGCGCTGACCGGCGACGCCGCACAGGCAATCGCGCAGGCCGGCAAGACCGGTCAGGTCGCCCTGCTCATCGACGACCGCCTGGACTGCGTGCTTGCTGCACGCGAGCAGGGCATTGCCGTCGACGGCGTGCATGTGGGTCAGAGCGACATTCCCGTCGAGGTCTGCCGCAAGCTGCTGGGCCCCGACGCCATCGTGGGTCTTTCGGCCCGTTGCGAGGAAATGCTCGAGTACGTCAAGACCGCCGACATGAGCCTGGTCGATTACCTGGGCATCGGCCCACTCCACGAGACCGAGACCAAGCGCGACTGCGGACGCGCGGCCGACGGCTCTATCATCACCAAGAGCTTTGAGGACCTGGCCGCACTCCACGCGGCAAGCCCCGTGCCCATCGTGGTGGGCGGCGGCGTCAAGACGGCCGACTTGCCGCAGCTCAAGGCCACCGGCGTCGACGGCTTCTTTGTGGTGAGCGCTGTCTGCAGCGCCGATGACCCCCACGCCGCGGCCAAGGAACTCGTCGACACCTGGCAGCAGGCGTAAGTCTAGGCCGAGCAGCTGATCCGCAGCCTCATATCTTCAGCAATGGAAAGCGCATCCCAGTTTGGGTCTCCATTCCGGGATGCGCTTTCCGCCGAGATGGCGGCAGCGGCCTCTACCCTGCCAGATATGTCTCCAACGCCGGCAAAGTCGCCTCCGCATCGCGGCGACCAATCTGGTAGATGCGCTCAAGTTCATCGGGCTCACGACACAGCGACGGCACCTTCACCGATTCGCTCGGCCGCACCACAAAGATATCGCCGGCGGCCTCACGACGTGCCAAATCATCGAGCGTGGCATTGTAGACCTCATGCCGATGCTCAAGCGCTGCGACAAACTCCGGATAGTGACGGAACACGCGCCGCAGCATGGGCATCACGCTGTTGGGCTGCTTCACAAAGCCCGCCGGCTGCGTGAGCACCACGATATTGCGGTCATACCCCTGCGCAAACAGCCATGCACTGGGAATAGAATCGGCCACGCCGCCATCCAGGTACTTGCGGCCCTCAATGGCGACAGGACGCGTCGCCACGGGAATTGCCGACGACGCCCGGATCCACTCGATATCGCGCTCGTCGCCATACGGCAGATCGTGATAGACGGCCTTGCCCGTCTCGATATCGGTACACACGCACGTAAACCGCATGGGGCAGGCGCGATATGTCTCCAGGTCGATGGGATCGCGCTCGATGGGCACCTCGTGATAAGCAAAGTCGGCATTGAACATATCGCCGGTTCGCAGCCAGCTGGTCACGCTTGCGTAGCGCTTGTCGGCACAATAGGCCTTGTTGTAGCGAATGGCGCGGCCGATCTGGCGCGATTTAAAGTTGTAGCCAAACGCCGCGCCCGCCGAGACACCCACCATATGGTCGCAAGTTAAGCCGTGCTCCATCCAAACGTCGAGCACGCCCGCCGTATACATACCGCGGTAGCCGCCTCCCTCGAGTGCCAGCCCCACCGTGCGCGTCGTATTTGACTGTGCCATGCGACCATCTCCGTCCCCACAAATTCAAACGGGACAAGTATACCCGTCAACATATATCGTCCCAGTCGCATTTTCATCGAACATCGCATCGTCGCGCTACCGCTTGTCGAATAATAGCCGCCCACAGCATGTGCACCCATATATAATTGTGCACTATTGTTTACACTACTCAGCTGTTATCAACAGCGAACATTAGCCGGCAAATTAACTCAACAACGCGGCAAGGCGGGGCCTGGATACATGCAAAGCGCTGAGCAACGATGCATGTACACAACGAGCTCGCCCGACGCAATCCGCCCCGACCTCAGAAAGCCGCTTAGAACATGGATACTGTCAGCAATTACACCGAAACGCTCGAAAAGACCATCCGTGACCTTCTCGAGCGGCAGGAAGATCTGATCAGGGCTGCCTTTACCGACCAGCTTACTGGGCTTGGCAACCGTGGCGGCTTTGCCCGTTCCCTCGAGGAGCTCTGGGAGCAGGACGCCCCCGTTACCATGGCGTTCATCGATATCGACAATCTCAAGCACTGCAACGACGTCTTTGGGCATGACGAGGGCAACCGCTATATCTTGCAGGTAAGTCTCTATCTTAAGCTGTATATGAAGGTGGGCGAAGCGGCGTTTCGCATAGGCGGCGACGAGTTTGCCATCCTATCTACGATTGCAACCGAGGACGACCTCGCCGAACGTCTGAAACACTGCCGAACGGTTCTGCTCAAAAACAACGATTCCGAGATGCCCCACTCGTTTAGCTACGGAGTGTCACATGCCGACCCCGCCCTGGGCGAAGCTTCCAATCGCATGACGCTCGATGCCGACCATCGCATGTACGACTACAAGCTACGTCATGCCATGCACCTCGATCGACGCAATATCACGCAAGTCCACGCCGACGACTTCGAAATAAGCGATCGTATTTTTGACGCCTTTTCGATGCTCAACGAGGGCCGTTTTTTTATCGAGAACTTGGACAAACATCGCACCCTTTGGTCACAAGGTGCCTTGCGCGATCTTGGCCTTCCCTCTGAGCACATAGACAACTGTCGCGATTACTGGAAAACGCGCATCCATCCCGACGACCTTGAGGCCTGCATCAACGACATCGACCAAGTCTACAACGGCACCAAGCACCGTCGCGTCATGCAGTATCGTGTGCGCAACGCCGTCGGCGACTACGTCCTTTGCCGTGCTCGCGGGTTTCGTATCGACGGTGACGGAAATGTCCCCTCGCTCTATGTCGGCGAGCTCGTCAACCACTCACTTGCCGAAACCGTCGACGCTGCCACAGGCCTCGGAACGCAGCGCATGCTGGCCAACGCCATCGACGCCTGCCGCCGCGATCGTTGCGAGACAGGGCTTATAGCGGTGCGCGTTCGTGGCACGACAAAGCTCAACGAGCTCTACGGGGCCGAGGCTGTCGACAACATGCTTGCCGAATACGCAGGCCGTATGCTGTCGATCACTCGCGGCAGGAGCCGGGTCTACCGTTCACGAAGCGTTCAGTTCGTCGTGCTCAGCAACGACCTAGACCACGAGGCATTCGAGCAACTGACCCGCCACCTTAAAGAGGCCGTTTTCGCTCCTGTTCGAATCGCAGGCGACACCATTACTCCCGTCTGCCTTGTCGTCCCGGCCTTTTACGAGCACTTAACCCATCAAGCGACCGCCGTTTTAGGCGAACTCAACCGTCGCCTTCGCACGGCCGGCGGGCTTGTTCCCAACGACAGCCTCCCCATACCCGAGGCTGAGCGCAAAAGCGCCATCGTCGAACGTATCGACTCGCTCACGGGCCTCTATCGACCCAGCGAGTTTATGCGGCGCGCCAACGCTTTTCTCGAGGCAAGACGCGACGGTGCCTGGTGCATCGCCACGGTCGACATGGGCCACATGCGCCTGTTTAACGAATGGTATGGACAGGCCGAAGGCGACCGCCTGCTTGCCCATGTGGGCACGGTCCTCAAGGACATCGAGAATGCCAACATGGGCGTCGCGGGGTACTGGGGCCAAGATGACTTTTGCGTACTCATCCCCTTTAAGCACATCACCGTCCATCAAATCTACAACCGCGTTCGCGAGGCAGTAGCCAGGCATGATGGCGGCGTAGGTTTTTGGCCGTCCATGGGCGTTTACCCCATCGATTCCAATGAGGAGATCACCATCGATGCGCAGGCAAAGGCCATGTTTACCAATCGGCGCGCAAAAAACGACTTTAAGGAGCGCATTGCCATTTTTTGCCCCGAGGAGTACAAGCGCGAAATCGTGTTCAACCGCACGCTGACCGAATTCCAGTACGCGCTGTCAAATGGTCGCATCACGTACTATCTTCAGCCCCAGGTCGATATGGAAACCGGCGAGATTATTGGCGCCGAAGCACTCACCCGCTGGATTGACAAGAACGGCTCTCTCATTTCGCCCGCAACGTTTATCCCCGCACTCGAGAAAAGCGGCTTTGTAGTGACGCTCGACAAATATGTTTGGCAGGGCGTCGCCATGTGGCTCCGCGAGCGCCTCAATCGAGGACTTCGCGTGGTTCCGATTTCCCTCAATGTATCGCGCGTAGACATTCTTGCCTGCGATGTCGCCGAGCATATGGGGTCGCTCGCCGCCCAGTACAACCTGCCGCCCGAACTCATGCACATCGAGATCACCGAGACCGCCTATACCGGAGAGTCCGAGGCCGTGGATAAGCTGACCGCGGATCTGCACACCCGTGGCTTCTCGACCTACATGGACGATTTTGGCACCGGCCAGTCCACGCTCGCGATGCTCAAGAACGTCAACGTCGACGTCATCAAGCTCGACCGCACCTTTGTGCCCACCGACCGCGATCAAGGCCGCAGCACGCAAATCATTTCATCGATGCTCGAAATGGCGCAGTCGCTCCATCTGCCCGTCGTGGTCGAAGGCGTCGAGACAAATGAGCAGGCGAACATGCTACGACAAATGGGCGCCCGCTACGCTCAGGGCTTCCTCTACTACCGCCCCATGCAGGCGAAGGATTTTGAGGCATTGCTCGATGGCGGCAATAACAACTGATACGCTCGCGCGCAAAACGCCACCGTCGAAGGGGATATTTGTCTCCATTAGCTAACTTATATCCCCAATTCAAACCGAATTGGGGATATGATACAAACCGTTGTTCCGCCCAAGGAGGTTATCCATCATGAACGAGTCGTATCGCCTGGGCGAGCAATCGATTATTGCCTATCTTCAGCGACTTGCGAACGGCGTCTCGACCGCCGAACTCGATGTTGCCGCGCTGCCTGCTGAGCTACGCGCCGTTGGTGAGCAACTGCAAAAGACGCATGCCACCCTGCAACAAGAGCGCCAGCTGCTTGAGCGCAACGCCTATATCGATCCGCTCACCAACTTGGGCAACCGCAACGGATTCGACCGTCACGTCGAGCAACTCTGGCGCAAAGGCGACCCCTTCACCTGCGCCTATATTGACATCGACCATCTCAAGCATTGCAATGATAGGTTTGGCCACGCCGAAGGCAATCGCTATATTCTGAGCATCTGCCGCACGCTCTCCGAAACCATGGAGCACGATGAGATGCTGTTCCGTATCGGTGGAGACGAGTTTGTGCTTATCTCGCTCTCCGCAAACGAGACCGAACTCGAGCAGCGCTTGGAGCAGGTACGTGCCGGGCTGATCGAGGCGAGCTCAGGTGGCAAGGCGCCCATGATCGGCAGCTTTAGCTTTGGCTGCTCGCGCGTCGATCCACTTGCTGGCGACACGCGTCGCCAGATGACGATGGATGCCGATCGCAAGATGTATCGCTATAAGCTTATGCATCGCGTACAGCAACCGAAAGACGATGACGCGCCGCAACGCCCAATCGTCGATCAGCTTCCCTGCAACGACCGGGTGTTCCAAGCGATCTCCATGAGCTCCGAGACGCGCTATCCGTTTATCCTCAATCTCGATACGGGAGAATCGCAATGGTCGGTTAACGCCGTGCGCGATTTTGACCTGCCCTCCCAGCACCCTTTTAACTCACTCGACATGTGGCTCGCCCGCGTTCATCCCGAGGACCGTGACAACGTACGTGCCGAGCTCGACATGGTGATTAACGGCACGTGGCACTTCCACTACATGCAGTATCGCGTAATGGATGCCACCGGAAAATACGTGCTTTGCGACTGCACGGGCTACCGCTTGGACGGCACCGATACCGAGCCCGGCATGTATGTGGGCATTATCATCAACCGAAGCTTGGCAGATACGACCGATTCCGTGACCGGCTTGGGCGATATTCACGCCCTGGTCAACGCCATTGGCGAAATGCGTCGCGTGGCGCGCAAGGCTGGTTTGATCGCCATCAAAATCGACGATATCGCTCAGGTCAATGCCCGCTTTGGCTTTGATGCGGGCGACCGCGTTTTGGCAGAATGTGCCGCCTGTCTGGTGGAATGCTCGCGCGGTAAGGGTCGTATGTTCCGCTCGACGGGGCCGATGTTCGTGGCTCTTTTCGACGACTTTGATCCCGAAGAAACCGATGCGATTGCAGAGGAAATCGAGCGGTTCCTGGGTTCGCCCGTGCTCTTTGGCCCATTTGAATATCAGCCACCCATTCGCGTGGCCACGCTCCATCTGGACGGCGTCGACCGTCAGCCCGTTTCCATCTTGAACGAGCTCAAAGCGTTGCTCGGGAAAGCCGTGCAGGTGCCAGGCACCAAACTGGATTAGCGCCGCGCCCGCGCCGCCTCCCCCCATCGTGCGATAATCCTCTGCAGAAGTCACCAAAAGCAGAGGGAGTTTGTGATGAAGGTTCTTTTGGTCAATGGCAGCCCCAAGGCAAACGGCAACACCGCCCGCGCACTCGCCGAGGTCGCCGAGCAGCTCAATACCGAAGGCATTGATACCGAGGCGTTTCAGCTGGGCGCCAAGCCCATTCGCGATTGCATCGGTTGCGGCCAGTGCGGCAAGCTTGGCGGTCGCTGCACCTTTGACGACGACGTGGTGAACGAGCTCATCGCTGCCGCCGAGCAGGCAGACGGCTTTGTTTTTGGCTCGCCCGTCTACTATGCGCACCCCAGCGGCCGCATCCTTTCGGCCCTCGATCGCGCCTTCTATGCCGGCAGCAAGGCCTTTGCACACAAGCCGGGCGCTGCCGTCGCCGTCGCCCGTCGCGGCGGTACGTCGACGACCTTCGACGTGCTCAACAAGTACTTCACCATCAACCAGATGCCCGTGGTTGCTTCCACGTACTGGAACAACGTGTTTGGCGCCATGCCGGGCGAGGCCGCCCAAGACGCCGAGGGCCTGGCCACCATGCGCAACATCGGCAAGAACATGGCCTGGCTCCTGCATTGTATCGAGGCAGGACAGGCCGCCGGCATCGAAGCCCCCGAAGCCGATCGCGAGCGCACCAACTTCATCAGGTAGAACGGCGGAACAAATACATGAACGTGCAAATTATTGGCACCAAAAAGTCTTTCGATACCAAGAAGGCTCAGCGTTATTTTAAGGAGCGCCGCATTAAGGTGCAGTTTATCGACCTTAAGGAAAAGGAGATGAGCAAGGGCGAGCTCACGAGCGTGATGCAGGCGGTCGGCGGCATCGACAAGCTGCTCAACCCCAAGGCTAAGGACGAGGAGACGCTCGCGCTCATCCAGCACCTCACCCCTAGCCAGCGCTTCGACAAGCTGCTCGAGAACCAGCAGGTCTTGGCCGAGCCCATCGTGCGCAACGGCAAAAAGGCCACCGTCGGTTATTGCCCCGATGTATGGGGAGCCTGGGAGTAGCCTGTGTTATTTGCCGGCGCGTGGGTATAAGAGCAGACGTTTGGCATATGATTCAACTGTAAGCCATATCTAACAAAGGAGGGCACATGCCCAACAAACCCGTGAAAATCATCATGCTTACCGGATACCTCGGTGCCGGCAAGACCACGCTGCTCAACCACATCCTCGCTAACGACGGCGGCATCCGCGCCGCCGTGATCGTCAACGACATCGGCGAGATCAATGTCGACGCCAGCCTTATCGCCGACGGCGGTCTTTCCGAAACCGACGACCTCATCCCGCTCACCAACGGCTGCATCTGCTGCACGCTTTCGGACGACCTTGCCAACCAGCTGCAGGGCATCGCCGATTCGGGCAACTTCGACTACATCATCATCGAGGCCTCGGGCATTTGCGAGCCCATCCCCATCGCCTACACCATCTCGAGCTTCTGCGACGAGGCCAAGGTGGGCGGCGAGCCCAAGCTCGCGCTCGACAACATCGTGGCCGTGGTCGACTGCGCCCGCATGTACGACGAGTTCAACGGCGGTCGCGACCTGCTGGCCGAGGACATCGACGAGGACGACATCGAAAGCCTGCTTATCCAGCAGATCGAGTTCTGCTCCACGCTGATCCTCAACAAGACCGATACTGTGAGCCCTGAGCAGATTGCCGAGCTTAAGGCCATCGTGCGCAGCCTGCAGAAAGACGCCGTGATCGTCGAGGCCCAAAACGGCGAGGTCCCCATGGAGGAGCTGCTCGACACCGACCGCTTCGACTTTATGCGCGCCTACAACTCCGCAGCTTGGATCGAGGCCATGGAGCATCCCGAGGAGCACGACGACCCCGAGGTGCTCGAGTACGACATCGAGACCTTTGTGTACTCGCGCCGCAAGCCGTTTGACCTGAAAAAGTTCACCGATTTTGTTGAGCAGGAGTGGCCAGACGAAGTCATCCGCGTCAAGGGTCCGCTGTGGCAGACCGGCGATCCGGACATGTGCTACATGTTTGAGCAGGCCGGCCACCAGATGCGCCTGATGGAAAACGGCCTGTTCGTTGACTCCGCGCCCGAGGGCGAGAAGCAGAAGATCATCGACGAGAACCCCGAGATCATGCAGATTTGGGACGACGAGACGGGCGACCGCATGACGAGCCTGTGCATCATCGGCCGTCACATGGACAAGGATGCGCTCATCGCTTCCCTCGATGCCTGCCTGACCGACTGGCACCGCGCCTAGGTTTATCCAAGCGGGCATTTTTCCGCCTACACAACCGCCAAACCACCACGAAGGTGCCCTTCGTGGTGGTTTTTCGTTCTGAGCCAAGGAGATTCATGTTCAATATCGTGCTGTATGCACCCGAAATTCCGGCCAATACAGGCAATATCGGCCGTACCTGCGTGGTCACCGGCGCCCGTCTGCATCTGGTGGAGCCGCTGGGGTTTTCGCTCGACGACAAGACGGTGCGTCGTGCCGGACTGGGCTACTGGCAAAACTTGGACGTGACGACCTATGCCAGCTGGGAGGATTTCCTTGCGCGCAACGGCCTCTCCCCTGCCGACGAGCGCCTGCATCTGCTGACCAAAAAGGCGCGCAGAACCTATGCGCAGAGTACCTACCGCGATGGCGACTACTTGGTCTTTGGCAGCGAGAGCTCGGGCATTCCCGAGCCACTGCTTGCCGCGGCGCCCGAGCGCTGCGAGCGCATCCCGATGCTGCGCGATTGCGACTCGCTCGATAACGCCGAGGCATGGGAAGCTCACGAGGAATCGCTGGGGCATACCGAGGACAGCCACGAGGCCATCCTTCGGCAGGATATCTGCGGCAACTTCGTCAATCCCGACGACTACCGCATCAGCGCCCTCAACCTTTCCAACAGCGCCGCCATCGTCCTCTACGAGGCCCTGCGCCAGGCAGGCTTTCCGGGAATGTGACAAAGGGGCTGTCCCTTTGTCACATTCAAGCGCCACGCCGATGGCACACACGCCTAATTGATGCTCTAGATAAAGAGCCCTCACTTTTAATCAGAATTAACTAAAGTAAAATGAAGTTAAACGGCGGTGTGAAAGGAGAGCCTTGTGAAATATCTCGAGAACCCGTTTACCCCCAGTTTTGGTGAGGTTCCTGCCCATCTCGCTGGCAGACAACAGATTATTCGGGATTTGGACCGTGCCTTCTTGAGCCAGCGTAGGCGCCCAGAATTGACCTCGATCTTCTCAGGCGCGCGTGGAACCGGTAAAACCGCTCTCATGTCGTCGCTCGCGACAAGGGCGGAATCCCACGGCTGGATAGCCGTAAAGACGACCGCACTCTCGGGAATGCTTGAGGAAATCGAGTTCGGGGCCAAACGTGCTGCAAGCCATCTTATCGACCCGTCTAACAACTTCGAAGTCACCGGTCTCGGAATTGCACCGCTTGACAGCATCGAGGTCAATCGCGTTCACGATGCCTCAACCTGGCGTTATCGCATGAGTGACATCATTGACCAGCTTAACGAGGCGGGAACCGGGCTGCTCGTCACGGTTGATGAGGTGGATCCGACGCTCGACGAGATGATTCAGCTCGCAGCGACGTATCAGCACTTTGTGACCGACGGGAAACGCGTCGCCCTGCTCATGGCGGGACTTCCCAACAACGTCTCGACGTTGCTAAACCACAAGACGGTCTCGTTCCTTCGCCGCGCCCAACAATATCATCTGGGTCGCATTGCCGACTATGACGTACGCGAGGCCTTGATTCGCACAATCCAGGAAAACGATCGCCTGGCAGATGCTGAGGGAATCGATAGAGCCGTTCGCTCGATCTCTGGTTTTCCCTTCCTATTGCAACTCGTAGGCTACCGTGTCTGGGATCTCACAAGCGATTCGAAGGAAATCTCGTCACGCGACTTTGACCTGGGAATCAAAATCGCGCGCGACGAGATGGACGACCGAATCCTTGCGGCAACCTATCGGGAACTCACTGCAGAGGACAAGCGATTCCTCATCGCCATGCTCGATGACGAAGAAGAGTCCACCACCGCTGACCTTGTCGAACGCCTTAAGCGTTCGCCGCAGCAGGTCTCCCGCTACCGACGCCGCATGATAGATGCCGGCATCATTGGAGAACGCGGGCGCGGAATCGTCGCTTTTGAATTGCCATTCTTCCGCGACTATCTCGCCGCTCAATGCGTGAAATAGAAGTCAATGTGACAAAGGGTCTGCCCTTTGTCACATCGCCTATAGATAGCGACCGGTAATGCTCTTGGAGCAGGCCGCGATGTCGCCTGGCGTGCCGGCGCAGACGATTTGCCCGCCCGCATCGCCACCGCCCGGGCCCATGTCAATCACATAATCGGCGTTACGGATAAGGTCGAGGTCGTGCTCGATCACGACAACTGTGGCGCCCTTGGCGACAAGGCCGTCAAACACACTCAGCAACACCTGAACATCGAGCGGATGCAGGCCGATCGTGGGCTCGTCAAACACAAACACGGCATCATCCTGCACGCGACCCATCTCGCTCGCAAGCTTAAGACGCTGCGCCTCGCCGCCCGAGAGCGCCGGCGTGGGCTCACCGAGCGTGAGATAGCCCAAACCCAGGTCGTGCAAGGTCTGCAAGCGCGCCTGAACCTTCTTGAGCCCCAGTGTGGCGTCGAGCGCCTCATCCACACTCATATCCATGAGCTGCGGCAACGTCAGCAAGCTCCCGTCCTTGCCCTCACGATGGATATGCGAAGCAGCGTCTGCATAACGTGAGCCGCGACATGCCGGGCAGACGATCTCGACATCGGGCAAAAACTGCACGTCGAGCGATATCGAGCCCGTGCCGTCGCACGTAGGGCAGCGCAGGGCACCGGTGTTGTAGCTAAAGGCGCCCGCCTTATATCCCGCCGCCTTGGCCTCGGGCGTACGTGCAAAGGCGCGGCGCAGCTCGTCATGAATGTCGGCATAGGTCGCTACCGTCGAGCGCACGTTGGCACCGATGGGCGTGGCGTCAATCAGGTTGGCACGGGCAATGCCCTCGGCATCGACCCAACGCACGTGCCCCGGCAAGCGTTCGCCGGCTGCCTGCGCCTTGAGCGCCGGGATGAGCGTCTCGAGCACCAACGTCGTCTTGCCCGAACCCGAAACGCCCGTCACCGCGACAAGGCGGCCGCGCGGGATATCGACTTCGAGCGGTTTGACGGTATGGATGGCCTCGGTTGCCATGCGGATATGGCCCTGGTCGAACATTTCCTCATCAGTCACCTGCGGACGCAAGCGCTTGGACTCTGAGCGCAAAAACGGCGCGATGCGACTGCCCTGCGATCGCTCGACCTCGTCTACCGTACCAGCGGCGATCACATTGCCGCCGCCTGCTCCGGCAACGGGACCCATCTCGACCAGATAGTCGGCATCCGCCAGTACGCGCGTATCGTGGTCGACAACAACCACGGTGTTGCCGTCATCCACCAGATCTCGCATCACGCCTACCAGGCCGTCGACATTGGCAGGATGCAAGCCGATCGAAGGCTCGTCCAGCACATAAAGCACGCCTGTCGATCGGTTACGCACCACGCGAGCAAGCTGCACGCGTTGGCGCTCACCCGTGGAAAGCGTGGCACCGGCGCGATCGAGTGAAAGGTAATCGAGACCCAGGTCGACCAGACGACGGGCCGCGCTCAAAAACGAATCGCAGATATCCGTCGCCATGGGCCGCATCTCGGGCGGCAAGGATGCGGGCACCCCGCGCACCCACTCAATCGCCCCGCCCAGCGTCATGGCCGCCGCTTGCGCCAGATTGATACCGCGCACCTGGGGCTGGCGCGCAGCCTCGGAGAGACGCGTGCCGCCGCAATCGCGGCATGCTCCCTCGCGCAAAAAGCGCGCAACGCGTTTGAGGCCCTTGTCGTCCTTAACCTTGGCGAGCGCATTCTCAACGGTATAGACGGCGTTGTAATAGGTAAAGTCGAGCGGCGTGGCGCCCTCGCCGTTTTTGGGAACGTAGAGAATGTGCTTCTTAACCGCCGGACCGTGGAACACGATGTCGCGCTCTTGAGGCGTGAGCTGGTTAAACGGCACGTCGGTGCGCACGCCCATCTCGCCGGCGACCTGCTTCATCAAATCCCACATGAGCGTACCCCAGGGAAGCACCGCACCTTCGTTGATGGTCTTTGACTCGTCGGGCACCAGGCTCGCCTCGTCCACCTCGCGCATGACACCGGTGCCGCCACAGGTGGGGCATGCACCGCCACTGTTAAAGGCAAGGTCCTCGGCGCTCGGAGCGTAGAACTCGCGGTCGCACGTCGGACACGTGAGCGACAGGCCAGCCGCTACGTTGAGGCTTGGCTCCACACGCGCCCCGCAATGCGGGCACACGTGATGGGCGCAACGGCTAAAGAGCAGACGCAGGCTGTTGTTGAGCTCGGTCATGGTGCCAAAGGTGGAGCGCACGCCCGGCACGCTCGGACGCTGGTGCAGCGCGAGCGCCGCCGGTACGTGCAATACCTCATCCACCTGAGCGTGCTCGGCCTGCGTCAAACGACGGCGGGTATAAGTGCTGAGTGCTTCCAAGTAGCGACGCGAGCCCTCGGCATAAAGAACCCCCAGCGCCAGCGAACTCTTGCCCGAACCCGATACGCCGGCAATGCCCACGAGCTTTCCCAGCGGAATATCGATATCGATGTCCTTGAGGTTGTGTACGCGCGCGCCGCGCACCTCGATAGCCTGCGGGCTCATCTTCTGTTCCGTCACCTTTATCACCCTACTCATGCCATAAAATGCGGTCGCGGATATACTCGCCCAGCATGGGCACGGTAAATCGGACGAGGCCGTATCCGGCAGCCTCGATGACGCGCTCGCGAATCAGGCTTGCGCGATATTTACTCGCCCAGCTCTGGGTGCGATCGCAGCGCTCAATGATATCCGCCATGCGCGTCGGTTTACCCTCGTCAGCAGCCATGGCCTCGATAAAGAGGCGTTGTGGACTGCGCAGCCCGTAATACAGAGGCGCGTCAACCGCTTCGTAGAACTCGGAGACGGCATCCGCATGGCCATCCTCGACATCGCGTTCTTCAATGACCCGCGAGTCACGCCGGACAGCAGCCCGCCACATGTAATATCCCACCAGCTGGACCATATAGGGATGCCCCATGCTCCTGCGCGCCGCAAGGTCCGCCGTCCCCGCATCAACGCAAAGACCAGCGCCTTTGACCGTCTGGATATATGAATCGCGCACCTTGGGCAAAGAAATCGCCCCCAGCGTACGCTGCTGGGCGCGCCGCAAAAACGTCACGCTCGGCTCTTCGAGCAAGTCATCAACCATGCTGGGCAAACCGGCGAACACTAGCGCAAGGCCGCGCTGGTCGCTATCGGACAAGCCCGTGGCATCCTGGTCTCCGAGCACCTGCTGATAGAGAACGGCAAGAGCCGCCAGCTCCTCGATAGACGCAGATTGAGCCTCGTCAATCGCAAACAGTATGCCCTTGCCTGGACCGAGCTTCTTGAGACGCTCGTTGACCAGCCCTCGCAACGTCTCGCCCTTTGCCCGCGCCGTCTCGACCGACATCCGGCCAAACGACGGCCCGAATTCCATTGACGTCACAACGGGTTTATTCGAGCGAAGCGCGTCGGCCAGGCGGTCGCACAAGCCAAGCGAAGCGGAATCGGAGACAACCGCCCATCCGCGCTCGCTGGCTAGACGTTGCAGCTCCCGCAGGAGAACCGTCTTGCCGCAACCGCGGTTTCCCGTAATGAGCATGAGCCTGCCCGGCGCTCCGGCGCCGTTATCGAGCCCTTCCTCGAAATCTTCGATGACCGACTCGCGACCGATGAGTATCGGAGGCCGCTTGCCAGCCGTGGGCTTAAAGGGATTTGGATTCATGTCGGCCTCCTCGGATTGGCAAACCTTGGCAATAGTTATACCAACTTGTACCGAGTTATACCAATAGCATGTGACAAAGGAACTGTCCCTTTGTCACATGTGGCCGAAAAACTCGGCGTCTGCTGCTCGCCAGGGGCGAAAGGTGGCGGGATCGACCTTTACGTGCGCCGTGGCGGGGACGTCGTGCCACTTGACGGTGTAGCCGGCGCCATGAGAGCAGAAGACCGAGTCGGGCGTATTGGGCAGATCGGCCTCGGGCTTATAGGCGGCCGCCTCAATTACGCGCTCAGCATCATGACAGGGCGCGTGGCCGGCAAACTCCAGGTACAGATGCCCGCGGCCACTCGTATAGGCAGCCACCTCCAGCGCGTAATCCTGCACTTCGGATGCCGGCACGCGGCCCATGAGCTTGGCGCGGTCTCCCGCCATCGTCGGCGGCTCGTACTCGGCACCCATACGCGTAGCATCCGAAAGCGCCCGGCCCACACACTCCCCCGGCACCTCGAGCTCAAAGTGGTACCACGGCTCCAACAGCACCGCCGCGCCCGCCTCACGCGCCTGCATGAACCCCTGGCGAATCGCGCGGTACGTGGCCTGGCGAAAATCGCCGCCCTCGGTGTGTTTGGCATGCGCACGGCCGCCCGTGAGCGTAATGCGCACATCGGTGACGGGCGAGCCAGTCAGCACGCCCAGGTGATCGCGCTCCATGGCGTTGGTGAGCGCCAGACGCTGCCAGTTCAAGTCGAGCTCGTCAGTCGAGGTCACGGTGCCAAATTGCACGCCCGAGCCCGCCGGTAACGGCTCCAAACGCAGATGTACCTCGGCATAGTGGCGCAGCGGCTCAAAGTGGCCCACGCCCTCGACCGGCTGCGAAATAGTCTCCTTATAGAGAATGCCGCCGGGCTCAAACGCAATCGAAAGGCCAAAACGATCTGCCAACACCCGCTGCACGACCTCGAGTTGCACGGCGCCCATCAGCTGCAGGTGAATCTGCTCCAGATGAGTATTCCAGCTTACGCCGAGCATAGGATCTTCGTCCGCTAACTCTGTCAGTGCTTTGAACACCGCGTGGACATCGTGTTCGCCCGGAAGCACCGTATAGGTGAGAACCGGCGCAATGACAGGCGCATCGCCCGCGGGCTCCGCACCCAGGGCGTCCCCTGGGCGAACGTGCGCAAGACCCGTCACGGCACAAATACCGCCAGCGGCAACTTCTTGGGCAAGCTCATACTTCTCGCCGTTATAGATGCGCACCTGATCGACCTTCTGCTCCCATGCCTCGGCACCGGAACGTCCGCTAATCATCTGCTTGGCATGCAGCATGCCGCCCGTCACCTTGACCCAGGCAAGACGCTCGCCACGCTCTCCACGACTCACGCGGTAGACACGCGCGGCGAACTCCTGGGGCCATGTTCGCTCGCGCATCAGAGCACATATGCCGTCGAGCAGCTCTGCCACACCCTGGTCCTTGAGCGCCGATCCCGCAAAGCAGGGAAACAATTTGCGCTCGGCAACCATGCGTGACAGCATTGCGACAGAAAGCTCACCCGCCTCAAGAAACTCCTCGAGCGCCGCCTCGTCCAACGCAGCAGCGTCCTCCTGAACGGAGCCGCCCGCCAGCAGTTCGCTGGCATCCAGGCAGCCCTCGGAAAGACGTTGCCCAAGTTGTGCCAGCAAAACATCGCGGCCGGGATTCTCCAAATCGATTTTGTTGATATAGATGAACGTCGGGATGTCATAGCGTGCAAGCAGGCGCCACAGGGTTTCGGTGTGCCCCTGCACGCCGTCGTTGGCGCCCACAACTAAAATCGCGTAGTCCAGCGCGCGCAATGTGCGCTCCGCCTCGGCCGAAAAATCGACATGCCCCGGTGCATCCACGAGCATGACGTGGGTATCGCCATGGTCGAGTACGGCCTGCGACGAGAAAATCGTGATGCCACGCTCGCGCTCGATCGCGTCAGTGTCCAGATGCGAATCACCATCGTCCACGCGGCCGCGCTTGCGAATGCGACCCGCGTTGAACAGCATGGCCTCGGCCAGCGTGGTCTTGCCGGCATCGACATGCGCCACAATTCCAACGACCGCTTGCTTCGACATGGCTCTCCTCTTATTGCAAGCCCATCGCACGCGGCAACGGGCATCCTCGTTCCACACTGGATGATACAATTTACGGGCCGGCGGGCGAAGCGGGCCCTATCCCCCGACCGAGCTCATCGCCCCGCGTTGCCGCGCGGCGATTTTCGTAGGTTCGCGCCTTGCGAAAGCCGGCTTGCAAAACAGTGCAGCGAACGAAAATGGCCCCACCCGGAGCCATTTTCGTTCGCGCGAATTGTTGATACGCGTCCCTGCTCTTACGCCTCGCGCAGCCAGTCGAACGCAACACGAGGCGTACCGTCCGACACATACACGACGCCGGCACGCTCAAACCCAGCCTTAATACTCGCACCCTGCATGGGCAGGTTGTCCTGATGCGTGTCGATACGCAGGTGATCGGCACACTCCTTGGCAAAGGCAAACATCGCGGCCGCTATACCGTGCGCGGTACCGTCGGATGCCACACGGTGCAGCACGGCGTACGGAGTGTCGCTATGCCATTGACCGTCCTCAATTACGTCATAGCACTCGTCCGGGCCGGGCAAAAAGGCAAACGTCGCCACCACTCGGCCGTCGACTTCGCACACATAGCTGCCACCGGCGGCGATATCGGCAGCCAGCTGCTCGGCAGAAGGCGTGCCCTCGGGCCACTGTGTGGCGTTGCCATGCGCGCGCATAAAGGCGCGGGCCGCGTCATAGATAGCCATAACAGTGGGAATGTCGGTATCGAGGGTTTTTCTGATCATCACGCGGCGACCTCACGTTTATTGGTATCACTTTGATTGGGCAATGATACCAGCGTTTGGAGAGGGGCGCGAAACAGATGGGAAGCAAAAAGCGAGCCGCCTGGTCAAAGGCCAAAAGCGAGTTTTTGGGCGCTGCCACCGGCGGCGATATGAGCGACCTGTTTGCGCGCGAAGACGAGCGCCGCGACGCCCTGAACGCCGAGCGCAATGAAGCCTGGCGCTACAAGTCGTGCGAACGCAAAAACCGTTACGACACGCGCGCCGAGGCCGAGGCCGTTATGGCCGACTGCGAAAACCGCGGGCGGCGTGGTTTGGCCTGCTACAAATGCGAATACTGCGGCGGCTGGCACCTGACGTCGCACCCTTGGAAATAGACCTCGCATCGGCACGGCACTGACGGAGCGCCAACCATCGCACGCAAGCTACGGGCGCGGCGGCACCAAAACATCGTAGCGAACGGCCTTGCCCGCAAGCTGATAGCTCGGCTTAACGCCGGCAAGCAGTGGCCCCTTCACCGGCCGCTTGATAACGACCTTGCGCGGGTGCACCGCAAGCGCAGCTTCGACCAGCGTCTCCTCATCGGCACACGGCTGTTCCAGATGATGCAAAAGTTGGAACTTCTTTTTCACCGCCGCGCTCTTGGTGCGCTCGGGAAACATGGGGTCCAGATACACCACGTCGGGGGCGGCAAGCTCGCCCCGCCCGATCAGCTCAGCCGTATGGCGAAGGCCGGCAATGCTGTCCTCGCCCGCATGTAAGCGCATGCGCGACACGGCAGCCACAAGCGCCGGATCATCTGCCGCGCGATCCAGGGCATCCTTGAGGAGCGCCGCGATCACGCAATCCTGTTCATACAGATCGACGGTAAAGCCCGCGGCCGCCAACAGCAGCGAATCCTCGCCAAAGCCTGCCGTGGCATCAATCGCCCATGGACACTCGATGCCTTTTGCGCGCGCAGCCTTTACCAACAGCTCTTGCTGCAGACGGCCCTGCTTGAGCCGCGGAAGCATGCGGCCGAAATCGGCGCGCAGCTCCATCGTGCCGTCGGTAAGCGTGAGGCCCTCGGGCTTCCCGGTCAGCTCAAGCCCCGCGGCCCGAGCAGCAGAAAAGGGATCGAAGACGCCCATGGACACTCCTTAACAAGCAAAACGAATACGTGAGCGCCGTTTATGCCAGCACCCAACCGTCCGCTATTGTCCCACATGCGACATGGTCCACAGCATCCCAATGCAAAGCACCGCCATCAGTCCCGTGCACACGGCAGCGATCACGGAATCACTCATGCGCCTTCCCAACGACCGCGGCTCACGCACTTGCCCTGCTCCGTACATCATGGCTTCTCCTTCGGTCCAGCTCTTACCATGGCCCCATCATCGCAGCGCCGCGCATACGCTGCCATCGATTTGACTTACGCCCAGCTTTCTTTTTTGAAAGGTTGGACCGTGCGGGCAAGAGACGCTTTCAAACGCATGCATCGCCGCGTTGAACTACAATGTGCTTCACCATATGTGCAGTACATTGGGTGCGCCAAGTTGGCGTACTCGTATCGAAAGGACCAGCCATGAGCTTCACTCGCAAGACTCTCAAAATCCTTGCTCTCATCTACTTTGTTTTGGGCATCGCCAGCCTCGTCACCGCCGGCGTCGGTATCGCCACGGGCGGTCTCGATTCCACGTACGGTTCGTACGCCACGCTCGCAGCGGTCGTGCTTATCGCCAAGGGTCTCGTCGACCTTGCCGCAGGCGTCGCCGGTATCAAGGGCGCCAACAAGCCTTCGCAGGTGGACGGCGCGTTTAAGCTCGGTATTGTTGCCGCGGTCGCCACGCTTGCCCAAGCGGTGCTCACGCTTCCCGCGTTTGGCGGCGACGCCATCAACTTTGGCGCCTTTGTCATCGTGGTGTACGACCTGTTCTTTGTTCAGCAGGCACACGCCGTTAAGGCCGAGAACAAGGACCGCCTGTAAGCGCCCGCTTCTCATAACCTCTGTTTCAGCCAAGCAACTAAAAAGGGCCGATCGCGCATCTCCGCGGTCGACCCTTTACGTTTTCCCAGATAAAACCTGCCAAAATAAATCTGTCCCTTTTTGGTAGGTTAGTGGCGGTACTCGGCGATGATGAAGTCGATGTCGGTTTGAAGGGTGTCCAAATTTGCCAGGCGTTCTTTGTCGGAAGGGCGCGTACGGTAGTAGTACGGCGTCATCTGGAACACTGCCTCGATGTCGGCCTGGGTCTGAAGCGTAATATTCGCAGACACCCGCTGCATTCCGACTAACTCGAGCTCGGTGGTCTTCGGCAGCTTCTCATCGTTAAGGTACGGTGTGTCGTAGAGCACCTCCTTAAGCCCAAAGAGATGACGGGCGCCCGGCACCACGGTGTAGAGCGAGCCCTCTGGCGCCAGCACGCGGGCAAATTCGCGCTCGTTAAAGGGAGCAAAGAGCTCGGTCACCATATCGAAGGCGCCATCGGCCACGGGGATATCCTTCATGTTGGCTACGAAATAGGCTGCATCGCCGCGCTTGGCGGCCAGGCGAACCATCTCTTTGCCCAAGTCGAAACCGTAAGCATCCACGCCCGGCACCGCGCCCATGGCGCTGGTGTAGTAGCCCTCGCCACAGCAAATATCGAGCAGCGTCATGGGGCCGCTCGTAGACGCAGCACGCCCAGACACCTGCTTGCGCACCAGCTCGACCATCGCATCGCGCAACGGCGCGTAGTATCCACGGTTCAGAAAGTCACGACGGCTGCGCGCCTGCGACTTGGGATCACCCATGGAGTCACCGCTCTTGGACGAGCGCAGCAGATATAGATAGCCCTCGCGCGCACGGTCAAACCGGTGTCCGCTCGCGCATGCAGCACCGCGTTCATTGTCCACCAACGGCTCATGGCAAACGGGACACAACAACATGGCAACTCCTTAGCGCGAACAACACAACGCACACCATTGTCGCACGCCTTCCCCACCTAGTCATTGGGGACGTTCTTGAATGACTAGTTAGAAGAGACAAGGAGTGTCCCCAGCTGCCGACAGAAAAGGAACGTCCCTAAGTGCCGACTGGTTGCATTAGGAGTATCATCGTCTGCGCAAATAAGCACGATATAGCATGTTAGAGATTGAGAGCGTATGGCTGATACCGCATCTAAGCACATTGACATGACCACCGGCTCGTTGTGGCGCAATATTCCCCTGTTCGCCTTCCCCGTGGCCGCCACGAGCATCTTGGAGCAGCTGTCGAACCTCATCGCCACGGTCATTATCGGTAACTTCTCGGGCGACCAGGGAACCCTCGCCATGGCGGCGGTCGGCTCCAATGTTCCGCTTACCAGTCTTATGCTCAACCTGTTTATTGGCATGTCGCTTGGCTCCAATGTGGTCATCGCCAACGCTATCGGCCGCAACGATCAGAACATGGTCAAACGCGCTGTCCATACCTCGATTTTAATGGCACTCGTGGGCTTTGTCGTCATCGCACTGGGCGAGATCTTTGCCGAGCCCATGCTCGCCGCGCTCAACGTTCCCGCCGAGACCATGCCGCTCGCCTCACTCTATCTGCGCGTCTTTTTGCTCAGCATGCCCTCGATCTTGCTCTACAACTTTGAGGCCGCGATCTTCCGCTCCGTCGGCATCACGCGCATGCCGCTGCAGGCGCTTGCCGTGTCCACCGTCCTCAACATTGGCCTGGATCTCATCTTTGTCCCTGTGCTCCACTGGGGTGTCGCGGGCGTCGCCATCGCCACCGCCATCGCCTACACCGTCAGCGCCGCTACGCTCTTTATTCGCCTGCTCAAGACCGACTCCGTTGTCCGCGTCACCCTACGCGACCTGGCTATCGACCCCGTCGCCCTCAAGCGCATCATCAAGATCGGCCTGCCCGCCGGCATCCAAAGCGCCGTCTTTGCCGTCGCCAACATCATCATCCAGTCTGCCATCAACAGCCTGGGCACCGAGGTCATGGCGGCATCGAGCGCCGCCATGAGCCTAGAGTACGTGTGCTATAACCTGCTCAACAGCTTTAGCCAGGCTTGCACCACCTTTGTGGGACAAAATCACGGCGCCCGCCAGATCGACCGCTGCACCAAGACGCTCAAGGTCTGCCTGGTCGAAGGCGGTATCGTTGCGCTTACCACGATTATCGTTATTGTCGGTCTGGGGCGCGAGATCCTATCGCTGTTCAACAGCGATCCCAACATCGTCTCGATCGGCTATATCCGCGTGTGCTCGATCTTCCCGGCGTACGCCTTTAGCATGTTCTACGAAAACATGTCAGGCTACCTGCGCGGCTTTGGTATCTCGCTCACGCCCGCCCTCATCACCATGATCTGCGTCTGCGGCATCCGCTTCTATTGGGTGTTCTGCGTGTTCCCGCACTTCCGCACCTTTGCAAACATCATGATGGTCTACCCCATCAGCCTGGGCACCACGGCGTTCTTTATGGTCGTGGCGGTACTACTCTGCCACCCGGCACGCACCTATCGCGCCACCCAAGCCAAAGCTACAGCCCGCTAAACACCGCACCCAACGTCACGCCAGTCATTAATTGACAATATGCGAGCTCATATAGTCGATAAAGCGCCTCGTGGCGATAGGCATGGTATCCCAGCTGCGCCAAGCTGCCACTACGTCGCGCGAGGGAGCATGCACGATGGGTCGCACACGAATATCGGCTCGCATGCCCTCCACAGTACGACGGTAGAGCATGCTCACGCCTAGGCCCTCCTCCACCATCGCCATGATGGTGTAGTCGTCGGTGACCTCGCTCGTCACGTGCGGCGACAAGCCATGCGCCGCAAATGCATCGAGCACCAGGCTCTGTTCGCCCTCATCCAGCAGCACAAACGGCTCGGACGCTAGGTCGGCAAGCGTCACCTTTTCCTTTGCTGTCAGCGGGTGCGCAGTCGGTAACAGCGCCACCAGTTCGTCGTGATAGACCACGCGCTTCTCGAGCCCTGCGGTAAACCCACGCGCCGTAAAGCAAAAGTCAACCACGCCATCGTGCACCCACTGGGCGTTGCGCGTGTAATCGCCCTGCTTGAGGGTAAAGCGTACGCCCGGGTGCAGCGCCCCAAAGTCGCGGATCACGCGCGGCAACACGGTTCGACTCACGTTGGTAAACGTTGCAATGCGAATATCGGTCGACGAAAGCCCCAGCAGTTCCTGGCGCTTGCCCTCGAGCTCGGCCTCGGCGGTCACGATCTGGCGCAGGTACGGCAGATATTGCTTACCGTCGCGCGTAAGCGAAACGCCCTGCTTTCCGCGCTCGATAATCGTGGTGCCCAGCTCGCGCTCGAGTGCCTTGACGGCCTGGCTCACCGCACTTTGCGTATAGCCCAGCTCGTCCGCCGCGCCCTTAAGACTGCCGCAATCGACCACCATACATACAATCTGATACCGCGATGTCATCGCGCCTCCACATCGATGTAGCTGTAAAACGTTTTGCCAGGACTTTTCCCGCCAACATTAGCATTTCTTAATCATACTGAAGATACATTCGCTTTACTACATCCACATCTGGGAGCAGAATCCTTTTTGCGAAACCGTTCTGTAACAAAAGGAGTCCCATGGATCGCAAAAAAGCAATCGCGCTCTCATTTTCTGTTCCCGTCGCATGGGGCTTTTCGTACCCCCTCATGAAGATCGGCATGGACAGCATGAACGCCACGAGCATCGTTGCGCTGCGCTGCATCATCGCCTTTGCGGCCTGTCTGCTGCTCTTCCACAAGCACGCGTTTCGCATCAACCGCGACCTTATGGTTCGCGCCGCCATCATCGGTGCCATCATGGCAACCGAGCTCACGTGCATGTGCCTGGGCTCCAGCCTCACCTCCGCCTCCACCGCCGGCTTTTTGCAGAGCCTGACAGTCGTAATCGTGCCGTTTGCCAACGCAGCCCTGCTGCGTCGCGCCCCCGAGCGCAAGGTGCTCGTCGGCACCGCCATCGTCACCTGCGGCATGCTGCTGCTCTCGGGCGCCGACTTTACCAGCCTGAATCCCGGCGCAATCATCATGCTGCTCTCGGCTTTTATCTATGCCAGCCACATTATCGTGGCCAAGCGCTTTGTCGAGGAAGTCGATCCGCTTGCTCTGGGCGTTTGGCAGCTGGGCTTCGGCGGCTTATTCTCGGGTATCGCCGCATTCACCTTTGGCGGTTTCACGCTTCCCGGCACGCCTAGCGAGATTGTCGTTGTCGTCGCGCTCGCACTCATCTGCTCTGCCTATGGCTTTATCACCCAAACGCTCGTGCAGCCCCACGTGCCTGCCGAGACCACCGGCTTCGCCTTCTCGCTCGAGCCGGTATGCTCCGCCGTCTTCTCGTTCTTCCTGGTCGGCGAGGTCCTCAGCCCCATCGCCTTCTTTGGCGCCGCCCTCATCCTCACCGGCGTCATGGTGGCAACCGTCGAGCTTCCGCACCTTCGCGCACATGGACAGGCCCGTATGGCAGAAGCGCCCGAGCACGTCTCGTAGACCCCACTCCTTATGCAGCCGCGGCATAAAGGTCACCGGTGCGCCTTTACAATAGATGCCAACAGAGCATCTGCCATAAAGGAGCCCCATGGACACCGCAACCCGCGACCGCAACATAGCAACTTGGTTGGGCGATGCGCCGCAGCCGGTACGTGACACTACGAACCAGCTGCTCGAGCGCATCGCCCTTTTGCGTGCCGAGCAGACTATCTACCCGGCACAAGACGACATCCTCAATGCCCTCGCCTACACGCCGGCCGACAAGGTCAAGGTTGTCATCTCGGGTCAAGATCCCTATCACGAACCCAACCAGGCCATGGGATTGTCGTTCTCGGTCCCAGCGACGCAAACCAAGTTGCCGCCGAGCCTGCGCAACATCTATAAGGAGCTCAAAGCCGATCTGGGCTGCCCCATTCCCGCCACGGGAGATCTAACGCCATGGGCACTGCAGGGCGTCCTGCTCCTCAACACTACGCTCACCGTGCGCGAGCATGCCGCGAATTCGCACGCCAAGCTGGGCTGGAGCGCGCTCACCGACTACGTTATCGAACGCTGCTGCCAGCTGCCCCAGCCGGTCGTCTTTTTGGCATGGGGCCGCTTTGCCCAGCAGATGGTCGAAGGCAAGCTCGCCACGACCGGCGCGGGCAAGGCAACCGGCAAGTTCTGCCTGGCCTCCACGCACCCCTCGCCGCTTTCGGCCAACCGTGCCACGGCAGAACTCCCCGCTTTTATGGGATCGCGCCCCTTCTCGGCAGCCAATCGGCTACTCGAGCAGCACGGCTCGACCCCCGTCAACTGGACTTGCCTCGGCTAAAAATCGATACATCAAAAACGCGCCCGACGGCAATCTTGCCATCGGGCGCGTTTTGTTACTCGGGCCAGATAAACTGGGTGCGGCCGGCCTCGCCACCATCGATCAGCAGACTCTGTCCGGTCATAAACCGGTTGGTCACGCCCACAAAGTAGATCCACTCGGCGATCTCTTGGGCAGTGGCCCAGCGCTTAAGCGGCGTGAGCTCCATAATCTGGTTCCACAGGTGCTCGTCTTCCATCACACAACGGTTGAGCGGCGTGATAACGCCACCCGGGTCCACACTGTTGGCGATGGCCTGCGGCGCCAGACGGTTTGCAAGGTTCTTGGTGTAGGCGATAACGCCACCCTTGCTGGCGGCATAGGCGGGAAACTCCGATCCCGTATGTCCGCTCGCCGACCCCACATTGACCACGGATTTGATAGCCAGTGTCGGCTTGGCGGCAAGCCCCTCCCCCACAAAGGCGTAGTGCTCGGTCACGTTGATGGTGCCACGCAGGTTGGCAGCAATATCGTCGGCCGAATCCTGCGTACCAGCAACGTTCACGATTGCCTGGGGTTCAAGGTCGCCTGGAAACGAGTCAGGCTCGCGGACATCAACGATCAGATGGCGGTAGCGCTCGTGTTCGATCGCCGCCGGCAGCAGATCAAAGCCCACGACCTCGTGGCCCTCGTCCAAAAAGCGCTGAACGCACGCGGCTCCAATACCGCCCGAAGCGCCCGTGATCAAAACCCGCATACTTGCTCCCTAGGCGGTTGCGTGGCGCTCGAGGTACTCGGAACCCACATTCTCGCGCTCCCAGCCGCGCACGACCTTGTAGCCCACGGGGCTCAGGAAGACCTCGCACAGCAGCTCGGCAACAGCGCCGGTCAGCGAGCACATAAGGACCTGCACCCAGGTCCAACCAAAGAACGTATGGCTCACCACAATGGCAAAGACCAAGTTGTCGATAAACTGGCCAACACCCGTAGACACATAGGAGCGGAAGGCAAAGCTCGCAAAGTTATTCTTTTTGAGCATACGGCCGAGCGACTGGTTGAGCGTGGAGTTAACCACGGCAGAAACGAGCATTGCCAGCGAAGAGCCCAGCACCACGTACCAGGTGCCGCCGATGGTGGCGTTAAGGGCGGTGTTGACCTCGATCATGCCCGTGTCGTAGTAGGCACCCCACATGCCGGGCGTGAGCGAGCATGCCCAAAAGCACAGGCTCACGGCCAGGTTGACCAGCAGTGCGAGGATAGAGATTTTGATAGATGCCTTGGCGCCAAAGCGCTTGCAAATCATGTCCTGACACAAAAACGAAACCCAGCTCACCACAAAGCCGCAATCGAGTGCCAGATACGGCAAGCTGATAAGCTCTTTGTTGGCCAGCAGGTTCATCATGATGACGCTCACGAAAAACAGCGAAACCGTTGCCGCGGGAATGCTCCGCAACAGGACCTTGTAGTCCTCCATGACCTTCTTGATCATTATGTACTCCTTTGGTTTTAGGTTTAGCGAGCAGGATATCGGACCCGAACTGCTCGGACGCCCCGGTCTTGAGACGACGGTGGGTATGATAGCCGCTCACACGGCATCAGGCAAGCAACCGGCGCGGCAGCCCCGCAGGGCCACCGCGCCGATGCGTTAAAAGGCCACGTTGCCAAACTCCGACAGGATAAGGTCGGGGTTGTGGTCGGTTGCCCAGTCCACATTCCACGGGCTCGTAAACAGCAGCAGCTTGCCGCCGCGCATGTCCTCGACGCGCAGCGTGTCGCGCGTGAGCGAAAGGCCCGGGATATCGATGGTATCGGGGTCGTTCTGGATCCAGCGAATGTCCGTATAGGGCAGCGGCTGGCGACGGACCTCAACACGGTACTCGGCCTTGAGACGGCGCTCGAGCACCTCAAACTGCAGCACGCCGACCACGCCCACGATGACGCTCTCCATGCCGGCGCCCAGCTCGCGGAAGATCTGGATGGCACCCTCCTGGGCAAGCTCCTCCATACCCTTAACGAACTGCTTGCGCTTGAGCGTATCGACCTGCGTAATGCGAGCGAACATCTCGGGGGCAAACGTCGGGATTTGCGGATACTGCACGTGGCGCTTGCCGGAGCACACGGTGTCGCCGATGCTAAAGACACCCGGATCGAACAGGCCCACGATATCGCCCGCGTACGCCTCGTCCACGATGGCGCGATCGTCGGCCATCATCGACGTGCCCGTAGCAAGCTTGAGCTTGCGGTTGCCCTGCACGTGGAAGGCGTCCATGCCGCGCTCGAACTTGCCCGAGCAAATGCGCACAAAGGCGATGCGGTCACGGTGGTTCTTGTCCATGTTGGCCTGGATCTTAAACACAAAGCCGCTAAAGTCGTCGCGGCAGGGATCGACCGGCTCGCTGGTGAGCGTATCGGTATAGGCGCGCGGCGTCGGGGCCAGACGCAGGAACTCCTTGAGGAAGGGCTCCACGCCAAAGTTAGTGAGCGCCGAGCCAAAGAACGCCGGGCTCAGCTTGCCGCAGGCCACGGCATCCAAATCGAGCTCGTCGCCGGCACCATCGAGCAGCTCGATGTCGTCCATCAGGTTCTTATGGTTCTCCTCGCCGATGAGCTCGTCCATGGAAGGATCGCCCAGCTCGGCCTCGACCTCGGCGACTTTCTTGGTGGCGTTGGCGTGGCCGTCGCCCTCAAAGGCAATGACGCGACGAGTTTGACGATCGAACACGCCACGGAAGTTGCGACCGCTGCCGATCGGCCAGTTCATGGGATACGTATTGATGCCCAGGACATTCTCGATCTCTTCCATGAGCTCAAACGGATCGCGAGCCTCGTGGTCGAGCTTGTTCACAAAGGTGAAGATGGGAATGTGACGCAGTGTGCAGACCTTAAAGAGCTTTTTGGTCTGGGCCTCGACGCCCTTGGCGCCGTCGATGACCATGACTGCGGCGTCAGCGGCCATAAGGGTACGGTAGGTATCCTCCGAGAAGTCCTGGTGGCCGGGGGTATCGAGGATGTTGACGCAGGCGCCGTTGTAAGTGAACTGCAGCACCGAGGAGGTGACGGAAATGCCGCGCTCCTTCTCGATGTCCATCCAGTCCGAGACGGCATGCTTGGCCGAGCTCTTGCCCTTGACCGAGCCGGCAGTCTGGATGCTGCCGGTATAGAGCAGCAGCTTCTCGGTAAGTGTGGTCTTACCGGCGTCCGGGTGGCTGATGATCGCGAATGTGCGGCGCGACGAGATTTCATCCGACAGGCTTGCCATGCGGATCCTTTCTTGCATTGGGTGCATTACGTCGATGTAACCGCCCTATTGTAGCCGCGAAATCCCGCTCTAGGGTGCCTATCAGGACAAATTCATCAGTTGGGGCCTGGGGTAGCAGTCGATGGCGGCACTCCGCAGCAGTTTGTCTCGATCTGTAACATCTAGACGGTTTTTGAACCTCTACCTGTTACAGATTTAGACAAACAGGTGGACGTCCCAGAAAGATCTCGATCTGTAACATCTAGCCACTCAAAACGGGTCCATCTGTTACAGATTGAGATATAAGGATAGACGGGTGGCCAATGTCTCGATCTATAACATCTAGCAGCCAAAATCTTCTCCAGATGTTACAGATTGAGATGAATGAACGAGCGGACAATCCGTATTTACCTCTTGCGTAACTGTGCATAGTGTATATATACTGTGCTTACCGGTTATATACACGTGTAGCCCAACAGCTAAGGAGCCGCTGTGGACATCATCCTATCCAATTCGAGCGACAAGCCCATCTACGAGCAGATAACCTCGCAGGTCAAAGCTCAGATCTTATCGGGCACGCTCGCTGCGGGAGCCAAACTCCCCAGCATCCGTGCGCTCGCGAGCGATCTTGGCGTGAGCGTCATCACCACCAAGCGCGCCTACGCCGACCTGGAGCAGCTCGGGTTTATCTGCACCGTGCAGGGCAAGGGCTGTTTTGTCGCCGAGGGCAACCAGGAGCTCTTGCGCGAAAACCAGCTCTGCCATATCGAAGATCTGCTTGCGAAAGCGGCAAGCCAAGCCGAAACCCTGGGCGTCACGCGCGACAAGCTGCACGAGATGCTCGACCTTGTAGCCCCCGAAACCATGCAGTAGCCATCTGCAAGAAAGGCTATACCATGCAAAACTTGCTTGAACTCAAAGGCATCTCACGCACTGTAAGCGACCGCTTTTCGCTGCGCGGCGTCACGCTTGCCGTGGAGCCTGGCCAGATCGTCGGCTTTGTTGGTGCCAACGGTGCTGGCAAAACAACGACGATTCGAGCTGCTCTCGGGCTTATAAAGCTCGATGCAGGCGAAGTGCACCTGTTTGGGCAGCGTTGTGGCGCCGACGCGCCCGATGAGTCGCAACGCCATCTACGCTCCCGCGTCGGTCTTGTCCTGGACACGTGCCCCTTCCCCTCCACGCTCAAGGTGGGCCAGATCGAGTCGCTCGTAGGCCCGGCGTACCCCACGTGGAACCGCGAAACGTTCGCCGGATTCATCAACCGATTTGGCCTCGATCCTAAGACAAAAGTCAAGGACCTCTCCCGCGGCATGGGCATGAAACTGCAGCTTGCCTGTGCACTCAGCCACAATGCCAAGCTGCTCGTTTTGGACGAAGCCACCGCGGGCCTCGATCCCATGGCACGCGAGGAACTGCTTGATGAGCTGCTCGCCTTTGTTTCCGACGGCCAGCACAGTGTGCTGCTCTCGAGCCACATTACGTCCGATCTCGATCGCACCGCTGATCGCGTCATCTGCATCGATAACGGCTCGATTGTGTTTGACCTGCCGCGCGAGGACATTACCGACCGCGCCGGCATCGCCCACTGCACCCAAGCACAGGCCGCCGAACTTATGGCGTGCGTCGACGGTGCCCGTGCCGTCCACCACGCCTATAGCGTGGACGTGCTCGTGCCCAACCGTCGCGAAACGCTCGAGGCCTTCCCAGAGATTCCCTGCGATCGGGCAACCATTGATGACTATCTGCGCCTCATGCTGAAAGGGGCTTCGAAATGAAACGCGCCTTTATGTCCGAGCTCGCCATCGTTCGCACGCTCACCCCGAGCATCGCGGGCGTCGGCCTGTTCATCTTCGTCGTGCTAACCCTTGCCAACGCGTCGGATGGCGATTCCGGCATGAGCGCCGGCGCCTGCGCGGTCAGCGCCATGTCGCCCATCATGGTCATGAGCTCGCTGGCCGGCTTCGACAATCAAAACGGATGGGAGCGTTATCGGGCAACGCTGCCTCTCACGCGCAAAGACATAATTTGCGCACGCTACCTGTGCATCGTTGTCTTCTCGGCCATCATGGCCTGCGCCGCCGTGCTTTTGAACATCATCGCCCTTCCGTTCTTCAACAGCGCGGGCGTGGCCTCGACAGGACAAACCATCTTTGAGATCGCAATTGCCTCGGCAGCATCGATGCTCATCTCCCTCATGATGGTGTTCTTGGCACAGCCGCTGTTCTTCCGATTTGGACACATGGAGGCACTGCGCCTATCCGTTGGCCTGTTTGCCCTACTCGGATGCCTTACCATGGCAGCGCTGAGCTCCTCCAACCCCATCAGCAACTGGCTCATGTCGATTGCCGGAGCGAATCCCGATCCTGCCGTTCTGGGCTGTCTGTGTGCAGGCATCGCCGCACTTGCCCTCGCGCTATGTGCAATCAGCTGCACCGTCAGCACCAAGGTTTATCGAGAACGCGATCTGTAGCCACGCGAGTCTCAATCCACGAAGGACGCGATCGCCCCCCTCCCCGCAAATCCGTGGCAAAGGACATGTCCCCGGCGTGCGCCACTGTACTACTTGCGCAGCGGCTTGGGCAGTGGAATGCCGGCGGCGATGACGGCCGCGATGATCATGCAGACGATACCCTTGAGTGGGAAGCACATGAGCAGCAGGCCCACGACCATGACCGGCTGACGCATGACCGCACCCATCGTCGATGCCGTGCAGACGGCGACGCAAAAGACCGGATCTGCGCCGGTGAGGATGGCAAGGCCATAGCCCAGGCTTACGCCCGAGAAGATAACCGGGAAGAAGTGACCGCCGCGCCAACCAAGGTTGATGAGGGCGGGCGTCAGCATGGCCTTAACAAGACCGGTCGCGATAAGCACGCCAGCGGGAATGGTCAGATAGGTTTCCATGAGCACGTCGGCCTGGGTCTCGCCGGCAAACATGGTATAGGGCAGGACCGTGCCACAGATGGCGAGTGCCAGACCGGCCAGCATGGCCTTGACGACAGGACGCTCCCCTATTGCATGGGACAGTGCCTCGCTTGCATGCTCAGAGACAAAGTACAGCCAGCCGCAGACGGTGCCGATCAACGACAGAGGGACGAGCCAGGTAAGCTCTAGGTTGCCCACCTCGGCGGACTCGAACCTGGGCATGCCCATGCCGCCGCCCACAAGCTGTCCAAGCAGCAGGTAGGTGCCCAGACCGCCGGCAATCGCAATACCGTAGACCACCGTCTTTTGCGCCTTGGGCAGCTTGATGGTGATCTCGCCGGACGCGGACTCATCGTCGGCGTCTTCACCCTGGCCGTCGGTGCTACCGGCAAGCGGCGCCACAAAGCCAAAGACGGGCGCGGTAAAGAGCGCCGTCAGGGCAGCCTGGGTGCCCAGCAACGTGAGCTCCCTAAACTCGGCGCCAAAGCGACGCATGCGGTCGCCGACCCAGCTGCACAGACCGGCGATAACGCCGGTCAGGCCGGCCTCCGGTCCAATGCTTCCGCCAAACAGCAGCGGCAGCAATGCCGCGAGCGAAAGCTTGCCCAGGTTGTCGTACGGGTAGCGCCCGTCTTGCTTAACCTTAGCCATCACCTGGTTGAGGTCATCGGTCTTGGTGCCTGTCATCTTTTCGTACAGACCGATTAACAGGCCGCCCAGCAGGCAGACAAAAAACGGGTACGGCAGAAAGCCAAACGGGCCGCTGGCAAGCTCGGGCGAAGCGACGCCCAGCGCGTGCGGAATCTCGGTCCATAGATAGTCGATACCGTGCTCCATCGCAAAAAAGAACAGCCAGACTGCGGCACCCGCGAGTGCACCGGTCACGGCAACGCTGACCAAAAACAGCACTCGGTTCGTGGGTTTGGCAAGGTTATCCATCGGGTCCTCCCGCGGTCAAAGTCGACATAGATACGTTTTATTGTAGAGCGAGCGTTGCCCGAACGAGCCAACCACCTGCGCCGCAAACGGCACCATTGGGAGCCATAGTGGGGCAGGCTCAAGACTTATCCGTTGATAATCGAGGCAATCTCGCGCAAATCGTCGGCAAAGTAGATGCCGTGCTGGCGCCTCGGGCTCGAAAGCCCCTTATCAATCATGTGCCCGAGCAACGCCTTGAGGTCGTTGTAGTAACCGTCCAGGTTATACAGGATGCACGGAGAGCTCAGGTGCCCCAACGACACCGCGGACATAACCTCGGCAATCTCCTCGAGCGTGCCCGTGCCGCCCGGAAATGCGATGAACGCATCGCCGAGCTCGATCATCTTGGCTTTGCGCTCGGCCATGTCGCTCGTCACGATAAGGTCGTCGATTCCGTCGTGTTGAAACTCTGCCTCGATAAAAAAGCTCGGCTCCACACCCGTCACATGTCCGCCTGCCTCGAGTACGCTATCGGCGAGCGCGCCCATCAGTCCCGATTTGGACCCGCCGTATACGAGCGCGTGTCCGTTGGCGCCAATCCAATTGCCCAGCTCCTGCACTGCGGGCAGAAACGCCGGGTCGTTGCCGACGCTCGCGCCCAGGTAGACGGTGATGTTCATATGCAATCCCCCTCGTCGTGACGCGCGGCACCCGTTCTATCGTTGCCGGCGACGGTATTCGCGCACGCGGCGCGACAAATCGGCGAGCTCATCGCGGTCGAGTTCTTCCAAATGCTCAAGATCGTCCATAAAGCGCGCCATGGTGTCCTTTTGGCGCATCTTGATAAGCGTATTGCAGTAGTTCACCGCCACGCCCGTAAGCATGGCGATATAGAAGATACTGATGACGCTTAGGATAACGGTAATGCCGCGGGCAACCGGCGTTTCAGCGGGGATATCGCCAAAGCCAATCGTCGAGACCGTCTCAAAGCTAAACCAGAGACCATCGCCAAACGTGAGGGTCGTGGGCTCGGACAGCCAGACAGCCGTCGAGCAAAGCAGATAGAAAATAAGAAACAGGCCCGTAATGCGTGCAAAGCCAGCCTGTCGCAGCACATCGGCAAGCGTCCTGAGCTTTTTCATCGCGACCCCTTCCACGGACAACCAATCACGTTCGCTCGGTATTGTCCCACGCCTCCCCAGCAAACGGAACTAGTCATTGGGGACGTTCTTAAATGACCAGTCAAACAAGAACGTCCCCAATGACTAGTCGTTTAAGAACGTCCCCGATGACTGCCGGGCGGGAGCGTTTAGCGGTACAGCTGCCGACTGGGCAGGCTGAGCTGGTATCCTTATGCGGTATTGTCTCGATTCGTTAGGATTGCATGTGAGAGCTGCCACTGTCCTTCGTTCAGTTATATGTCGCGCCCTGGCCATTGTGCTTGCAGCGCTTGCCGCACTGAGTTCCATCGCGCCTGTCCAGGCTTTTGCCGATGACTCTAGTCAGCCAGTCAAGACGGTCCGCGTCGGCTGGCTCGTCAACAACGAGGGCTTCCAGAACGGCACCCCCGGCGAGCGTCTCTCGGGATGGGGTTACGAGTACCTCCAGACCCTGTCGTACTACACGCCCGGCTGGCGGTACGAATACGTCTCCGGCACCTTCACCGAGCTTATGGACATGCTCGAGGCAGGCGAGATCGACCTCATGCCCAACATCTCCTACTCCGAGGAACGCGCCCAAAAGCTGCTCTTTTCCTCGAACCCCGAGGGCACCGAGCGCTACTACATCTACGCCAGGCCCGACCGTGACGACCTGGCCAAGGGTGACCCTCAAGCACTCCAGGGTCTCACCATCGGTTACAACTCCGGTGTTATGCAAACCATCGTCGGCCAGCAGTGGCTCGCCAACGAGGGAATCGCCTGCACATACAGGGAGTATGACGGAGGCTCCGTTCTCTTTGACGCGCTCGCAAACGGCGAGGTCGACGCCATCATCATGAACGACACCATTTCGTCGCCCGAGGCGTCGCCCATGTTCTACGTCGGTTCGAGCGACTACTACTTTGCCGTTCCCAAAAGCCGCCCCGATCTGATGGACAACATCAACTCCGCAATGGCGGCAATCAACCGCGTCAACCCCGCTATAACGACGAGGTCAAATCGAACTATTCAGCGCAAAACAGCGGATCATCCTCGCTCACCGGCGATGAGCGCGCCTGGCTCAAGGCGAACAACAACACCATCACGCTCGGCTACATTACGGGCAAACTCCCCTACTGCAACGAGAACGAAGACGGCGAAATGGAAGGCTCGCTCGCATCGCTTGCGACGACGCTACACGATAAATTTGGCATTACGGTCAAAACCGTCGCCTTTGATAGCTACAAGATGATGTCAAAGGCCCTGTCAAAGGGAAGCATAGACGTTGCGCTGCCGGTATACCGAGATTACTGGTTTGCCGAGCAAACAGGCGTTGTGCAGTCGATATCGTTGGGGACCATATCCCTCACCGCCATCCACACCGGCAGCAACCTGAACAAAGACCTTCAGAACATCGCCTGTACCAAATCATCGTTTGTCAACAAAAATGCACTTGAAAGTCTGTTCCCCACAGCGACCGTAACCGAATACCAATCCGACGATGAAGCGTTCGACGCCCTCAGGAAGGGAACGGCGCACTGCATCGTCGCTCCCAGTTCACGCGTAAAAACCATCGGTGACCGTTACGATCTCGAGGACTGCGAGACGACCGAGCTCCCTGACACCTGTGAGATCTCGTGCTGGATTTCGCGCGGAAAACCCGAGCTGTTGGGAATCATCAACAAGGGCATCATCAATGCCGGAGAATCGCTCTCCGCAAGCAATTTCTCCTCCACGTCGTACACGGCCCAGGAATCCAACACGCTTCAATTCCTTTATCGCAACCGCACCGCCATTGCAGCTACCCTCATCGGTATGTTGTCGGTCGGCATCGTCCTGCTCATCTGGGCGCTCGTGCGCGCTCGAACCGAGCGCAAAAAAGCCGATGCTGCCAACGCCGCTAAGACGGCATTCCTCACGCGCATGAGCCACGACATCCGTACGCCGCTCAACGGTATCCTGGGCCTTATCGAGATCGAGGAATTGAAGGAAGGCGATATGCAAGTCGCCCGCGAGAGCCGTGCCAAGGCGCGCGTTGCCGCCAATCACCTGCTCTCGCTGATCAACGACATCCTCGAGATGGGCAAAATCGAAGACCGCAAGCTAACACTGGAGCATGCGCCTTTTAACCTCAAAGAGCTCTGTGACGATACACTGGTGCTGTGCAAGCTCCGCGCGTCCAGTAACGGCATCACAATGCAGGACAATAGTCTGCCGTACGCCACGGGGCCATACATGATCGGCAGTCCCACCCATATCCGACAGATCATGATCAACCTGTTAGACAACAGCATTAAGTACAACAAGCACGGCGGCTCCGTCACCTTTAGTTCAAAGACCAAGCCACTCGATAACGGGCGCGCGCTCTTTTGCTTTAGCGTTTCGGATACCGGCATTGGCATGGCTCCCGAGTTTTTAAAGCATATCTATGAGCCGTTTGCCCAAGAAGGTGACGATGCGCGCAGCAAGTTCCAGGGAACCGGCATGGGCATGCCAATCGTCAAGTCGCTTATTGAACTGATGGGCGGCACCATCGAAGTCACCAGCGAACTCCATGTGGGCACCACGTTCTACGTGGAAATTCCGCTCGATATCGACAAGAACCCCCGGACGCGGGCGAATACGGTCGAGAGGGCGCTCGACTGCTCACTCGCCGACATGAACGTGCTGCTCGCCGAAGACAACGAATTGAATGCCGAGATTGCCCAGGCGCTGCTCGAAAGCGAAGGCATTGTCGTAACTCGCGCCGCCGATGGCAACGAAGCGGTCGACCTATACGTTGGCCGTCCCGCCGGCAGCTTCGATGCGATTCTGATGGACATCATGATGCCGGGCATGGACGGCTACGAGGCAACCCGCGCGATTCGCCTGAGCGAGAAGGTCGATGCAGCCGACATCCCCATCATCGCGCTCACCGCCAACGCCTTCGCCGAGGACGCCAAAGCGGCACACGACGCCGGCATGAACGCCCATCTGTCCAAACCGGTCGACTTTAACAAGCTCAAAAACATGCTCGCCCGCATCAAGAAATACGGAGCTGTTTCGCTATAGTTTGTGCTCAACCGCCATACGCAGCAGAAAGGAAGCCAATGATGTTTAGGCCCTTACGTCGAAAGAAACGCGCCATCACTGACGAGGAAGCGCGCAAGTTGCTCGCCACCTGCAAGCGCGGCGTCTTTGCCGTCAACGGCGATGATGGCTACCCCTATGCCATTCCCGTCAACTACTTCTTTGACGCCGAGCACGACAAGATTTATTTCCATGGCGCCAAAGCCGGCCACAAGGTCGACGCACTCAAACGCGATGACAAGATCTGCTTTACCGTTTACGGTAACGAGTGGTATAAGGACAATGACTGGGCTCCCTACGTTATGAGTACCGTGGTCTTTGGCCGTTGTCGCCTAGTTGATGAGGCGCCTGCATTCATCGAGGACAAAGTCCGCCAGCTCGCGCTTAAGTACTACCCTTCTGCCGAAGAAGTCGAGGAGGAAATCGCCAAGGACATTAAGGGCGTCCAGCTCTACGAGATTACGATTGAGCATCTTTGCGGCAAGCAGATTCAAGAAAAATAAACCTCCGCAGCAGGTCTGCGCCCAATGGTTACAGACGCATTACCATGCGGGGCCTTCTAGCCGACTTGGCAGAAGGCTCCGCATGCAGTGCGCGCTTACCGTGCATTAAAAACGTAGCGGTCCAGGCGGTCGCACGCTTCCCTCACGCGCGAAAGCGGCAGCGCCAGATTCACGCGAATGTGGCGGGGCCCGTGGAACGGGCGGCCGTCCTGATACCCCACGCCCACGCGCGCCCCCTCGTCGAGCAACCACTGAATATCGCGGCCATGCTCGCGGCACCACTCGGTGCAGTCCAGAAACACCATGTACGTGCCCTGCGGACGCGAATAGGACACGCCCCCAAATGCTCGTCCACGTAATCGCAGAAGTACTCGATATTGCCGGCAAGCACCTGGTTGAGCTCGTCCACCCACTCGTAGCCTTGCGGCTGGTAGGCACCGATAAGCGCATGCATGGAGAGGACATTCATCTCGTTGTAGTGGGTCTTGTTAGACACAGCGCATATGCGGTCGCGCAGCGTCTCGTTGTAGATAATGTGGTAGCTGCCGACCAAGCCCGCCAGGTTGAACGTCTTGCTGGGCGCGTAGAGGGCAACCGTACGCATGCGGGCATCCTCGCTCACCGACTGCGTCGGGATATGCTTGTGCCCCGGCAGGATGATATCGGACCAAATCTCGTCCGAGATCACCACACAATCGTGCTGGCGATAGATGTCCATGGCGCGCTCGATCTCGTCGCGCTCCCATACGCGGCCGCAGGGATTGTGCGGCGAGCAGAACACCGCGGCATGGATGTGGTTTTGGGCGAGCTTGTGCTCCATGTCCTCAAAGTCCATACGCCACACGCCTTGATCGTCGAGCTTAAGCGGGCTGTGGACAATACGATAGCCCGCGGCTTCGATGGATTTGGTAAAGCCGATGTAGGTGGGGCTATGGACCAGCACCGCATCGCCCGGCTGGACATACGCGCGCAACGTCGACACGACACCGCCCAGCACGCCGTTTTCGTAGCCGATATGCTCCGGTGCCAAGCCCTCAACGCCATTGCGGCGCCTCTGCCATTCGATGATGCGATCGAAATACTCGGGACGCGGATTGAAGTAGCCAAACATGGGGTGCTGAGCGCGCTTGATGATGTACTCCTGGACCGTGGGCACCGTGGCAAAATTCATGTCGGCCACCCACATAGGGATGCGGTCGAAGCCCTCGTCGGGTGCGTTCGGAGCCATGCCGGGGATCTCGCCCCAAGAGTCAACGGCGATGGAGTCCATGCCGTGGCGGTCGATGATTGAAGTGAAGTCATATTTCATGCTGGACTCCCGTGCAGAGCGGAATGATTCGGTAGGCGTTATTGTCCACCAGCGTGGGCGGTTTTGGCGCGGGGTTTGGCGCTTGATTTGACGGGTGCGGACGAATGGCCGGTTAGTCTCGCGCGTCGTTGACGGCGACTACGGTTAGCTGGGTTTCATCGACCGTAAACGATATGTCGAGCCCGGCGTAGGCCAAGTGGTAAACGCGGTTTGGCTCGTGCTTGCTGCCCGCGCGGCGCGGATCTTGGCGAAGAACCTCGACCAGACCGGGGAGCTTTGCGGGCGGGACCATATCCTGCAGCGCCTGCGGGAACTCGACGTCGAGCTCTTGCCACGGAGCGTCCTCAATCCAGCCGCCGGTCGCATCCGGGTGACAGTCGGCAAATGGAATGTAGGGCTTAATGTCGTAGATGGGTGTGCCGTCACGCAGGTCGGCCCCCAGCACATGAATGATGGGGCCATTGTCGGTGAGCTCGACGCGATCGAGCTTGACGCAGGTAAGCCCAATGGGATTAGGGCGAAACGGACTGCGCGTGGCAAACACGCCCACGCGCTCGGCTCCACCCAGACGCGGCGGGCGCACGGTTTTCGACCACTTGGCATTGGTGCCGGACCTGTCCTGCGACTTGGCATCGGTAGCTATGTCCTTAGCCGTACCGCCGGGCGTTCCGTTTTCAAAGCGCCACAGCAGCCACAGGTGAGAGAAGGAGTCCAGACCCTCAACCGCCGCGTTGGAGGCAAATTCCGGCTCAAAGACGATTCGTCCCTGTAGATGAGGCGCCAAAAAGCTGTTGCGCGGAATGCCGAACTTCTGCGGCAGATCGGTATGTATGTGAGCAATAGGTTCCATGCCGGCCATTGTACGGCATGAAGGTGTGGGGCGTTGCGCGCAATTCTTCGCCGCGGACTCCTGTCGTGCAACCAACGGTTGCTTGGAAGGGCGCCTGCCGCCGCGTATGCTTAAGCCATCAACCAGCAGAAAGGAGCCGCTATGGCCTTTGCAGAAAAGCTCATTGCCATCCGTCGCGCCCATCACCTTACCCAGGAGCAGTTCGCCGCCAAACTCTTTGTCACGCGCCAAGCCGTCAGCCGTTGGGAGCGCGACGAGGTCACCCCGGGCATCGACATGATGAAGCTCATTGCCGCCGTAACCGGCGAGCCACTGTCCCACCTGCTCGAAATGCCCGAGCATTATTGCCAGAGCTGCGGCATGATACTCACGCCCGACGACTGCGGCACCGATGCCACAGGCGCCACGACCGACCATTACTGCAAGTGGTGCTACGACCACGGCAAGTACACCTACGACACCACTATGGAGGCAATGATCGAGGATTGTGCCCCGCGCCTGGCACAGAACACCGGTATGTCGCTCGACGAAGCCGTCTCGCTCATGGGCGCCGTCCTGCCGCAACTGGAGCGCTGGCGCACCGTGCAGGAAAACGAGGAGCGCTACGGCGCCGAAGCCCGGAAGCGCTACGGCGACGAGGCGATCGACGCAGCAAACGAAGCACTGCTGGACATGGACCCCGAGACATGGAACGACATGAAGGAACTTGAACGCGCTATTCTGGGCCAACTCTCGATTGCCATGGGCGATGGCGATGCGAATGGAAGCGAGGCTCGCAAGCTTGTCGCGATGCATCGTCGCTGGATTGCCCTCAACTGGGGATGCGAGCCCCAGAACGAAGCGTACCTGGGCCTCGCCAATGGTTATCTTGCCGACCAGCGCTTTGTTGACTACTACGACAAGCCCTGCGGCACCGGAGCCACGGCGTTTCTGGTCCAGGCCATCGAGTCGTCACTGGTCCGCGCATAGACCGCGGCGGCTTTGGGTATTTCAATCAAAACCGCAACCGATTGGAGACCTATGACTACTGATCACGAGCTCGTGCTTTACGTTATGACCGGCTGCCCGTATTGCATAAAGGTCAAGCGCTTTTTAGCCGATAACGGCGTGACCATTCCCGAGCGCAATATCTCGACCGATACCGAAGCCGAGCAGACACTCATCGCCGCCGGCGGAAAGCGCCAGGTTCCCTGCCTATTCATCGACGGCAAGCCACTCTACGAGTCGAGCGACATCATCGCATGGGTACAGAAGAACCTGCTCTAGCATGCGCATCCCGTCCGCCCAAGGCCCCACCCCATACGGCCTAAACATGTACACCAGCATCCAAAGTCGACATTTTTCGACATCTTTGGATGCTGGTGTACAGCTTTTGCGGGTAGTCATGGACGCTCTTAACCGGCTAATTGTTTGAGGCGACCTTTGGATTATGGCTGTTTGACGCCTCTGGAAAGGGTTTCCGAGAGGGCTGTGGTCAAAAAAGGGCAAATATGAGTACTGCTACCTGTTTAGTAGCAGCGATTTTGATCACTTCAGGAACTATTCAACGTTCCATACGTCCGTAGACGACGCTATTTCTCCTCATATGTTCAATAAAAGTAGCTCCTAATGGGAACAGATCTCATCAGGAGCTACTATTTATAGCAAAATAAATGCAACTATAATGGCAACAGTACTCATATTTGCCCTTTTTTGACCACGACCCTCCAGAATAGCCGCTGAGGACGACACTAAATGACAAAATCCGGCACTTGGACGCTCTTATATGACTAGCCATTGAAGGACACCTAACGACTACTCCCATTCGCGACACACTGTGTCGCGAATTAAGCTGGTCCCATTATCGAAGACCAGTGAGAGCTCCTGCCCAGAATCTCGATAGCCTAATAAAGCGCTCTCCTCCGGAAGTTCAATGAGCATCCAAATTCCAGGCTGAAAAGCAAAGGAGTATCGAAGCCGTCAATGCTCATTTCCTATCGAACACGCGGGTCAAAACAAGCTAATTAGCCTGATAAACTGTTTGTATTTTTGTCTACAAAACTGTATACAAAAAGAGTATCCGTTGACCTGTGCTCGACATTATGCCGATCGATAGGAGGCGCTATGAATGCTGAGCAGCTTGAAAAAATGATGGGATTTGCCCCCGGAGAGTTGGAGAAAGCCGCGGAGGCATACGAAAAAGATGAGTGGCCGAAGGGTCGCACCATCAAGCTGGGAAGGCCGTCGATCTCCGATGAGCCAAGCGTTGTTTTATCGGCACGTGTGGGTGAGTCTGTTCTTGATGCGTTTGACGCAAAAGCAAAGCGCCATGGGCAAACACGCACGGAGCGACTCAGGGAGCTCATCACGCTCGATGCAATGATTGCCTAGTCACCCTCCGAACCCAAACATGTACGCCAGCATCCAAAGTCGACATTTTTCGACATCTTTGGATGCTGACGTACATTTTTTGCAACATAGTCATTGGGGACGTTCTTAAATGACTAGTCGTTAAAGTGCGTCCCCAATGACTAGCTAGCCGTGGAAGCGGGCTATGGGTGCGAGTGGCTGCTCGCGAAAGACGCGCTCGACGGCGGCGCGGTATTCGTCGACCTTTTTAGTCTTACGTACGAGCTTGTGAACGGTAGTGGGGTCGGCGAAAGCGCACTTGGCGTAGAACCACCACTCCTTCATGCGAAAGACTGCATTGCCGCCAATCTCTTCTGCATAGGCAGCAAACAGCGTGTCATGGAAACGCTGCAGCTCGGCTGTCGTGGCAGCAGGGCCGCCGTTGACCATACGGGCCAGAGCGGGGTTCGCGAGCAGGCCGCGCCCCAGCATCACATGGCGCGTGCCGGGATAGGCCTCCACCAGCGCATCCATGTCCTCGAGATCAAAAATATCGCCGTTGTATGCCACCGGAAACGGCGCACGTTCCAGCGTCTCGCCATAAAACTCTTTGCGCGGCGAGCCCGCATAACGGTCCTTCTGCACGCGCGGATGCACGATCAGCTCTGCCAGCGGCATGCGGCAATATAGATCGAGTACGCGCTCGTATTCGTCGTCGCTCTCCAACCCCAACCTGGTCTTGACCGATACCGGCAGCGGAGAGCGCTCACACACGTCACTCAAGAACACCTCAAGCTCGTCCAAGTTGCGCAAAAAGCCCGATCCTTTGCCCTTGGCAACAACCGTCCCCGAGGGACAACCCAAGTTGAGATTGACCTCGCGATAGCCCATGTCGGCGAGCACCTGCGCCGCCCACACAAACTCGTCCGCGTTCTTGGACATCAGCTGAGGCACCACGTTGAGCCCCTGGTTATTGGCAGGATCGATCTCCTTAAACGCCTTGCCGCCAAAGCGATTTCCCACCCGCGGCGGCGGCAAAAACGGCGTGTAATAGCAATCGAGCACACCGAAGCACTCCGCATGCACGTGACGGAACACATGCCCGGTAATCCCCTCCATGGGGGCCAACGAAAGGATCATCTACTCTTCTCTCATATCAACGAACGTGACAAAGGAACCGTCCCTTTGTCACATTATTCGGAGCGCAGGGCTTCCACGGGATCCTTTTTGGATGCGCTGCGGGCAGGCAGTAGACCGGCAACGACCGTCAGCAGCACCGAAATCGCGATGAGCACCAGCGCATCCTGCACGGGCAGGCTCATCAGGTTGGCGACCTGTTTGGCCGCAAGCGCCCAAGCATTGACCGGGAAGCTCACGGCCACCACGACGACAACAGCAAAGACGCCGGCAATGAGGCCCTCGATAAAGGTCTCGGCGTTGAACACGTTTGCCACGTTACGCTTCGACGCGCCAATCGCACGCAGAATGCCAATCTCCTTTTTGCGCTCCAGCACGCTGATGTACGTGATGATGCCGATCATGATGGAGCTCACCACCAGGCTGATACTCACGAATGCGATGAGCACCAAGCTGATGGTGTTCACGATGTCGGTCACCGAACCCATGATGATGCCCATGTAGTCGGTGTACGAAATTGCCCGATCATCGTGGCCAGCGGCTTTGACCTGCTTGTTGTACGCATCGATGTGATCGAGTACGCGCTCCTTGGCCTCAAAGTCGCGCGGGAAAATCTTGACCGAGATGGGGTCCGCCTCGTCCGCATAACCCAACGTGGTCAGATTGTTGTCGTAGGTGAGCTTCGAAGCCTTGGCATAGCTCATCATGAGCGAACTCAGGTCCTCGGCGTCCATGTTGAAATGGATGGCACGAGCAAAGGCGCTCGCATCCACGTGCATGGCGCTCGCCAGGTTGGCAAAACTCGAAGACATCTGCGTCGCCATCTGGTCCATAAGTCCCGCTGTGCCCGCCTTGAGCTGGGACGATACCGTCGACGCTATCTGCTCGCTGATTACCTTCATCACCTGATCCATAGCCTGCTGCAGATACGGAGCCAGCTGCTTTTGCACATAGTCGGTCATCGCCTGTTGAAGGCGCTCGGCCAGGGCATCGCCGCCGAGCGCCTTCAATTGAGCCAGGCATTGCTGGGCTGCGGCATCATTCTCAAGATACGTCGAGAACGCGGCAGCGAGCTTTGCCGCGTCTTTTAGATCTTCGGGTGACAGCGCCCTAAACTGATCAGACTGCAAAAAGCCCTCAAACAGTTGGTTGGCAAGCATTCCCACCTGCTGCATTTGCTCGGGCGTGAGCTCCAGACCGTCAAAGATGCCCGAGAAATCTGGGGCCGGTGCTTTTGCCATGATGTCGCTGAAGTCGATGTCCCTTCCAACGCCCGAAAGGTCAATGTCCAGCCCGGATAAGTCGATACCAGAAAGGTCCATACCGCCGGCTGCACCCGAGAGTGCAGACGCATCAAACGAGAATGCGCTCTTGAGCGCCGCCTCGTCCACACTGAACATGCTGCCCAGATCCACGCCTTGTTTGGCCTCGCCTTGCAGTTCGTCGAAGGTTTTGCCCGTAAAGACATCCGTCTCGGGGTGGGCGAGTTGCTCCTGCACAATCTGCGAATCGGCAGCGCGCTCCATAAGCTGGCGAGTCAGCGCATGCGTATAGGCAATGCCCGGGGACAACGCGCTCGCGTTGGCCGTCTCGTTGGGTCGCACCACGCCCACAATGTGCACGTCGATACCGTCGGCAACCTTGGCGGCCATAAAGTCGGCGTCGCCAGACATGTCAGCCCACATGCCGGTCTCTTCGTTTTTGCGATAGGCATCGGCCGGCGACAACACCTTAAACGTCGTGGACAACGCATCGTCGTAGGTAAAGTCGGTGCCGGTCTCGGGCGTTTCGACCCCACCGTCAGCCGTCATAGCGCTGTTTACCAGATCGTTGAGCTCATTGATATCCAGCGCGCCGATGCTGTAGAGCGTATAGTCGCCCACCGTGCCACGACTCGAAAGCACCATCACGGCTTCGTTGGCAGACGTGGGCCAATGACCGGCGACGACATCGTACTGGCTGTCGAGCAGGCTCTGATCGTCAATCATCTCGTTGAAGACCGAGGTTCCCATGGATTCCATGCTCACCGTTGCTGCCGAGCTCGCGCCTCCGCTCATGGCCTCGGTCATGGCGTTGGGCACCAGCCGGACAGGCTTCTCATCGCCCTTGCCGGCACGATAGACAACCGGCGTCACACCGTAGCCGTACTGGATGGCGTTGACCTCTTTGTCGATACCGTCGCCGCCGTCGTCAAGCCATGCCTTAAAGCTCGTCATGTCGTTGGACTTAACGCTCGCAAACATATCCTTTACGGCCGTGACCACGGGAATCTTATCGGTTCCCTTAGCCTTGCCGCCGACACTGTCGTCGGACGAATCCACGCTTTCAGACGAGCCATCATCCGTGGCCCCCTGTCCGCCCATCATGGACGACAGGTCGTAATCCTGTTTGGAAATGGTGAGCGGGTAGCTCGAGAGCGTATCCTCCTCGACCTTTTTGATGTAGCCGTTTACGCCGTTGGACAGCGCCAGAATCGCCGCGATACCGATAATGCCAATCGAGCCCGCAAAGGCAGTCATGGCCGTACGACCCTTCTTTGTCATAAGGTTTCGGGCAGAAAGCCCCAGCGCCGTCACAAAGCTCATCGAGGTTTTGCGCGTAGGCTTGGCCTCGCGGCGCGCGGCCTTGGCAACATCAAAGGGGTCGGAATCGTCGGTGATCTTTCCATCCGCCAGGTTGACGATGCGCGTGGCGTACTGGTACGCCAACTCGGGATTGTGCGTGACCATGATGACCAGACGGTCGCGGGCAACCTCTTTGAGCAGGTCCATGACCTGCACGGATGTCGTTGAATCCAAAGCGCCGGTCGGCTCGTCGGCAAGAACGATCTCAGGATCATTTATCAGGGCGCGGGCGATGGCCACGCGCTGCATCTGCCCGCCCGAAAGCTGGCTCGGGCGCTTGTTAACGTGCTCGCCCAAGCCGACTTTCTCCAACGCCTCGCGCGCACGCTGGCGGCGCTCGGCATGTCCCACGCCCGTGAGCGTGAGCGCCAGCTCCACGTTTTCCAAAATGGTCTGATGCGGAATGAGGTTATAGCTTTGGAACACAAAGCCGATGCGGTTGTTGCGGTAGGCATCCCAATCGCGGTCGCGGAAGTCCTTGGTCGAGATGCCGTCAATCAGCAGGTCGCCAGAATCAAAGTGGTCGAGTCCGCCGATAACGTTGAGCATCGTGGTTTTGCCCGAACCCGAGGGACCCAGAATGGCCACGAACTCGTTATCGCGAAAAGACAGGCTCACGCTGTCGAGCGCCACCTGCGTAAACGACTGCGTAACGTACCTTTTGCAAATACCTTTGAGCTCCAGCATGGACGGCAACCTCTCCTGCGCAGGCACCCTGCCCGCTCTCCTCCGCCGTTCGTATTCGACGCGTTTGTCCTACTCTATCCCCATTTTTTGCCGACGCCAGTGAGGAATGTAACAAACCGCGCCAAAAAACGAACGGGACGGCGCCCAAAAGAAGAGGTCCCGAGCGGGACCTCTATATGGTGGAGCTTATCTTGAAAGGTAGCGAACTACTTCGCACAGCGACACACGATCCTCGCTATGCTTTACGCGTTTTCTACTGCTCGCTATTCGCAATCGCCTGGTCGATAAGTTTGTTGAGTGCTGCGCGCTGCTCGGCGGAGCTGATGGCTCCCACGATTGGATCCCCTACGATGTTGCCATTCTGATCGATGACATACGTCGTCGGGAACGAGAACAAATTTGACGTAAACTTACCGGCCTCGCTATCCGACTTGAACCAGATGTTCTTATATGTCACGCCCTTCTTGCTCAGCACGTCCTTGGCATCTGCAATCTCGCCCTTGTTGCCATCGAGCGTAAAGGAATTGACGCCCACGACCTGGCCGCCCTTCTCGGCAAGCTCCTGATTCAGTTTCTCAAGATCGCCCAACTCACCCACGCACGGCTTGCAAGTGGTGAACCAGAAGTTCATGACGGTAACCTTGTTCTTAGAGAACAGCTCGTCGCTGCTCACGTCGTTGCCGTCCAGGTCCTTGCCCGTAAAGCTGGGGAACTTCGTCGCCTCGCTCGAAGCATTGGCACCAGCCGTCATGCCAGCGGTCGAAGCATCGACGCTCTCGCCTGCGCTCGGCGTGCTTCCACAGCCGGGGAACTCCTTCTCCAAGCTCTCGAGCTTGTCCTCGATTTCCTTGATCTGCTGCGCACCGGCCTTGAGCGTCTTAAGCTCATCCGCCGTAAACTCATCCTTGGCGCCGTCGATGGTCTTGAGCAAGAAATCGCCGTAATTGCTGCCGTCCTCAATCATTGTCGAGTCTTTATTTGCCGCATTGAATACCTTTTCCCACAGCGCGTTATCACTCGAAAAGATCTCGTTCTCCTTCTGCATGAGCTTCGCATACAGCTCGGCGGCCTCGTCGGCATTGGCCGGCTTCTGCGCAGTGAGTTCTGCGATCTTAGGATCGGAGCTCGCAGATTCGCTCGCATTGCCACCGGGCGCCGAACATGCCACAAGGCACAAGGCCAATACCGGCACCATAAACAGGGCCGCAATCTTAGAAAGCTTCATAGTCATTCCTCCGTTTTGTCGAAGCTTGTTTACTTTTTATCAGCGGTCAAGGGAAGCTTTTCCGCCGACACATCCAGGCCATAGCGATAGCTGATGGCATCGACGGGACAGGCCCCGATGCACTTTCCGCACCGGATACATTCGGCATGATTGGGCGCGCGGACCACATCAACGTCCATCTGACAAACCTTTGAGCACTTGCCGCACGAGACACATTTGCACGCGTCAACCTGAATCCCCAACAAGGACACCCTATTCATGAGCGCATAGAATGCGCCGAGTGGGCAAATCCATTTGCAGAAGGGGCGGTAGAACAAAACGCTCAGCACTACCACGGCAATGAGAACGGCAAGTTTCCAAGTAAAGAGATGTCCCAACGCAGATCGAATGCCGGCATTGGCGATGGCCAGCGGAATGGCGCCCTCGAGCACACCCTGCGGACAGATGTACTTGCAAAAGAACGGGTCGCCCATGCCCACGTCGTTAACCATCAAGACGGGCAGCAGCACCACGGCAAACAGCAGCACGACGTACTTGATGTACGTGAGCGGCTTAAGCTTTTTCGTGGAGAACTTTTTTCCGGGAATCTTATGAAGCAGCTCCTGCAGCCAGCCAAACGGGCACAGAAAGCCGCATACAAAGCGTCCCAGCAGCACGCCGAGCAAAATGAGCGTACCGGTAACATGGTAAGAAAAGTTGAACTTGGATGAACCTACCACCGACTGGAACGACCCGATGGGGCACGCACCCGATGCCGCGGGGCACGAATAGCAATTAAGTCCAGGTACGCAGACTGTTTTTCCCGCGCCCTGATAGATGCCGCCTTTGGCAAAGTTTGGCAGGTGAATGTTGGTGACCAGCGTCGCCGCCGCCTGAATGAATCCGCGAAATCGGGCCAAAACATGCGACGCAGTGTTTTCTCTTTTATCCAATTCCGATACACTCCAAGCACAGCCTAATCGCTTTGGCCAGCACGGCATCCGCCTCGCCACGCATAACACCAAAGCACACCATGGCAATTCCGACGATCAACAAAGCGACCTGTACCACGGGCTTTACCGCTTTGAACAACCTGACCACTCCTTTCGTTACGCGACCATTGGACCATATCGACTATAAAATCCGTGTTAAGCGCGATTTGGAATGTGCAAGGAGACTGTTATGTGTATTTTGATCGTCGAGGACGAGCGAGCACTGTGCGACACGATCGCACGCAGCTTGCGAAACCTGGCGTACAGCGTCGACTGCTGCCACGACGGGCAGGAGGCGCTCGACCTGCTGGGCGTCGAAGTCTTTGACCTCGTGGTACTCGACCTCAACCTTCCCCGTATCGACGGCATGGCCGTGCTCAGGGAACTTAGGAAAACCGATTGCGAGACTAGGGTACTGATTCTGTCCGCGCGTGGCGAAGTATCCGATAAGGTCGACGGACTCGATGCCGGCGCCAACGATTACCTCACCAAGCCGTTTCATCTGGACGAACTTGCGGCAAGGATCCGCAGCCTTACCCTCAGGCGCTTCGCACAAAGCGACATAGTATTAACCTGCGGAAAACTCAGCTTTGACACCAAGGCGCGCATCGCTTCCGTGGGCAGCGAGGCCTTATCTCTTACACGCAAGGAAACGGGAATCTTGGAATACCTGACGCTTAATCAGGGGCGACCGGTAAGCCAAGAGGAGCTTATCGAGCACGTTTGGGATAGCACCGTGAACAGCTTTAGCAACGCAACCCGCGTTCACATCTCGTCGCTCCGAAAAAAGTTGCGCAGCGCTTTGGGATACGACCCGATTCGCAATCGGATTGGAGAGGGCTACGTTATGGAGGATAGCGAATGAAAAGGCTTTCGCTGCAATGGCGCATAACGATCATGACGGCGCTGCTGACGTGTGCGGCGTGCGTGCTGACGAACTGCCTGGTCGGCTATACGGGCATGCGCTATATGGATGCCATCGGCAGTGACATCTCGGCCTTTAACGCTGCCGGCGCGGATTCGCCCCAGGTGTTCGACCCAACGAAAGCGACCCCCGATGACAAGGTCACGATCGTCGTAAACGACGCACAGGAATCTTTTGGCACGACAGCTTGGTACATCACGGCTGGAGTCACACTCCTTGGCGGCGTGCTGGCATACTTTGTGAGCGGCCGTGCACTCAAACCGCTACGGGCTTTTGCAGCCCAGGTTGAGCGCGTGCAGCCTGACAACCTAAGCGAAATCAGACTCAATGAAGATGTGCCCACCGAGTTACAACGATGCAGCGCCTCTTTCAACGACATGATCGCCCGTCTTGGCGAAGGGTTCTCTGCACAGCGTCAGTTTACCGGTAACGCCGCACACGAGCTGCGCACCCCACTCGCCCTTATGCAAGCACAGATTGAGCTATTCATCTCCGAGCGCTCCGATTTGCAACCCGAAACAGCCGAGCTGCTCGGCCTGCTACAAGAACAAACCGAGCGCATGTCTCGAATGGCCAAGGTATTGCTCGAGATGAGTGAGCTCCGCAGCGTTCCTTGCGAGGACGATGTTGAACTTGGCCCCTTGTCCGAAGAGGTCCTCACCGACCTTGCGCCACTTGCCGGAAATAAGGGCATAGCCCTCAATTGTGCTGGAGACGCTTTAGTAATCGGGAGCGACACGCTCCTCTATCGGCTGGTGTTTAACCTGGTCGAAAACGCCATCCGTTACAGCCGCCCCGACTCGACTGTCAACGTCTCCATCTGCGACAACGACAGCCACGTGTTCCTGCGAGTCGAGGACCAGGGCCCGGGAATACCCAGGCAGTACCGAGAGAGCATCTTCCAGCCGTTCTTTCGTCTAGACACATCCCGCAGCAGGGCATACGGCGGCGCAGGACTCGGACTAGCGCTCGTTTGGGAGATTGCAGCGCTTCACGGTGGCGCCGTAGAGGTCGAAGCAAGTTCCGAGAACGGGGCCACCATGCTCGTAAGCCTTCCAAAACGATCCGAAGCGTTAACCGAACAGTAAAACTAGAGCGAGGCCCAGTGGGTCCCGCCCTTACAAAACCCGAAGGCTTTCCATGTGTCTGTACTATGAGCCGTTGGGGAACCAGATGTCAACCAGCATGCCGAGCTCAGTCACCTCATCCTAGGGAAAGGAGCAAAGGGGCGTCACTGCTTTTGACGGTGCTCTTAGCTACAGTAGACCTTCCACGAAAGGTTTGAGCTTGTCGAGCATCGCGTCGCTTCTGATGACTGTACCTAAATCGAGGTGCTCACTCTTCTCCTTCGTAATCGTCTGAGTGATTACGCCCATGAACAGCAGCCTGGAGCCGATGGCAATTCCGTCGGTCGTGGGATAGCTGCCCTGGTTGAGGATGAAGGCGGGACTGCCGCTGGAGCCCTCGAATACAGATGCGTCAACGAGGAACTCGCGCTTACCCTTGTAGTCGTTCCAAGCGGGCGTGGAAGTCCAGCCTTGCCTGATGAGGGGGGTCTTGTTGTAGTCGTCATAGAGCCCGCTGGGGTATCCGATAAAGGTGATTTGCTCGAGCGCCGCCAAATTGTCCAGCACACTCTTCTTCGGGATGAGTCCAGAGTCGATGGATCGGTAGAAGGGCCTCTTCCCGTTTTCTTCAAGCATGCTGAGAACAGGGGCCACCGGCATCGCAACCAAGTCGAGCTCTCCGAGCTTCTTCCCCTCGATGAATGACTTGTCGAAGTTCACGCTGATGGTCTCGCGTGACGGGGCGTCACCTTCGGCTAGATTGATGACGAAGCGACCCTGAATCACATCCTTGAGGACATGGTGATTGGTAATGAGCAGGGGCACGTTTCGCCCGTCTTCAAGGTCATAGGAAAAGAAGAATCCTGTACCCGAGACGCCCGTGCCTTCGGTAGTAATGCCCACGATGGGGACCGTGGTAAAGAGCAGCTGTGTGCTCGTATCATTAATGTTCATCGGTCTTGGTCTCCTTGTCATCGGGATCCGCCAGGTGTTCTAGGACGCGCTCGGCCAGATCAGATTTGCCCTGCTTCTCTTCTTTTCGGATAAAGATAAAAGCGACAAAGAGTCCTACTGCGCCACACGGTGCTACGCAGAGCATCAAGATACCGGGCAAAGATGCGAGAGTGACAGATGACGACAAACCCCCGAGAAACCAGCCCAGGAACGTTGTCGCAAGACCTAAAAGGATGTCAGGTTTGTAGGAAGGGCGCTCCTGCTTGGCCTGAAGAAGCATCTCCCTTGCTTTTCTCAGGTCGCTGTCGCGCTGTCCGACGTATGATTCCTGCAGGTATTCATTGGGAATGCGAACCTCGTGGTCCTGGCGCACGGCGACGTGCTCCCGGTCATTTATGAGGTGGATGCCGTTACTTGCCTCTCCAACGCTAGTATTGTCGCCCATGTGCTCGAATACGCTGTCGAGGTCAGCCCACCTGACTCTATGGGCAAGCGCCTGGTCTTGTGGTGGGTTCTCTTGACCTTTCTCCACCAGATCTCCTTAGAACAAGGTCCTAGCGTCTTGCGGAGGTTTATGGTCACAGCAAAGACACCATGGTTCAACCAATATATCGATGGATAGATTATACCGTGCGGCTGATATGGCGGCCAAGGGATGCTGCCGGCACGGCTGTGGGGTGCTAGTGACTTGCAGATTGCTGGTGACAGGCTACTACTAGCGGCGTGGCTTTGCTGTTGGCTCACTCCGCCGCCCGCCTCACGGCGCCGGGGTTTCTCGGCGCAGTGAGGCGGCATCGGTTGTTCTAGCTGTTCTGTGCCAATAGGTTGTTTACACCCGGGTAGTGACAAATAGGGAGGGCTCCCACATGCTGTGAGTTGTCTAGACGAACAGCAGAGGAGCCCTCCCATGGAGCGACATCCTAACGCAAGGCTCACCCCGAGAGGGCGCGAGACGCTCGTCTCGCGCATAGAGTCCGGCCTCGGCGTCGCCGAGGCCGCGCGTCAGATGGGCGTCAGCCGCCAGACGGCGAGCAAGTGGCTGCGCCGCAGCAGGTCCGGAAAGCCCATGTCCGACCGCAGTAGCCGCCCGCGCAGGCTCGCGAGGTCCACGCCACGCGAGATCGAGGACCGGGTCCGCGAGGCGCGCTCGTCACTGCCGCTCGCCCCGCCCGGGCTGGCGCCGGGCGCGCTATGCTTAGGGAGCGGTGGGCGCCTCCGGGACAGCTGGGGACTCGGACGCGGTGATGCCGGAGGTGTCGACCTCGCCGATTCCGGCGAGCTGCTCGATGAGGGGGAGGCCCGTCGGGTCGTCCACCTCGACGCCGCCGAGCACGATGGTGCTGTCGCGCGTGTCGATTTGGGTTGTGAACACGGCCGGGTCGAAACCCGAAGCGATAAAGCCAATGCCCGCGAGGACAACACCCGCGGCAACGAGCCCGCCCGCCACGGCGAGGTAGATCTTCTTCGCGCTGGTCATGGTACTCACTCCTTTCTACGCCGCGAGATGCGCGGCAGCGCCGCCCTTCTCGCCCTTACCCTTCCAGAAGGGCGAGGCGGCCTTCCTCGCCCAGAGCGTCGAGAGGCGCGCAATTTGTTTTGAGGCGGCCCAAGCGCCAGCACCAACGAAGAGCGCCACGCCGACGAGGCCGAGCCCCACGCCCGCCGAGGCGAGGGCGTACGGGAAGTGGCCGATGGTGACGCCGCTTACGGCAAACAGGAGCTCAACTACGCCCACGCCCCCGAGTGCCGCCGCGACGATCCACACGCAGAGCGCCAGCACCCAGATGCAGATATAGACCGTGACGACCACGGCGGCGAAGGCGGCGAGCAGCGGCACCCACACCGGGGAGCCCACGATGGTCAGCACCCACAGCAGCGCGGTGCTGCGCTGGCGCGTCCTCGCGATCGCGCGCGGCACGGCGGGCAGGTCGTCGAGCGTGGCCTCCGCCACCTCGCCGGGCGTGCCCATGGCGGCCACGGCCTCCTCCTCGCTCATACCGTCCTCCATGCGATCGGCGATGGCCTCCGCATAGAACGCCTTGGTCTCCTCCACCTGCTCGGCCGGCAGACAGGCGAGCAGCTCGCCCAACCGGCCCAGAAACTCATCACGCGTCATGGTGCGCCCCCTCAACGTATGCGTAAATCTCCCGTACGGACGGCCACTCGGCCAGGAACTCCTCGATGCGCGCTCGCCCGTCGTCCGTGATGCGGTAGTACCGGCGCAGCCGCCCGTTGTGCTCGGCGGAGCGCGCCGTGATGCACCCGGCCTTCTCCAGGCGCTTGAGCAGCGGGTAGAGCGTCGACTCCGTGAGCCCCATGCTCGCCGGTACGTCCTTCACGATCTGGTAGCCGTAGGACTCCTCGCCGGAGACGGCCGCGAGCACGCAGGCCTCCAGGAAGCCGCGCTTCATCTGTGCCTCCATCCGCACACCTCCTCTCGTCATATACTGTGCTATACACACTATACGATGCAAGGTATTAGACGTCAACTCTCATCGCGAAGGTTCTCCGGCCCCTGCGCGCTGCGAACGTGATGTCGCGGGACGGTTGGCATTATGCATGAAACGTCAAGTAACGCTCTTTTGATCCACTTCCACTCGGCCCCATATGCCTTGCACAGCGCCCCCTTCGACCTCGGAATCAAGAGAGCCACTAGGCTGGACATGCCGGACGGTAAGGTCCTGGACGTCATGGTGGACTTCTCCGATGCCATGGGGGTCATGGGTCTACGCCGATGGAGGCCCACACACGCGGCAGGGCTCGCCCGTCACCGCTGGTCGCCGGACGGTCCCCACGCCTCGCTCGCCAACGCGCAGGCGACAGCAGCAGTCCAGCGCTGGGCTGGAGACGCCGGAATGCCCAGAAGATGCGTTTCCCATCGCTGCGACAGAGCTTTTTGTAGGGGCGGTAATTTTTCCTAATGTCGAGGTCAGCTAGGCTTCAGTAGCCACCTTGGGAGCATCGCCAATAGACTCTTCCTTTATACGTTCGGCATAATCGTAGGCGATACCCACAAATTCCGGTCCCGAGCAACAGGAGTACAATTGCTGCATTGTTGCCAGCTGTTGGGAGATGGAAGATGGGCTGCGATGGCTACCCATGCGTTCCCATGCCGTTGATGTGCACCGCCTTTGTGCCGGGGCAGATTGACGCTGCGGTTGCAAGCATTTCCGACCCCGATTCGCGCGCCATTGCCACGGCAGAAGCGCTGTACTTTCGCGGATAGGCCACCCTCGCTGCCAAGACGGCGCGCCCCTATGTTGACGCCACCGATCCCGCGCTGCGCTATTCCGCATGCTTTATCTGCGGATACGCCAGTCTATCGCTCAACCGTATCGCCGACGCCCGCCGGTGCCTTGCTGGCATCCTCGATACGCCAACTGACGAGGAATCGCCCGCCGTCCACGCCACGCATATCCTGTTCGCCTCGGCCGCGAGTGTCCTGCTGCACTTGCCTTCCCCGTATTCTGCCGAAGAGTTTTATCCACTTGCGGCGCATTTGCCCGAAGGCCTGCGCCTGTTCGCCAGCTACGTGATGGCGCATGCCCTGTACCTGCGCGGCGAATATGGCCGCAGTCTGGGCATGGCGGAAAACGCCCTGATCATGAAACAAGGGAGCTATCCGATCTCGGAACTGTTCCTGCACCTGGCAGCTTCCATGGCATGCATGAGCCTCAAGGACATCGACGCCGCAAAAACGCACTTCGGAGTTGCTTGGAACATTGCGCGTCCCGACGGCCTTATTGAGCTCATTGGCGAGCATCACGGCCTTTTACAGGGGCTTATCGAGGCATGCCTAAAAACGCAATACCCTGACGACTTCGCGCGCATCATCGAGATCACGTACCGCTTCAGCTACGGCTGGCGGCGCATCCACAACCCCGATTCGGGCGAGGACGTGGCCGACGATCTAACGACCACAGAGTTCACCATGGCCATGCTCGCCTGCCGTGGATGGACCAACGCCGAAATCGCTCGTCATATGGGTGTGTCGCCGGGCACCGTTAAAAACCGCCTATCCGGCGTATACGCAAAGCTTGGCATCGGCACACGCGCCGAGCTAGTCGCGCATATGTTGCGTTAGCGACCGAGCTGCCGAGCGCATCGAACGCGTTTCGGAACCCCGGCGCTTCGCTCAATCAATTTGGACATTTTGACCCTTGAATGGCACTACCGCCACGTGGCGCCTTCTCGCAAAATTGGATTATTTCCACCGATACCTGCGGGATGGGAGCCAAAGATGCTTGATCGCCGTTCGTTACTTGTTGCCGGAGCGTCCTCGCTGGCGAGCATTATGTTGCCGCGCGTGCCGGGAAGCGCAAACGCCTTCATACTGCCGTTCGCCCCCACCGAGGCATACGCCGATGAAGATGACCCCTTCAAGGTCTTGGTGCTCTCGCGCACCATGTTTGGTGTGGTCGTAGTCGACGTCGCCAACAAGAATACGCCCATCACGGGTGCCCAGGTCACGCTCACATCGCGCTATGCCGCAGGCAAGCAGCTCACCGCCACGACCGATGACGAAGGCACGGCCATCTTTGAGGTCGCACCGCTTTCGGAAGGCTACGTGGACGAGGCAACGCTTCTCGACGCGTACGACTTTAACGGCGGCATCTCCATCAGCATGCCAGGCTACCGCGATGTCGAGATTCCCCTCGCTCGCATTCAGGGCGGCACCGCCATTACCGCTCCCACGTGTCCACTCTCCGACGGTCAGCCGTACTTTCGCCAGCTCACGTTTGATGAGTGGGACATCCAGTACGCCGACGCCACATTCATGGCGATGCCCAAAGACGATGCAGCAAATGCGCAGCCCGATACGCACGCCTTTACCGTGCAGGCACATCTGCCACAGGGTGGACAGGCAACGCTGCGCATCAACAAAGTGACGCCTGCCGCGGGCAGCTCACCCGAAACCTTCACGCAGATTGGCCAAGTCAAGACCAGCGCATCGGGCGCGGATAATCTGGCAACGTTCACGCTTGAAGACACGTTCCTCGATGCAGCTTCGGGCCTTCTGGAAGAAGGGTGCAAGTTGCGCTTTGTCCTCGACTACCAGGGCAAAACCTACACGCTCTCATCCCCTATGGCCGTTGTTACCGCGCCGGCGGCAAAGGCGGAATCCGGATCGACCACTATCGTCCCCACTACCATGGACCAAGAGATCACTCCGTTTGATTTCCCGGCGGCGTTTCCCGGCATCGGCGGCAATAAGTTCACCTGCTGGATGCCCTCGTTCCCCATTTTGTTCGATTTCTCGTTTGCCGGGTACGTGCTGTTTGGCGGAGGATACAAACCAGCCAGCTACATGAACGATTCGGGCAACCCTGATCCGGAATACTGGAAGAAGTCACCGCGCGAGTCGGGCGCCAAGCAAGCAAACCGCTACCTCGACGAGATGGAGGGGAAGTGGAATCAGTACAAAAGCATGAGTGCCGGTTCGGGCACCGATCCAAGAAACACCAAGCTCCTTCGCCACCATTGCACGCCGCTGTTCACGATGGATATCGCCACACAGCTGTACGGCTCGCTCGCCTACGATTGGGTGGGCAAAACCTGGGGTAACAACAACGACCCCGCATACGGCAATATTAAGGCCCTCTTCCAGGTAAGAACCGACCTCAATTGGACCGAGCAGTTTACCCTAGGACCGGTGCCGTTTTTCCTAAACGTCAACCCCTGGGTGCTGGCGAAGCTGGCGCTCGCCGTGGGTGCCCACACGCACGGCAGCGGCGCGGCGTTTTTTAAAAACATTTCGCTCGACTATTCAAACACCTCGGGCTCGTTCACCATCCAGATTGGGCTTGCCGTCACCTTTGGCGCCGGCGTTGCAGGCGTCGCTTCGTCTGCCGTGCGCGGCGCCGCATCCCTCACGCTGTTCATTGGGTACGAGAAGGCAGATGGACACCAGCTTCCGCGACTGCGCGTAGGTGCTGACGTCGATGTCGATGTGATACTCCAATTCGTAATGTTCAAGTGGACCACCAAGGCTTGGTCGGGGTCGTGGCCCACACTCCTCGATTCGTGGAATATGTCGGTGAACAATGGCAACCAGTATGTGCTCCAGCGCTCTGAGCTCGCATTGGGTGGAGATACGCCTTACACGTTGGATGCCTGCTTCGGCACGCCCGGCAACATCGAGGCGGGCGGCGTGCCGCAATTTATCGCATCGGCCACCATCGTCACCAACGCCGAGCTGCTCGCACGCGCCGAGGTTAAGGCCACTGCCGTAAACGTCGCGCCTGTCGTGCGCGATTGGGATCAAGCGGTCACGTGCATTGAGCTCGAGGCGGATGCAGAAAGCGGCGACACGGGACAGATCGAGCATTTCGTCCATGCACTGATAGAGAACGACGAAAACGCCGCGCCGATGTATGAGTACACCTATAACGGGCAGGCGACGAACGCCGTTGCGGACCCCAACGCCAATTCTGCTGGTGTATCGGAGGACGAGCGTGGCGGCATCAAGCCCTCGAGCGACAACGTGCTGTTTACTGGCGTGCTCAGCGAAGCTCACATGAAGCTGGCAATGATTGCCGGCGTAGAATGCCTGTTCCGTATCGCCTCGGTGCGCTACGGCGACAATGGCCGCTCGCGCCTAGTGGTGCACACAAAGGCAAACGGCACGTGGTCCGCTCCCACGCCCGTGGACTTTCCCCTTGGGTTTGGCGAGGGCGACGTGGAGCGCGACGGCATATACGATTACGACTTCGACGTGGTGGAATATACGGACGGAAGAGGAAACCAGGACGCCTACGTGCTGTTGGTCTCGGGCGAGCGCCCCGACGGCGACAACACCCTTTTCGATACGGCAAGCACAGCCGGCATACTGTCCGTTGTGCGTCTGCGCATAAGCAACGACGGAATTCGCGTGATGTCGCACACGTCGTGGCGCAGCATCTCGCGCGGCCGCCTTCAGGAGGATGGCCACCACTGTCTGCAGTGCCCACGCATCACGGTGGGCAAGGCGCTGGTCGACGGACGTCTGTCGGGCGCTTACCTCCACCGCCGCGGGACCACCGCAGAAAAGGCGCTCGGCAGCGAGGCCGAGGTTGCGCTGGAGTGCTTTACCCTATGGTCGGACGTTTCGAGCGACAGCCTGACGTTCCGCCAAGTTCTCCGCTTTCCGCAAGCACCGTCGAGTATCGAGCTGGGCGAGCCCGAAAATATCAACGGCAAAATGGTGGTGCCCGTTGCGTACGAGACTGCAGACGGTTGCGGCTGCGCATCGTACGCCGTGATCGGCCAGTCCATCGCGGGCTGGGGCGTTATGTCGCCAGATGCCACAGTACCCCACGCGGTGCCGTGGCCGCAGCACACGGGCTTTTTGGCAACTGTCAACGAGCAGCTGCAGCATGTTACGTGGACGCGAGGCGCATCGGCATTTGCAACGCAGCCCGTGGGTGCCGCAGGCTGTGGCCCGGCATCGTTTAGCGTAAGCAACAACGGCAGGTGCGTGCTCTATGTAGAGAACACCGATGGCAAGGTGGGACAAACCTACGACGAAGAAGGCAACCCGGTTGCAGTGATGGGCAAGCACTTCCGCATCTTCGCCAGCACCTTGACGGGCGATCTGTTCACGGAGCCGTTTGTGATGTGCGAGCTGGACCATCCCGTCGATCAGATAACGACATTTTTGACGTCGGGAGGCATGCTCTCCGCGCTCGCCACGCACATTGTGAGCGCGGAGAAGAGCGAGGCAGAGCTGCACGACATCGAAGTGCCCTTGGTGGCGTGCACCACTCCGACGGGCGCCGTTGCTACCTCGGGCGCGGTGGTACCCGGAGCAGCAGGCGAATCCTTCATGGTCACGGTGCGAAACGACGGCAACACCTTACTGACCGCCGGCACGATCGATCTGTACCGAGAGGGCTCCAGCCAGCCGTTCTCCAGCGCATCCATCGGATTCGGAGTGAACGCACGCATGGCTTCGATCTACGATCCAGAGCTTGCCGAGGACGCTTCGGCCAACGATACGGCACACGTGAAGTACGCGCTCGAGACGCTGGGCGCACGTTTTGCAACGCACCCGCTGGTAGCCGACAACGGCAACGCCGTGCTGGCACCGGGTTGCACGGCACAGTTCCGTATGAGCTTCGCCATCCCCGAGAGTTGGAGCGACGAAGTGGGCAAACGCGTAACGCTGTATGCGAAGGCGCGTAATCTGGTGGCGCTCGATCCCGTAACGCTCGAAGAAATTCGACCGGGCGCGAACTCGGCGCTGGGTGCTGTACTGCACGAGCTCCACGTGCCCGACGCGGCATGCGAACGCTCAGAAGTTCAGGTCGGCGTATGCGACAGCGCGGACGCCACAGGGCTTCACGACGCCCCGATGACGGCGGACGGCGATGGTGGCTCAAGTGGCGGCGGTACTGACGGGGGCGGCGGCTCCGGCGGAAGCAGCTCCGGCAGTGGCAAGGACCACGGCACTAACAAGCGCTCCGGAAAAGCGGGCGCGCTTGCGGGCACGGGCGATGCCAACGCTCCCCTCACGGCAGCCGCTGCAGCACTCGCCGCGGCAGGCGCCGGCCTCGTCGCCTACAGTGCCCGCCGCACGGCGCTCGAGCGTAGCGGCAGCGATGAAGCCGCGTCTGATACGCCCCACTAACCCCCGGATAACGCAGCCCGGTCCCATTGTCTGGACGCTATCTAGATTGGAAAACTCGCGGCCGACACTTGGATTTCGCGATGCGCCAATACTGAAAGCAAGCATCAGCCGAGAAGTGCGCCAACCCAGAAATGTTGCGCAACAACATTGGTTCTCCGGGCGATAAGATTGACCCGTCAGGAAAAACCAGACGAAGGGAGAACAAAATGTTCTGTCCCAACTGCGGGGTCAGAAACCCCGACGAGGCAAAGTTCTGCTTCGGTTGTGGAAAGCCACTCCCCGCTCAGGGGGGACAACGCCAGAACCCGTAACGACCTCTGGCGCACCGGGCGCTAAGCCCGCAGGCAAGCTCGGAAACAAGACACCCAAGCCAGCCATCATCGGCGGCATCGTTGCGGCGGTCCTGATCGTGGCCACTGCCGTGGTCGTTCTGCTGCCCAAGGGACCACAGGTCAAAAGCTGCCTCAATGACTATTCGTGGGAGGAAATCGCCCAGATTTCCAAGCTCATCTCCAAGAAGGGAGACCAGAACGGAGCCATAGGGATCGCCAAGAAGTACCACCTCTGCACGGCGGACGGAAAGCTCGACGGAACTCAGACCAAAGACGTCACGCTCTCCGATGGAACACAGACCAAGGTCATGATCATGGGGTTCAACCATGACGACAAGTCCGACGGCTCCGGCAAGGCGGGCATCACGTTCATCTTCGCCGATGACATCGCCAAGAAAAACATGTTCGAGAGGGCCGACCTCGATAACCTATTCCAGAAGATTCAGGACGACGGCTCTGCCAGCATAAGTTGGGAGAACACCTCCTTGCGCTCTTGGCTCAGCGACTCTTTCTCGAATGAGCTCCCTTCGGACCTGAGCGAGCAGATTGTCTCCGTGGACAAGGCTGACGCAGTGATGCCTTGGGTGTCATATACGATCGATTCCTACTACGGCGGCGGCATCGGCGCGGAGCTCAATGATGATCCCGACCTAATGACGACCTCAACGACCACAACGACCTCGGATAAGCTGTGGGTTCCAAGCTATGTCGAGCTTGCCCCCATCAGTGACTTCAATGATGACTATATGAGTTATTGCGCATATCTGCTGCAAGAAGGCTCTCAATATCAGCTATTCGATGACGCTGGTTTAACGGAAGACACTCCAAATAGCATCCTTGGGACATACGACTCGCAAGACGGGGGCGGTTGGTGGCTCCGGTCTTGGGGAACTTATGGCGATAGTTTTACGGGGAAAGATGACCACATGCTGAACCCCTGCTTTAGGAGGGTTTCTTCCCATGGAAAAGGCGAAGCGGCTTCCTATAGAAGCGATTACCAACCGTACTCGTACAGTATTTATGACGGCGAGCCGTTTGTCGGTGTTAGGCCTGCCTTCTGCATCTAGACAAACTCGCATCTGAACAAAGCCGCGAGCGCCCCTCGGCACCGGTTGCCAAGGGGCGCTTGTTTTCTCGTCTATCCCAGTCCGTCGAACTCAATCGAGGACGGCCTAGGGTTGAACATCAGGTCGTCCCGCTTGGCTGCGTTGTCCCACACATTATTAGATGTCGTCAGAGGAGTCGAGTTCTGCCTCGAGCTTGGCACGGCGTCTTTTCGCCGTGAAAAACGTTGCGCACAGGCCAGCAAACGTGGCCGCGAAAATCGTCGCACCGCAGAACACGCCCGTGGCCAGGTTCGCCAACCAAAAGACGCTTTCGAGCGGTACGACCTGCGCCTCAGCGATACAGCGCATTGCGGCAATAACAAGCGCGAACGCGGTGCCGCTAAGACCGCTGAGAAGCAGGAAATATCCAACAGGAAGATGCTCGGTTTGCCCAAAACGATTGGTATCGACATAGCCCTTCCGCGTTTGCAGTCCTGCGCAAATCAACATCACGAGAACGAGCCACAAATACATGGCCGCCTCGAACGGCGTTGCAAAGCCATGCGGCATTTCACTGGCGTCGCTGTGAACCCACGCAACCTGTCGAGCTATAAACTGGTAGAAAAAGATCATCAACATGCCAAACGAAAGCAGCACGAAACCAATCTTGTAGATCTTCGCGTTCTCAGCCTCCAGGCGCTCATCCTTTGGGCCGGCATATTCACGCCACTTTTGCACGAGTTTTAAATCTTCAAATTTCATAGCGAACTCCTAAAGAGCGTCAGGGTCGACGTCGCTCTCGTCTTCCCAAAACAAGTCGTTCAACGTAACGCGTAGCGCTTTACAGATTGCCACGCACAAATTGAGCGTGGGGTTGTAGCCGCCCGCCTCGATCAGGCCGATGGTCTGGCGCGTAACGCCCACGGCCTCGGCCAAGTCAGCTTGCGAAAGGCCAACCGCCGCGCGCGCCGCCTTCATGCGTAGGTTCTTTTTGCCCGGCATGGAGTTCCTTTCGTGGTAATGGACAGATATCCGTTGCAACATGGCAGAAATATATTGCATCTATCAGAAGATGTCAACTATATCTGTCATTATGGAAACCATGTTCGTCATCGCCATGCGGACATTACAACTTCGGTTCACTATTCAAACTTACTCGGACAGAACCGACTCGGTTTTGTCCGAGTAAACTCGAGTATAAACTGATTCATGCGATACAATTAACTCGGACAAAACCGAGTCGGAAGGAACCGAGTAAGTGGAATTCATTGGCAGGGAGCGTGAACTCTCCCGTATTAAGAAAACGCTCAAAGCACCCGAGCAGCGCAATGTTCTCATTTACGGCAGGCGTCGCGTCGGAAAAAGTGAGCTCATCAAGCAGGCGCTAACCGATTTGTCGGACGTCGCAACGGTCTATTACGAGTGCCGCCAAACCTCCGAGGCAGACAACCTCGAGAGTCTGTCCGTCCTTGTTGCTGAAGCGATGAGCTTTCCTCCGCTCGCCTTCGCAGGCATCCGCGAGCTCATCGAATTTCTGTTTGCCCAAGCCAAAGACAAGAACATTACCCTCGTTCTCGACGAATACCCCTACTTGAGAGATGCGGTTAAGGGCTTAGACAGCATTCTTCAGACCTCAATCGACGCTCACAGGGAAGACTCACGTTTAAACATTGTCCTGTGCGGCTCCTACGTTGAGATTATGAAATCCCTCATCGAGCATGAAAGCCCCCTCTACGGGCGAATTGATCTCGCACTTGAACTTAAGCCCATGGATTACTTTGACGCTGCAAAGTTCTATCCCGCGTTCTCGCCCGAGGACAAGGTGCAGCTCTATAGCGTTTTTGGCGGCATCCCCTTTTACAATCGCCTCATCGATCAATCCCAAAGCGTACGCGACAACATTATCGAGCTCGTCACGGAACCTGGCGCCCGCTTAGAAAGCGAGGTGCCGTCCTATCTCAATGCCGAGATCTCGAAGATGACCAACGCCAACGAAGTTTTCGGGGCTCTCGCACAAGGTTACTCCCGTTGGGGGGACGTGCTGGCACAGTCGCACGTCTCGAGCGGTCCGGCCATGGCAGACGTGCTCGACAAGCTCATGTCACTCGAAATCGTCCAAAAGCGTGCACCCATCAACGACCCTACGAACAAGCGCAAGTCCGGCTACTTTGTAGTGGATCCGCTTTCGCTCTTTTACTATCGCTATGTTTTCCGCAATGCCTCAGCGCGTCAGCTGCTCGACCCGGAAGTCTTCTATGATCGTCACGTCTTCCAAGACTTCGAGGAAAACTACGTTCCTCATATGTTCGAGGAGATCTGCCGTCAATACCTCGTGCGGCAGAACAGGACCGGCAAGATCGAACCGGCTTTCGACGCCATAGGCAAGTACTGGTACGACGATCCCGCAAACAAAACGAGCGGCGAATTCGATGTGGTAACGCAAGACCCCGAGGGCTACGCATTCTACGAAGCAAAGTTCCGCAAATCCCCCATCACGCAAAAAATGGTCGACGAGGAAATCGCCCAAGTCGAGGCAACGGGGCTCAAGTGCCATCGCTATGGATTCTTCTCCCGTTCGGGCTTCGAAGCCGGCAAAAGCGATCGAACCGTCTTCATCGACCTGCCGCAGATGTTTGGATAGGACAGGACAGGTCCCTCCCGCACTCCAAGCATTCATTATCTAATCGAACGATTGTTCGATGGATTTCGTGTTGGTTGGAATCGCCCACGGGCTGGGCTATGCTACCTTGACTATCTATACGACTTAAATACACAAGAGGAAGTACCAAGAGAGCGAGCATGGCAAAAAACACCGCAAACTATGGTAACGACAGTATTCGTCAGCTCAAGGACGAGGAGCGCGTACGCCTGCGCCCCGCCGTCATCTTTGGCTCGGACGGACTCGATGGCTGCGCGCATGCCGCCTTCGAGATCCTGTCCAACGCCGTTGACGAGGCACGCCAGGGCTACGGCAAGCTCATCACCCTTACCGCCTTTCGCGATGGCTCTATCCAGGTAGAGGACAATGGCCGTGGCTGCCCGCTCGACTGGAACCCTTCCGAGAAGCGCTTTAACTGGGAGCTCGTCTTCTGCGAGCTCTACGCCGGTGGCAAGTATAACAACAACCAGGGCGGCGACTACGACTTCTCGCTCGGCACCAACGGCCTGGGCTCCTGCGCGACCCAGTACGCTTCCGAGTACATGGACGTCACCGTCTGGCGTGACGGTAACAAGTACTCCCTGCACTTTAAAAAAGGCAAGGTCGTCGGTGCCAAAAAGAAGGCACTCGAGATTGAGCCCAGCGACGAGAACCGCACCGGCACCACCATCAAGTGGCGCCCCGATCTTGAGGTCTTTACCTCGATTAGCATTCCCCACGATTGGTATCGCGAAACCATGCGCCGTCAGGCCGTGGTCAACGCTAACGTGACCTTCCGCCTGCGTATCGAGGGCGACGATGGCGAGTTTTCCGAAGAGGATTTTTGCTATCCCAAGGGCATCGAGGACTACGTGCTCGAGAAGGTCGGTACCGACTACCTTACCGAGCCCTTCTTTATCGAGGCCGACCGTCGCGGTCGCGATCGCGAGGACCTGCCCGATTACAACGTAAAAATCACCGCGTGCATGTGCTTCTCGCGCACCTTCATGATGCAGGAGTACTACCACAACTCATCGTGGCTCGAGAACGGCGGCTCACCCGAGAAGGCGGCCCGTAGCGCTCTGACCAGCGCCATCGATGCCTACATCAAGCAACAAGGCAAGTACAACAAAAACGAGAGCGGCATTAAGTGGCAGGACGTCCAGGACTGTCTGGTGCTGGTGACCAACTGCTTCTCCACCCAGACGTCCTACGAAAACCAGACCAAGAAGGCCATCAATAACCGCTTTATCCAGCAGGCCATGACGGCCTTCTTTAAGGAGCGCCTCTCGACCTACCTGATCGAGAACAAAGACGCCGCCAACAAGATCATGGAACAGGTGCTCATCAACAAGCGCTCGCGCGAGAACGCCGAGAAGACGCGTCAGAGCATCAAGACCAACCTGCAGCAGAAGACCGACATGGCCAACCGTGTGCAGAAGTTCATCGACTGCCGCTCCAAGGACAAGAGCCGCCGCGAGATCTACATCGTAGAGGGCGACTCGGCAGCAGGCGCCATTCGCACCTCGCGCGATGCCGAGTTCCAGGGTGTCATGCCCGTCCGAGGCAAGATCCTCAACTGCCTGAAGGAGGATTATCCGCGCATCTTTAAGTCCGACATCATCATGGACCTCATGCGCGTGCTGGGCTGCGGTGTGGAGATCAAAGACAAGCGCATCAAGAACCTCGGCGCCTTCGACCTGGACAACCTCAACTGGAACAAAGTCATCATCTGTACGGACGCCGACGTCGACGGTTATCACATCCGTACGCTCGTGCTCACCATGCTCTACCGCCTGGTGCCCACGCTTATCGACGAGGGCTACGTCTATATCGCCGAGTCGCCGCTCTACGAGATCAACTGCAAAGAGAAGACCTACTTTGCCTACACCGAGCTCGAGAAGAACGGCATTCTTAAGGAGATCGGCGACCAGAAATGCTCCATCAACCGCTCCAAGGGTCTTGGTGAGAACGACCCGGACATGATGTGGCTCACCACCATGAACCCCGAGACGCGCCGTCTGATCAAGGTGGAGCCCGAGGACGTCACCAAGATGGAGACCATGTTCAACCTTTTGCTGGGCAACGACGAGGCAGGCCGCAAGCGCCATATCTCCGAACACGGCAAGGAATACCTTGACCAGCTGGACCTGCAGTAGCAGCAAATCGATAACGACGGCCCATAAGAAGTTCAAGAGGAAATCGTGGCAAAGAAGAAGACGAAGAACCAGCCAAAGAAAAAGCAAGTCAACGCCGAGAACGTCATCGGCCTGCACTCCGAGGTCACCGACCAGCCGATCACGCAGACGCTCGAGGTCAACTACATGCCCTACGCCATGAGCGTCAATGTCTCGCGTGCATTCCCCGAGATCGACGGCTTTAAGCCCTCGCATCGCAAGCTGCTCTACACCATGTACAAGATGGGTCTGCTCAAGGGCGAGCGCCAGAAGAGCGCCAACATCGTGGGTCAGACCATGAAGCTCAACCCGCACGGTGACGCCGCGATCTACGAGACGATGGTGCGTCTGGCGACGGGCAACGAAGCGCTGCTTGCCCCCTTCGTGGAGTCGAAGGGCAACTTTGGCAAGTACTATTCGGGCGACCTGAGCTACGCCGCCTCACGTTATACCGAGGCCAAGCTCTCCCCCATCAGCGCCGAGATCTTCAAGGACATCGACAAGGACCCGGTCGACTTCGTCGACAGCTACGACGGCGCCATGAAGGAGCCGCGCCTGCTGCCCACCACGTTCCCCAATATCCTCGTCTCGGCCAACAAGGGCATCGGCGTCGCCATGGCGTCCGACATCTGCGGTTTCAACCTCAACGAGGTCTGCACCGCCACCATGCACTACCTGCAGGATCCCGACTGCGACCTGCTCGAGTACATGCCCATGCCCGACTTCTCGACCGGCGGCGAGATCATCTACCGCCGCGAGGAGATGGAGAAGATCGTCGAGACCGGCCTTGGCAGCTTCCAGATTCGCTCCCGCTGGCGCTGGATTCCCGAAGAGCGCATCATCGAAGTGTACGAGATTCCCTACACCACCAAGACCGATGTCATCATCGAGCGCATCGTCAAGCTCTCCAAAGAGGGCAAGGTCAAGGAGATTGCCGACATCCGCGACGAGACCGACCTCTCGGGCCTGCGCATCGCCATCGACCTTAAGCGTGGCGTCGACCCCGACAAGCTCATGGCCAAGCTCTATCGCTCGACCACGCTGCAGGATTCGTTCTCGTGCAACTTCAACGTGCTAGTCGATGGTTACCCTCGCGTTATGGGCGTGCGCCAGATCCTGCACGAGTGGGTCAAGTGGCGTATTGAGTCCACGCGTCGCCGCATTAACTTTGACCTGGGCAAAAAGTCCGAGCGCCTGCACCTGCTGCACGGCCTCGAGGCGATCATGCTCGATATCGACAAGGCCATCGCCATCATCCGCGGTACCAAGCTCGAAGCCGAGGTCGTGCCCAACCTTATGCGCGGCTTCGACATCGACGAGACCCAAGCCGAGTTTGTTGCCGAACTTAAGCTCCGCAACATCAACGAGGAGTACATCCTCAACCGCACCAAGGACATCGCTAAGCTCGAGGGTGAGATCGCCGAGCTTGAGGAGATCCTCTCCAGCGAGGAGAACATCAAGAAGGTCATCAGCGACGAGCTGGCCGCGGTCAACAAGAAGTACGTGATGCCGCGCCGCACGGGCAGGATTGAGCCCCACGAGGTTATTGAGGTAAGCTTGGAGCCCGAGGTCGAGGAGTACCCGGTCACCATCATGCTCTCGCGCGATGGCTATCTCAAAAAGATGACGGACCGCGTGCTCAAGAAGGCGACTACGCTCAAGTACAAGGACGGTGACAAACCCCTTATCGAGTTCCCGTCCTCCAACACGCACGAGCTGCTCGTGTTTACCAACAAGAGCCAGGTGTACAAGTGCAAGGTTGCCGCGTTTGAGGACACCAAGTCGGCCCAGCTGGGCTCGTACCTGCCGACCGATCTTGAGATGGAACCCGACGAGAGCGTCATCTGGGTCATCGACCCCGAGGACTACAAGGCCGACGTGTTGTTCGTCTTTGAGAACGGCCGCGTGGTGCGCGTCGCGCTTTCTGGATACGTCACCAAGACCAACCGCAAGCGCCTTAAGAACGCCATCTACGGCGGCAGCAAGCTGCTGTATGCCCAGGTGCTCAAGGAGGACCGCGACATCGCGCTGGTCTCGAGCGACTACCGCCTGATGAACTTCAACACGTCGCTGCTCAAGACCAAGACGACCACCAACACGCAGGGCGTCCAGGCCTTTACCGCCAAGAAGGGCCGCTCGGTCACCACCGTCGGCACAACCGAGGACATCCTCGGCACCGGCGTCTCGGCCGAGAAGTTCACCGCGCAGAGCCTCCCCTCCGCCGGTGCCCTCATGAAAGAAAACGACATGCCGAGTTTGTTTGACTAAAACAACGGCAGCCAAACCGTCATGGTTTTACAATGCAGCGGGGCCCGGAGCGCAGCAACATCGCGCTCCGGGCCCCGCTCATTGCAACGTAGTCGGAATAATAGGAATCCCCGTTTTTCACTCCTGCAATCCCGCGGCACAAGACATGTTAAACCGTTAGCAAAAGTTGCAAAAACTAGCAAAACCTGCAAAGGGGCCACCATGGATCGCAGCAAATGTCTCCGCCATGCCAGGCATGCTCGAAGATATTATCGAGCGAACCAAAGAAGCGGCAGATAGCCGCCTCTCATAGTCTCGCGCGTGCATAAGCGGCGTTCAGATTGAGCCAGTCGGCATCGATTGGACATATGCTCAGGAGACTCAGGGTAACTGGCGCACGGGCATGAATGGCGTCTTCAGGCAACTCGAGAAGCATGACGTCGGGCTTCTCTCGAAACGACCTATCGGGAACTTTCCGATAAAGACATTGAGTTTTTACTCGCGATGCTGCCCGATTCTGGCCCCAGCAGGGTCTCGGAGATAGCCAAACGCATGGGCGTTGCCAGCAACTATGCAAGCCAATATAAACGCCGTCTCCTCGAGGACGGCGTCATCGGAGAGCGCGGACGTGGCCTCGTTGGCTTTGACATCCCCGCGTTCAGGGAATTCTTGAGCGAGAAGGCGTTTTAGCACGCCGGAATTGTCCGCGGAAGCATCAACGCATGGCAATCAGCATTCCTCTTGGTAAGGATAGCAAGCATTTTCCACCAACACCGATTGCCATGCGTTCTTCTTGTCCTTAGGCGAGCTTGCGAGCGAGCTCTCGCGCCTCTTCCAACTTGGGCGAGGAGGCCATGCTGTCGCGCTCGGTCATGCCGCTAATGGTGACAATGCCCTGGTCCTCCCACTTGCAGTACGCGCATGTGGCCCTATACATAGCAATCGCCGCATCATAGACGCCCTCGCTGTGGCTATCGAGCAAAAGGGCCGTCTTGGTGAACGGGAAGCCCGTGGCACCGAAGGCGTACAGGCGGTCGATGGCGGCCTTCTCCTGCGCAGTGATATCAAACCAGTAGATAGGCGAAGCGAAGACAACCATATCGGCGCCTTTCAGCGACTCGATCACGTCGGCCATGTCATCCTTCTGCACGCAAGTGCCCTCATGGGTAAAGCAGTACTGGCATCCCAGACAACCAGCGATCTTTTTGCTGGCAACGCGGACGACCTCAACCGCATGGCCGTCCTCACGCGCGGTCTCGGCAAACGCCTCGACCATGGTGTCAGTATTGGCGCCCTTACGCGGGCTACCACTCAATACAACGATATTCATAGAAATCTCCCTCCTTCATGCCGCAGGCGCGCGGCACACATTTTGTTGTAACCAAAACGGATGGAGCTATTCAGTCGTCTGCAGGCCACATCTCTTGTTCGTGTTCTCTAGACAAGGCGCAAACGGTGCTGCACCCCCCTGTCGCGCTATATCCCTACGCAGTGTTCAGAACCCCTGCTCACCGAGCAGCACCGCGCGAGGTCCAGCACGAGTACGCCTTCCCGGGTACAGGTCTCATGCCCTATGCGGGAGATGAGGACCTTCGGGAACACGTCCCCGATGGGCAGAAGCGACGCGAGCTCCCCCTCAAGCATCAAGTTGATGCTCATATCGCCTCTCACATACGCTCTCCTTCCCGGTTTCGAAACTCGAATTGATTTAAAGTTTCGAAACCGGGAAGGCAATATACAAAAGGATGTGTCGAGGAACGAATCCCAGCCACGTCATGTCGGCAGCGATGAAGGGCGCATCCGCGCGTGCTACAATGCGGGCATCAGAGATGAAAACACAGTCCCCGTCGGGTAGTCGTGGGCGTGCGGGAGTCCGCATCAGTAACCTGCCTCCTTGGTTGTCCCTTCTCTGCATGGTCATCTACATAAAGGAGGAACCAGCCATGCAGATCAGCGTGTCGTCCACCCTGACCGTATATCACGACGGTCAATTCTGGGTCGGGCTGGCGGAGCACGTCGAGGGCGGAAGGTACGGCGTCGCCCGCATCGTCTTCGGCGCGGAGCCGTCCGATGAGGAGATCCTGCGATTCGTTGCAAGCGAATGGGAGAAGCTCTCGTTCTTCGGCGACAAGGCCACTGAAACAAACAAGCCCGCGAAGAACCCCAAGCGGCGCGCCCGTGAGGCGGCGAAAGCCCTTAAGCGGCCCGCGATGAGCACCAAGGCGCAGCAGGCGCTCGCAGCACAGAGAGAAGCGATGAAACAGGAGTCAGCTCATGCAAGAAGCCGACGCCGCGCGGAAGAGGCTGATGCGCGCTTCGAGCAGCGAAAGCTGAAGCGCAAACAGAAGCATCGCGGGCATTGATCGCCATTCGCAGCAAGGCAAACCATATACAGCAGCGGCGTCAGTTCCACTTGAAGCCGACGCCGCGTAGACGCTGATGGTGACGGCTATGCGCGGGCACGGGCGCGCCACCGCACTTCACAGCTTGTTTCTCAAGTATTTGGGACGCACACGCGGCGTTCAAAAATGCAGAGCGACTCCGCATGGCTCGAGACTGAGCCGAGGTGCCCTACTTCTCGCCCTCCAGCAGCCCCACGATGCGGTCGATGTCGACGGCAAAGCGAGGCCTTCCCTCGCGCTCGTAGCGGTCGAGGTATGCCTGGCACTCGGGGACAATGCGCTTGGTGTTGCCATCGATGATGCGCTGGAGCGTCTCGTAGTAGGCCGAGCCCTCGGTCCTGAAGCGGCGCTGGTAGGACTTGGTTATGGGAAACATCTTGATGTAGTGGATGCCGTGGCGGCAGCCGGGGCGCGTCGTGGGGCGGGGTGGCAACGCAAAGTACTGGTCTTTGGGCACGTTAGGGGCGATGTTGGAACGCAGCGGCACGGCGAAGTCCCTGCGCTTCCCGCGGAAACGCAGCCTCACCACCACGATGCAGGGGCGATTGTGCTTAAGCATGAGCTCGCGGTCGCCATCGACGAGGTCGAAGAAGTCCTGGGAGATGGATACGATCTTCATCGGTTACGCCCCCTTCATACGAAGCGGGGCCCGCATCGCTGCAGGCCCCTACAGGTGGGCGATATTCTACGCCTTGCGGCACCCCGTCGCCCACGGAGGTTAAACGTACACGTAAGCCGTACTCTGAAAGCCGCGGCTTCCGGCAAGTAGTTTATACCACGAAAGGTCGCTTTCGATGCGCCTAGCTCGCAAAATAACACTCGCCGGGCCGTCACCCCTGATCTTCTCGACCGTCTCCTCCGGGTACTTATTACGTGCCACGGGCACCTCCGTCCTTGTTATCGCGATAAACATACCATGAGTGGCGTACGGGTCGAGAAGGGCTGGCGCCAAAAGAGCCCAACGGCCGTTACGGCTTCGTTAGAAACGCGCCCCACCATGGATGGTGAACCCGAAAGGTAAGGCGCGCGGGCACGGCGACTCGGCCCGCGCGCCCGGAAGAGAAAGGACGAACCCATGGGTTACATGCTCGAGACGCGCGGGCTCACCAAGCGCTTCGGCCGCGACGACCAGGCGCAGGACGCCGTGGCCGACGTGAGCCTTCATATCCGCGAGGGCGAGGTGTACGGGCTGCTCGGCCCCAACGGCGCCGGCAAGTCGACAACGCTCAAGATGATCTGCGGGATGCTGCGGCCGACGGCCGGGGAGATCCTCTTTGCCGGGCACGCCTGGCGTCGCGAGGACCTCTACGCAATCGGCAGCCTCATCGAGGAGGCGCCGCTCTACCCCAACCTCACCGCGCGCGAGAACCTGCGCGTGCGCACCACGCTGCTGGGCCTTCCCGAGAGTCGCGTAGATGAGGTGCTCGCCGCCGTGGACCTCGCGGACACCGGGAAGAAGCGCGCCGGGCGCTTCTCGATGGGCATGCGGCAGCGCCTGGGGCTCGCGCTGGCGCTGATCGCCCGGCCACGCCTGCTCGTGCTCGACGAGCCCACCAACGGCCTCGACCCCATCGGCATCGAGGAGCTGCGCGACCAGATCCGCGGCTTCGCGGCGGCGGGCACGACGGTAATCGTCTCGAGCCACATCCTCTCCGAGGTGCAGCAGATGGCTGACACCATCGGCATCATCTACGGGGGGCGCCTCGCCTACGAGGATGCGCTTCGGCCCGGGCAGGACCTCGAGGAACTCTTCATGAGCGTCTGCCGGGAGGGGCGTCGAGCGCGCGGGGAGGTGGCGGCATGACGGGCGAGAAAGGCGGCCTGCTCGCGGGCCTGCGCGCCGAGGCCCTGAAGTCGCGCCACGCGGCACCGGTTCGCCTGGCCGTGCTCATGGCGCTGCCGATGCCGCTGCTCGGCGCGATGCCCTACCGGGGCGTGCAGATCTTCAGCGCGTGGAACTACTGGTACGCGCTCTTCCTGCCCGTGTCTCTCTCACTCGTGGTGGCGTGCGTCGCGCGGGCGGACGCGCGCACGCGGATGCGGGGGCTTCTGGGCCTGGGCTTCCCGCTTAGGCGCGCCTGGTGGGCCAAGGCGCTCTGGTGCCTAGCGCTCTGCGCGCTCTCGAACCTCGTGGTCTTCGGCATCTACCTCGCGGGATCGGCATTCTCCTCGCAGGGCCTCACGGTCGCGGGCACGCTCACGATGCTCCTCTGCGCGCTCGTCAACACGGTGACCGCGGCGTGGATGATCCCCGCAGGGCTCTTCCTCACGGCGCGGCTCGGCATGCTCGCGGGCATCTTCTGCCCGCTCGCCGCGCAGCTCATGGGTGGGTTCGCCTGGTCGCTGGTGCCGCTGCCGCAGCTCTTTCCGCCGTCGGCGAGCATGGTCATCCCCACGAGCTTCATCCCCGTGTTGCCGAGCGGCGAGCCACTCGCGGCGGACATGGCGCTCGGCGGGGCGCTCGCGGCGGACGGCATGCTCACACTGGCGGGCCTTGCGGTCTGCGCGCTCGCGTTCGCCGCGCTCACGGCGGCGGGCGCGGCCTGGTTCGCGCGCTCCGAGGAGAGGTGATGGCCGTGACACGACTCTCCGACCCGACGCCACGCATGACTCTCTCGCGGGCCCTGCTCTCCGAGGCCCTGCGCCTGGCGCGCTCCCCGCTCACGGCGGTGCACCTCGTCTGCGGCCTGGCAGCCGGTCTTGCCTGCGGCGAGTACTTCTCCATAACCCGATGGGACCCGGCGCTGGGCACGGACGCCTACGCCCAGTTCCTCGGCGCCCTCATGCCGCTCATGTCCGCCATCGTCTGCGGGCTCGCCGTGGACGAGGAGCGCGCTGCCGGGCGCCTCGCCAACCTCACGGCGGTCCCCTCGCGCGGGCGCGCCGTCGCGGCGAAGCTACTCGCCCTTGCGGCGCTCGGCGCGGGCGCGCTGGCCGTGGCGCTCGGCGTGTTCGGGACCGTGCTCGCCGTTGCCGGGCGCCTGCCGCTCGGGCCCGCTCCGCTTGCGGCCGCCTGGGCGGGCATCGTACTGGGCAGCCTGCCCCTCTATGCGCTGGGGCTCGGCGTGGCCCTGCGCCTCGGCCGCAACGCCGCCATCGGCGCCGGCGCGGCGGGGATGCTCCTCGCGTTCTTCTCAGTGGGCGGACTTGCGCACGGCCTCATGACCGGCGAGCTCACCGGTGCCCTGGCGACGCCCCTGAGCTGGGTGCCGCTCGCCTGGCCCGCGCGCCTGGGGTCGCTCGGGGTGGAGGCCTTCATCGACGCCGCACGCGCGGCGGCCCCTCTCCTCACGACTGCGATCGCTGGCCTCGTGCTCACCCTGGCAACCGCCGCCGTCCTTATCGCCTGGTTCTGCCGCTTCGAGGACGGGAGGGCAGATGCGTAGGAAGCCGCTCGCCACCGTGCTCGTCCTCCTCTCCGCAGCGTTCATCCTGGGCGGGAATGCCCTGCTCGACGCCGGCTGGGGGTCGGCGCTGCGCTCGATCGCCGACCGCGTGCTGCCCAACCCTGAGATCGCCATGTGGGCGCCCGCGGCTGCGCGCGGGGCTCTGGACCGCTGAGTGCGGCGCAAGTACAATGCAACGGAAGTTTCAGGAGGTCGAACATGGCGAGGATACTGGCAGTGGATGACGAGCGGGCGATCCTCGACGCGATCGCGCGCGTCCTCGGCCGCGACGGTCATGAGGTCGCCAAGGCAGCGGACCCGACGGCGGTCCCGGGGATGGACCTCTCGCGCTTCGACCTCGTGCTCTGCGACGTCATGATGCCGGGGCTTGACGGCTTCGAGCTCGTGCGGCAGATCCGCCCGGACTTCGACGGGCCTATCGTCTTCCTGACCGCGCGCGTGGCCGAGGAGGACGCCGTGGCCGGCTACGGCCTGGGCGCCGACGACTACGTCCGCAAGCCCTTCGGGGCCGCGGAGCTGCGCGCCAAGGTCGCGGCCCATCTACGCCGTGAGCGCCGGCCGCGCTCGCACGCCCTCTCCTTTGGGGAGGTGCGGATCGACCTCGGGGCGCGCGGCCTCGCCGTGGGCGGCGAGGCCGTGCCGCTCACGCCCACCGAGTACGCCATCTGCGAGTACCTCGCCCGCCACCCCGGGCAGGTCATGAGCCGCGCGCAGATCCGCGAGGCGGTGCTCGGCTGGGAGAGCGACGCCGACGACGCGGCCATATCCATGCAGGTCAGCCGCGCCCGGAGGAAACTCTCCGAGGCCGGCGCCGACCCGATCGCGACCGTCTGGGGGATGGGGTACAAGTGGCAGCTCTGAGGACCGGGGCGCGAGGTCGCGGGGGCATGCCGCTCTCCTTCGTCATCGCGCGCTACTTCGCCTACGCGTTCGCGGCGGTCGCCACGGCGTGGCTCGCCTCGTTCATGGCGCTCTCCGCGGCGATCAACGCGGGCTTCGTCTACGAGGCAAGCTGGGGGCCGGCCAATACGCGCGAGGTCGCGGAGGGCCTGGCACGCGACGGCGTCTGCGGGCAGCAGGACGTGCCGACGGCGTACCGCTACCTCATCCTGAACGAGGACGGATACGTGCTGATGACAGACCTCGAGGGCACGCGGCTCGAGGACGCGACGGAAATGGCCCGTGCGGCACTCGCCGCGGATCCGGGCACAGTGGAGATTGAGGGCGGGGGCTCGGGCCTCACCTACGCCGCGTTCCCGCTCAAGGGCGGCGGGGCCTGCGCACTCGTCAGCGAGTACCTGCCGCAGTGGGTCTCGCGCGACCTCGCCGGCCTGCTTCCCAACCCGCAGAGCCTCATGCTCGTCGGCGCCGCTGCGGGCAGCGCGCTCGCGCTCGCGCTCGTGGCGCGCCGCGCGAGCCGCGTGATCTCGCGCAAGATGGCGCCGCTCGCGGAGGCGGCGGGGCGCGTCGGCGCGGGGGATCTCGACTTCGCGGTCGGCAGCACCAACGTGCGCGAGGTGAACGACGTCCTCGCCGCGATGGACGCCATGCGGACCTCCCTCGCCGAGTCGCTCGAGGCCCGCTGGGCCGCGGAGCGGGGGCAGCGCGAGCAGGTGGCGTCGCTCGCCCACGACCTCAAGACGCCGCTCACCGTGCTGCGCGCCAACGCCGACTTCGTGGCGGAGGAGCTGGAAGACGAGAAAGACGCCGACCTCGCGGCCGCTGCGCGCGACATAGCCGGCAGTGTCGAAAGGCTCGACGGCTACGTGCGCCTGCTCATCGAGGCCTCGCGCGGGTCCGGCGGGGCTGAGAGGGCCCCCATGCAGCCGGCCGAGCTCTGCGAGCAGGTCCTCGCCGAGGCCGCCCAGATCACCCGGGCGCGAGGCGTGACGCTCGACGCGGCCACGGGCCCTGCTGTCGCGGGCGCGCCCGAGGCCCCGCTCGACCGAACCGCCCTGGCGCGAGCCGCCGCGAACCTCGTGGCCAACGCCGCCGAGCACGCGCGCTCGCGCGTGGCGGTCTCCTGCGACGTCGAGGGCGGCCACCTCGTCATCGAGGTGGCCGACGACGGACCGGGCTTCTCTCCCGCCGCCCTCGAACGCGGCTGTGAGCGCCTCTTCACAGACGATTCCTCCCGCTCCTCGCGCGACGGAGGCCGCCACTACGGGCTCGGCCTCCACGCCGCCTCCGAGGCCGCGAGCGCCCACGGGGGCTCCGTCTCGCTCGCCAACAGCCCCTCGGGCGGCGCGGTGGCCACCATCGCGGTCCCCCTGTGAGGGCCTGACGACTCAGGCCCTCACACCGGCGTGCCTCGCAATCAAACGCTTCCATCTTGAAATACGGGGAGTAAATAGCGAAATCGCAGGTGAAGGGGAGTAAAACGACAAAGAAAAAGCCTCCGTCCCAACCTGGGAACGGAGGCTCGGTTACCGTATTTACTCACCAATGTCGCTGGCGGCTTTGCCGTGACTCTCGTACGAAACAAAACTCAGCGTCACAGTGCGGCACTCAAAAATGCAGGTCAGAACCCTGTCGGGCTACTCCCACTCGACAAATTCAAGTATATGAAGTTACATCTGGTGTGTTTTCGCAAGCAAAATATTCGCAAAATTGTTAATATTTTACCTGTTATTTTCGGCTGTTAATTTTCTTAGTATCAAAATAGTATCATAAAAGGCAGGGAAATGCAACAGAATTATGTGGAGCTCTACATAATTCCGGCACGGACGGACGCTGCCAGGCATAGCGGATAACAGCCTTGCAAAAGGCGTTGTATCTGCGCTGGATATACTCTTGGTAGGCTTTCTGGTCGTTCATGGAAATTCCCCCTCTCTGAATAATAGTGCAGGGCGGCAGCACTCCTTGCTGTCGCCCCTTGATTGCCTACCAGCAAAGGCGGGCG
>WGSN01000020.1:0-39592 GCA_014871645.1 Collinsella sp.
CGCTTTGGGTCGTCGCGTGCTCGCTACAGAAAAGCTGATTAGAAGTTTGTGTGCCGCCCCTTTTGGGCGGCACGTTTTGTATAGGGATTGGGTTGCGGCCATTTGGTTGATGGTTCGGTTATTTGGTTGACGGGGCTTGCTCCGGGTTGGGGCGGCGCCGTTGTTTAGGGGGTACACTGGGTGGCGACTTTTAGTTTATCTACTACCTGATGGGGTGTTTTTTATGGGCAAGAAGTCTCGGGCTCGGGTTGCTGCGGCGGGAACTCGCAAGGATCCTGGTCGTCGGGTTGCCGAGGGTAAAAAGGCCGATCGTGCCGAGAAGGACAAGAAAGTCGGCGCGCATGCTCATCCTGAGTGGGTGCCTCATTTGAATTCGGCTAGTGAGGATTTGACTGCCAAGTTGTTTACTCTGGTCGAGGTAATTTTGGGCGTGGTGCCCCTTGTGGTTATCGGTTTATTCTTGGCTTCGAAGGACGCCACGAGTGTCGATAAACTCACCGAGGTCTTTTCGCAGGACCCCTCGATGGTGGTCTCGTTTATTTCTGCGTGCTTGCAGCCGTTTGTGGCGTACATGCTGTATATGGTCTACCGCAAATACTGCGAGGGTGATGCGGGCTTTGCCGCCGGTAACCTGATCGGTCTTTTGTGCTCCGAGATCCTACTGCTCAATATCCCGGGCGTCATCGGTATGGGCATCTTGCTGTGGCGTGTTTGGCGCAACGTCGCCCCGCACTTTGAGAGCTGGTTGTTTGAACGCCGTGCAATGGGCGTGCTGGCAGACATCGCGGGCTCGCTCGTGATTCTAGCCTTGGCGTTTATGTGCGCCACCGCCACCCGAGGTCTCGCGGGCATCTAAAGCTGCCTCCACCGACTGCGGAGCACGGGGCGGGGAAACACCTTTCCCTCTCGCTCACGGCTGCGCAGGTCGCGCGAGGTAAAGGTGTTTCCCTACCCTGTGCTCCGGCTTCGGGTCGTCGCGTGCTTGCTACTGAAAAACTGATAAGAAGTTAGCGTGCCGCCCCTTTTGGGGCGGCACGTTTTTGTATGGGGTCCCTGTCTTCACAATTTCCGTCAAGCTTTTGGTTAGATTTTGGTCAGTTGGCGTAAGGGTGGAAGGCCAAAAGATTGCTGACGAAAAAAGCTCAGAGAAAGTGCTGGTAGGGGAGTTGTTGAGCTTTTCGACAGCTTTTGAGCAAAAGAAACTTTGTGGCTATTGCCGGCGATTGCGTTGTCGCGGTCATGGCGGTGCGGGATGCTGGTCGTAAGCGTCGAATGCTCCGATTTTGGAGGCCAGCATGGATCTGTTTCTTGAGACTCCGCAGCAACAAGCTGAGCGCATGCTGCGTCAGCAGCAACGACTCATGGAGATGCAAATGCAAGGGGCGGCAGCCCAGCCCTTTGCGCAAAATGTCGTGCCCGCTGCTGTACCTGCAGCTGTGCCCGGGTGCGAATCGGCACCAGAGGCCTATTCCGTACAGCAAGATTCATATGCGCAGGAGCTCGCGTTCGACAAGCGTCGTGCGCGTCGTCGCCGTGTGGGCCAGCGCTTGCGCACATTGGCGATGATCGTGCTCATCCCGTTAGGGCTTGTGGCCATCTTTCTGGCATCGTATGCCCTCACGTGCATCCTCAACGGCGCATCGCCCAACGAGGTGCTCCAACATCTAGCGGCTCTCGGCCAGCGCCTAGGCGATGTCGTAGCAACCATTCGCGCCGGCTGGGAGAGTTAGCGTTTGTCACGTTAGGACTTCTGGGGTGTAGGGATTATCGCCATGAGTAGAATCCTCGCATCCTGGGAATCCTGTCATGCGACTGAATAGTATTATTGATGATGAATAATAATAGAAAATGCCATGTTAAGGTACTTAACGACATCCTTGGAGGATCTGGCGTCGTCGCCTTCGGAGCGGAGTTATCAAGAGATGGTCTGTGCATACAGGCAATACAAAAAGGAGGTGCTCGGTTGAATCTGACCTTTGAGGGATTCTTAAAAGGCTATTGCCGAGAGCTATCCGGACAGCAGTCGCTCAGTTTTAGAAAACTGGTTAAGCAAGCGACGACGGTTGCGCCGCGCGTGGCGGAGCCTCTGTTCTTGCTCGCTTTGGCGCAGGGAAAAGCCGAATACGTTCTGGGTTTATCCGAGGGCTCGTGGATGGAAGAGAGCTATCGAGGTGTTTTGTCTCTGTATGGCCAAGCGGGTAGCCTGGCATCTCTATGCGCCGAGGATAAGCTCCCCAATCGTTACGCCAACGTTTGGCACGCGTATAGAGGGGTGAAAGAAAAGCCAGCGGCCGACAGAAGGGTGAACGCCCTGATGAGAAAGAGAACACTGGAAGCATTGGAGGAATCGGGTGTAACGCGCTATGGCATCTGCCGTGCTCTGCACCTGAATAAAGGAAACGTATACGCATACTTGGCCGGCGATGACTCAAAGGTGAGCAGGAAAACGGCGCGCCGCATTATGGAATATGCGGAGGAGAGGGGCACCCAAGAAGGGGCCGGGCGCCCGGTGCGTGTGGCGGGGTAAGATTGATCGCAGTTTTGATTGATAATCGATTGGGTTTGTTGGGCGGAATCTATGTCTGCTATTGATATTGCGCTTGTTGTGATTGCCTTGGTGGCGGTGGGGGTTGCCGTGGCTTGTGCCCTGCAGCTTAAGAGCCTTCGCGCCGAGCTGCGGGAGCGCGGCGATAGCGGTGCGGAGACGCTGGCGGCGCTCGAGCAGGCCAACAGCACGCTTGATGCCCTCAACGTCGCGCTGGCAGAAACCCGCCGCACGGCAAATGCCATCGCGCAGCAGCAGACAACCGATGCGGCCGTGGAGCAGCAGCGCTACCTGACCATCGCGCGTGAGTTCTCGCAGGCTGGCGACCGTATGGATGACCTGCGCCGTGAGACGGCCCAACAGCTTGGCGCCAACCGCGAGGGCATCGAGCACCGCCTGGACAAGGTGCGCGAGACGGTCGATGCCCAACTGGGCGCCATCCGCAAGGACAACAACGTGCAGCTCGATCAGATGCGCGCGACGGTGGACGAGAAGCTCTCCCGTACGCTCAACGATCGCCTGTCTGCATCGTTTAAGCAGGTGAGCGACCAGCTCGAGGCCGTGTACAAGGGCCTGGGTGACATGCAATCTATCGCCACCGGCGTGGGCGACCTTAAGCGCGTGCTGGGCAATGTTAAGGCGCGCGGCATTTTGGGCGAGGTGCAGTTGGGCGCGATCCTGGCGGACATCCTTACGCCCGACCAGTATCTGGAAAACGTTGCCACCAAGCCTGGCGCCTCGGAGCGTGTTGAGTTTGCCGTCAAGCTGCCGGTAGACGAGGGCGATCCCGTGCTGCTGCCAATCGACTCCAAATTCCCGGGCGACGCGTACGAGCATCTGCTTGACGCACAAGAGTCGGGTGACGCTGAGGCTGTTGCCGCTGCGCGCAAGATGCTCGATGCGATGGTGAAGCGCGAGGCAAAGGACATCTGCGAAAAGTATCTGAGCGTGCCCGCGACCACCAACTTTGGCATTATGTTTGTGCCGTTTGAGGGCCTGTATGCTGAGGTCGTCAGCCGCCCCGGGCTTATCGAGACCCTGGGCCGCGACTATCACGTCAACGTTGCCGGCCCCAGCACCATGGCTGCCATCCTCAACAGCCTGCAGATGAGCTATCAGACGTTTAGGCTGCAAAAACGTACCGACGACGTGCTGCGCGTGCTTTCCGCCGTCAAGGCTGAGCTGCCGCGCTATCAGGCGGCGCTGCGTCGCGCGCAGCAGCAGATCGAGACCGCGGGCAAGACGGTCGAGGGCATTATCACCACGCGCACCAACGTTATGGAGCGCAAGCTCAAGGACATCGATGCGCTGGAAGACGCGCGGGAGGCCGACGCGATTTTGGGCTTGGAGTCCGCAGGCCTGCTCGCAGACCAAAAAGATGAGGACTAGCTGCATCTGACGGCGGGGCGCCGGCGTAAAGACGCGGGCGCCCCGCTGCTTCTCGCATTGTGCTTGCCTGAAGTGCGCTTCAATGTGCTACAAGGGCGTTTCGCCCTATCAGACGCGAAAGGAAGCCCATGTCTCAGAGAAGCACCAGTCCGCTCAAACGCTCCACCGTACGTCGCACGCTGCAGCGTTTTTGGGACGTCACGCGCACACAGCCGTTGATTGTTTTTCTCTCGGTGTTCTCGTCGGCGGGCTATATCTTTTTGCTTACGTTTGCCAACACCTACGTGATGGCCCTTATCGTCGACCGCGTCCAGGCCGGCCCCGTGGCGGGCGACCAGGTGTTTGAGGTCTTTGGTCCCTACATTCTGGCACTCGTGCTCGTTAACCTAGTGGGCCAAATCCTCTCCAAGCTGCAGGACTACACCGTCTACAAGCTCGAGATTGCGGGCAACTATCACCTGGCACGCCTGTGCTTCGACACGCTCTCCAATCAATCCATGACATTCCACACCAGCCGTTTTGGCGGATCGCTTGTGAGCCAGACGAGCCGTTTTATGAGCGGCTACACGGGGCTGGTGGACGTGACGGTGTATTCGCTCATTCCCACTATCACCTCGGTTGTCTGCACGGTGGCAGCACTCGCCCCGGTGGTGCCGACGTTTACCGTGATCCTGGTGGGCATCATGGTCGTCTACATCGCGTTTGTCTGGCTTATGTACAAGCGCATCATGCCGCTTTCGGCCGCGACGTCCGCCGCGCAGAACAAGCTGTCGGGCGTGCTGTCCGATGCGGTCACGAATATCCTGGCCGTCAAGACCTGTGGGCGCGAGGACTTTGAGCGCGACCTGTTCGATGCCGCCGACCGCGCTGCGCGCGATGCCGAAACGGTATCGATGCACGCCATGATGCAACGCAACTTTACGACCTCGGGCCTTATCGTTATCACCATGGCCGTGGTGAGTGTGTTCGTCGCGGGCGGCAACGCGTGGTTTGGCATCTCTGCCGGCGCGCTCGTCATGATCTTTACCTATACGTACAACCTCACCATGCGTCTGAACTACGTGAGCTCCATGATGCAGCGCATCAACCGCGCGCTGGGCGATGCGGCCGAGATGACGCGCGTGCTGGACGAGCCGTGTCTGGTGGCAGACGACGAGAACGCCCCCGAGCTCAAGGTGAGCGAGGGCGCGATTGATTTTGAGCACTTGAGCTTTGCATACCGTGATGCCGCGGCGGGCGAGAGCGTGTTCGACGACCTGACGCTCCATGTGGCGGCGGGCCAGCGCGTGGGCCTGGTGGGCAAATCGGGCTCGGGCAAGACAACACTCACCAAGCTGTTGCTACGCTTGGACGACGTGCAGGGAGGCTGCGTGCTCGTGGATGGTCAGGATGTCTCGCGCTGCACGCAGCAGAGCCTGCGCCGTCAGGTTGCCTACGTGCCGCAAGAGGCGCTGCTGTTCCACCGCTCTATCCGCGAAAATATCGCCTACGGCCGCCCCGACGCTACCGACGAGCAGATTCGCGAGACTGCGCGCCTGGCCAACGCGACTGAGTTTATCGACCGCCTGCCCCGTGGCTTTGACACCATGGTGGGCGAGCGCGGCGTTAAGCTTTCGGGCGGCCAGCGCCAGCGCGTGGCCATCGCCCGTGCCATTCTCACTGACGCGCCGATTCTGGTGCTCGACGAGGCGACGTCTGCCCTCGACAGCGAGTCCGAGGCGCTGGTGCAGGAAGCGCTCGAGAACCTGATGCGCGGGCGCACCTCCATTGTGGTGGCGCATCGCCTGTCCACCGTGGCAGCGCTCGATCGCATCGTGGTGTTGGCCGACGGCGAGATTGTCGAAGATGGCACGCATGCTCAGCTCGTCGAGGCGGACGGCGAATACGCAAGCCTGTGGAGCCGCCAGACCGGCGCATTTTTGGAGGCTTAAGGCCCCCGTACGTGGGACAATCGTTTTCGTGAAGTTATGTTTCTGCCGAGCCGAGGAGTCGTTATGCCACGCGAGACCAATGCCGCCAAACGCGAGCGCGCCATCGAGGTGTGCGAGCGCCTTAACCGTCGCTATGGCCCGGTCGAGTGCTTCTTGGACCACGAGAATCCCTTTAGGCTGCTCATCGCGGTACTGCTCTCGGCTCAAACGACCGACGCGCAAGTCAACAAGGTGACGCCGCGGCTGTTTGCCCAGTGGCCCACGCCCGAGGCCATGGCCGGGGCGAGTGTTGCCGACGTGGCGGACACGATCAAGTCGCTCGGCTTCTACAAGAGCAAGGCCAAACACGCCGTGGAAGCGGCGCAGATGATCGTTGCCGATTACGGCGGTGTAGTGCCGGCGGATATGAAGGAGCTCGTCAAACTGCCGGGTGTGGGGCGCAAGACGGCGAACATCGTGCTCAACGTGGGGTATGGCATCGTGGAAGGCATCGCGGTGGATACGCACGTCAACCGTATCGCGCATCGCCTGATGCTGAGTCCCAAGACGCACGCCAAAGAGCCGCTCAAGACCGAGCAGGATCTGCTCAAGATCTTGCCGCACGAGTATTGGGAGTCGGTCAATCACCAGTGGATCACCTTTGGCCGCGAAATCTGCGACGCCCGCAAACCCAAGTGCGACGAGTGCCCGCTGGCAGACCTTTGCCCCAGCGTGCGTGTGACGGGGTAGGGCCCGGCACGTTTTGTCGGCACCCGAAGACGGCGACCAATGTTGCGCAACACATTTGGGCTGCGAAGGCTCAATATGATGGCGGCAGATACCGTTTGTTGTGAGGGGATGCCCGAATATGTTTTGCACCAAGTGTGGATCCGAGATGCCCGACGGAACCGATTTTTGCACGAACTGCGGGGCGCGCATGGGCACTGCCTCTCCGGCTGCTGCGCCCGCCGAGCCCGCGTCGATGCCGGCGGCAGGGATGCCTCCCGTGCAGGGTGCCGTACAAAAGAAATCGCATAAGCGCGCGGTGATTGTCGGCATGTGCGTGGTGGGCGTGCTCGTTGCCGGCGGTGCCGCTCTGGCGCTGACCGGCGTGCTGGGTCCGCTTGGGCAGGGCAACTCATCGCAAATTACGGTACTTGGGTCCGACGAGGGTTCGGCCGAGCACGAGGACAAGGGAAGCGCCAAGGAGAAGCCTGCCGCCGACGGGGATGAGGCGGATGAGCCTGAGCAGACCGGCAGCAGCGTAAAAGTCGACCTCAATGACCAGGCAACCTATGCCGCCGCGAATCTGTTCCTGTCGAACTTTACGGAGGAGCACTTCGATCGGGACTGGTATCAGACGGGCGGCTTCGATTCGACTGACGGCCTTTCTGATGACGAGAAATACAAGCTGGTCAAGTTTATCTGGTGCCATTTTATTGACAATGCGCCGTATCGAATCGAGAAAGGCGACTATGACAACGGCAATCGCCAGCGCGTGGCGACTGATGCGGTCAATAGGGAACTCAACCGCTTGACGGGCCTGACGCTTTCCGATGCCGATATGACTTATGACAGAACGCCGGAGGGGCAGGCGATTCCTGATTCGGCCGAAGCGCATGACGGGTACCTGTATCTGAAACAGGAATACGGCCAGGGAAATTACAACCCATCGTGTGCCATCGTTACGGGCGCGACCGACCTTGGCGACAACATTTACGAGCTCAGCTATGAGGTCTACAGTGCTGGCGGTATGTTACTTCCTTCCGACATCCCCGAGAGCACCTACGGCCTGCCAAAGGACCAGTTCATCGCTGCAATTCAAGCGGACGCATCCAGGGGCCGTACCGAGACTTGCACGGTCCGCGTCGCGCAGGGTGACGGCGCCCCGACCTTCACACTGCTTAAAATGGGCGTCTACGACTAGACTCGGCGTATAGCTCACTCTGATAGCGCCAGACGGCTTGCCCGTCTGGCGTTTTTGTTGCGGGGCTGGGCATGCGCTTGAGCTGGAGTATTTGTCGCCTCCTGCCGCCTCATGCAAAAATGTGTTGCTAATTTAGAAGCCTATTCAAGCGCGCCGAAGTCGTGCGTGCTGGCGTAGCATGAGCAAAAAATCAAGCAATGGAGGGTAATGTGGCAACATTGAAGACGCGAGAGCTCGAAGATTATTTTGAACGCATCGTACGCACGCGCGAAGGTGACCTACCTGGTCGTCGCAAAGGCGACGAATACTTGTCTCAAACCCATGCGCTCTACCACGGAGATCCTGCGCCCTGGGCTTTAACGCCAAAGATATTCGATAAGGATATGACGGCGCTTCTTAAGGAGGCGGCCGAGCGCATGTACGGCATTATGGACAAGGTGACGCGGGCGTTTTGTACTGATGCCTCCGTGCGCGCGTGGTTTCGCATAGATCCGGCTTTTGCTGACCTGTGCGCTATGGATGCCGGCTATGATTGCCAGATCCCCCTTGCGCGCGTTGATATCTTTCTTGACGAGGACACCGGTTCGTATACGTTTTGCGAGCTCAATACCGACGGCAGTGCTGGAATGGTAGTAACCGATGAGGTCTGCCAGGCAGTGCGAATGACGCCTTCCTTTGAGGAGTTTGCATCCGACCACCCCGGCTTTCGGCAGTACGATTTGTGCGGTAGCTGGATAGATGCATTGTTTGAGACCTATGCAGAGTGGAAGCTGGCCCATCCTCGCCGCACCGAGGATAGTGCACGATCGGACGACGGGGCCCGCGTTGACGAGGGGCTCTATGCACCGCAATCAAAGAAATGTCCCGCTTCGGTGGCAATCGTCGACTATTCGGAAAGCATCGACTCGGAAGATGCGGCTCATTTTGTCGACCTTATGAGGCAGCGGGGTGTAGCCGCACGCTTTGCGGATGTGCGCGACCTGCGGATTGGCGAAGGCGAGAGCGGTGCTAGGTGCCTGTGCGATGCCGCTGGTCCTATTGATTGCGTCTGGCGGCGCGCGGTGACCGGCGAACTGTGGGATAAGCCGTGCGACGGACGCTCGGCCTTAATCGAGGCTGCCCAAGAAGGGCTTGCATGCATCGTCGGTGGTTTTAGAACGTGGCCGTGTGCGACTAAGACCGTATTTGCGTTTTTGTGGTCTCGGGCCGGTCAGTCCTTGTTGAGCCCGGAGGAGCAATCGTTTGTACGGGAGCATGTGCCCTATACCGAGATTATGGACGAAAGCACCCAGTTGTCGAGATTTGCCGAAAAGGACCGATGGATCGTCAAGCCGTGCGGCGGCTACAATGCGGTTGGCGTTGTCGCTGGTTTGGATGCCACGGAACAGGAATGGTCCCAGGTGCTTGCTCGTGCTGCGGCCGCTGGGGCGATTGTGCAGGAGTATGCTCAGCAGTATCAGACTCCCTGCTTGCGCGGAACGCTTGTCGATGGGCCGCATCGAGGAGAGGCACCCAAAGGACTTGTGGATGATCTCGGTTTTGCGCCCGCTTCTAATATGGAAGGCCTGTACCTGTATCGCGGCCGTTTTGCGGGCGTGTACACACGCGTCGGCTTTGCCAACACCATAGGAGAGTGGACGAGCCGTTTGAACGTTGCGAGCTTTTTTGAGGAATAGCCGTTTCTTGGGGAGCCTTCCGTGGTTGCGGCGTTCGACGTGATGGGGAGATTTTGGCGAAGCCGGCGAGTCCAGTTCTATCTGGCGTTTTTGTTGCGGGGCTGGGCGTACGCTTGAGCTGGAGTCCTCTTCATGCGCTACCATGACAGGCAATGTATTTGACGTACGACCCGCCGAGCTTGCCCCGGCGGGCTTTTGGCGTTGCGATGCCGGAGGAACAGCATGCTCATTCACCGTATAGCCGCGCAGCTCTACACTGCCGAGGCGCTGCAGACCGTCGAGGCCGGACTCGATGCCGGCGAGGACGTGACGCTGGCCGTGTCGCAGTCGGGTCGCACGCTTATGGCGGCCGCCCAGTTTGCGCGCCGTCCGCGCCCGACGGTCTACATTGTGAGCGGCGAGGATGCGGCCGATCGCGCCGCGCGCAGCCTTGCCGCCTACGTGGGTCTGGCACACGTGTGCCGTTTTCCCGAGCGCAAGGACTATCCGTGGCGCGAGCAGGCGCCCGACGATGCTGTGGTTGCCCAGCGCTGCGAGGCCCTGGGACGCATCGTTCGCGGTGACAACTGCATCATGGTCGCCTCGGCCCGCGCGTTGCTGCGTTGCGTGCCGCCAGTCGAGAGCCGCTACTGGGAGTCCACGACCTTCGCGGTGGGCGAGGAGATTCCCTTTGACGAGGTGCCGCAGCGCTTGGTGGGCATGGGCTACACCAATGCCGGCGCCGCCGATGCGCCCGGCTTGTTTCGCGTTCACGGCGACACCGTCGAGGTGTTCCCCGCACAGGAAAAGGCACCCGTGCGCATCGAGTTCTTCGGCGACGAGATTGACCGCATCCGCCGCATGGTGAGCTCCACGGGGCAGACCATCGGCAACGAGGACAGCATCGAAATCTTTCCCTGCCGCGAACTGGCACTCACCGACGAGGCCGTCCACAACATGCATGTGGCGCTCTATCGCGCCAGCCAGGATGACAGCAAACTGGCGGCGCTGCTCGAGATGGTGGATGCGCGCATCGTCACGCCCGAGCTCGACCGCTTTTTGCCGGTGATGTACGGCCAGACCGTAAGCCCGTTGGCGCACGTGAGCGGCAAGGCGCTCGTGGTTCTGTCCGAGCCGCGCTCGCTGTTCGACGACTGCCTGCGCGCCTACGAGGATATCGAGGCGCGTGCCGGCGAGGCAGGGATTGACCGCCTGGATGGTCTGTACGTGCGCGCTCAACAGCTCGATTTTGGTGCCCAGCAGCGCTTGAACTACGTAAGCCTCATCCGTGCCGGCGGTGCGGTGACGGCCGAGCTCAAGATTGAGCAGCCTGCTATCGCAGGCTCGGACAACCGTTTTATGACGCGCGTTCAGGAAGTCGTGGGCAAGCGCTATGCCTGCGTGTTTGCCATTCCCGACCGCGGCGCGCGCGAGTCGATGGAGCTCACCTTTGGCGACGAGGGCATTACCTTTGAGGAATCGCTGACGGCCGCGCCCGAAAACGCCGGCGTCATTGGCGAGCGCGTGCGCGTGGCGGCGGCAGATTCTGCCGATCGTGCTGCCCGTCAGGATGCTCATGCTGCAATTCGCGAGCGTAAGGCTGACGCGCTCAACGCCCGCTCGCTCGAGGCGGGTGCGGCCCAGGCTGCCGCCGGTGCTGCCGTGCCCACTATCTCGCGCGGACGCGTGACCTTTGTCGATGCCGCCCTGCCGCAGGGCGTGGTGGTGCCCGATGCCAACCTGGCCGTGTTCTCGATCGCCGACCTCAACGCCCGTATGGATGCCAACCGCGCGCGCAGCCGCCGCAAGGTGGACATTACGCAGATCACGTTTCCGTTTAAGCCGGGCGACTACGTGGTGCACGCCACTCACGGCATCGCGCTCTTTAGCGAGATCGCGCGCCAGGAAGTGGGCGGCAAGGAGCGCGACTACTTTTTGCTGGAATATGCCGACGGCGACAAGCTCTACGTGCCGCTCGAGCAGGTCGACCGCATCACGCGCTATGTTGGCCCCGACGGCGACAAGCCGCGCCTGACCAGGCTCAACACCGCCGACTGGACGCGGGCTACCAACAAGGCGCGCAAGAATGCCAAAAAGCTGGCGTTTGACCTGGTCGACCTGTATACACGCCGCTCGTCGATTACCGGTATCGCCTGCCCGCCCGACACGCCCGAGCAGATCGAGATGGAGGAGAGCTTTCCCTACGACGAGACGCGCGACCAGCTGGAGGCTATTGCCGACATCAAGGCCGACATGGAAGCGCCCAAGCCCATGGACCGCCTGCTGTGCGGCGACGTGGGCTTTGGCAAGACCGAGGTTGCCCTGCGCGCGGCGTTTAAGTGCGTGGACTCCGGCCGCCAGGTCATGGTGCTCTGCCCCACGACCATTCTGGCCCAGCAGCACTATGAGACGTTCTTTGAGCGCTTTGCCCCGTTTGGCCTCGAGGTCGAAGTGCTCAGCCGCTTCCGCACCCCGGCGCAGCAAAAGCGCGCGCTTAAGGCGTTTGCCGACGGCACGATCGATGTGCTCATCGGCACGCATCGTCTGCTTTCGGCCGATGTGAACCCCAAGAACCTGGGCATGGTGATCATCGACGAAGAGCAGCGCTTTGGTGTGCAGCACAAGGAGCAGCTCAAAAACCTGCGTGAGCAAATCGACGTGCTCACGCTCTCGGCAACGCCTATTCCGCGAACCATGCAGATGGCCACGAGCGGCGTGCGCGACATGAGCCTGATCACCACGCCGCCGACCGGGCGCCGTCCCGTGATCGTGCACGTGGGGGAGTACGACCCCGACGTGGTGAGCGCGGCGATTCGCCTGGAGGTGGGTCGCGGCGGTCAGGTGTACTACGTGTCCAACCGCGTCAAGACCATCGACGACGCCGTGGCGCGCGTGCACGAGGCCGCGCCCGAGGCGCGCGTGGGTGTGGCGCACGGCAAGATGAGCCCGCGCGAGGTCGAGGACGTGATGATCGAGTTCGCGACCAAAAAGATCGATGTACTCATCGCCACGACCATCGTGGAGAGCGGCATCGACAACGCGACCGCCAACACGCTCATCATCGAGGACTCGCAGCGCCTGGGTCTAGCACAGCTTTACCAGCTCAAGGGCCGTGTGGGCCGTTCTGCCACGCAGGCCTACGCGTACTTTATGTTCCCGGGCGAGCTGCCGCTCACCGAGGAGGCGACGGCGCGCCTGACCGCACTTTCCGAGTTCCAGGACCTGGGCAGCGGCATGCGCATCGCCATGCGCGACCTGGAGATCCGTGGTGCCGGCTCGCTTATGGGCGCCGAGCAGCACGGCAACCTGTCGAGCGTGGGCTTTGACCTGTTTACGCAGATGCTGGGCCAGGCGGTGGCCGAGGCGCGCGGCGACGACGATGCCGGCGTGGAGGCGGCGAGCGTGGGTATTAACCTGCCGGCCGATTACTTCTTGTCCGAGGAGTACCTGCCGGCGGTGGACCAGCGCGTGCTCGTGTACCGCAAGCTCGCGGCTGCAGAGGACCTGGAGAGTATTGACGAGGTGCAGGAAGAGACCGAGGCCGCGCATGGCGAGCTGCCGTTGGCGGGACTCAACCTGTTCAATCGCGCGCGCATCCGTATTCGCGGCGAGCGCCTGGGGCTCGAGAGCGTCACGCTCAGCGGCGGACGCATCACGTTTTTGGGTGTCGACGTGCCCAAGAAGGTGGCCTTTGAGCTTAAGAACCGGTACGGCGCGGTGAACTTCCCTAAGAGCCGCAAGCTGTCGGTGCCCTACAAGGCGGGCGCCGGTGCGGGCAGCGGCCTGGGTCGCGGCCTCGACGCCAACGACGGCACCGGCCCCGTGGCCGCGGCACTCATGCTGCTGCAGCAATTAGGCGCGAGCGACGATGACTAACAAGTAGGGGGCGTGGCGGGGCAGAGCTACCAGTTGTTCTTTGCCCCGCCACCTCGCAGGTTGATTCCAGCCCCATCGAAAGGAAAGCATGTTCGGGTACATCTACAAGAAAGACGCCGCCGCTATCGCGGTTGTCCTGTGTCTTTGTCTGGGCGTGGGCAGTTTCTTCGATTATCAGATCTCGAGCGCGCTGTTCAACATCGGCAGCATGTACGGCCGCTTTATCGAGGCCGCTGGCGAGTTGCCGTTTGAGCTGACGGCGAGCATCGCGGGCGTTATGCTCGTGCGCGCGGTGCGTCCCGACTCCAGGGGCAGCAAATGGCTTGCCGCGCTCGGCATCCTCGTCAACGTTGGCCTGACCGGCTACGAGATCGTTTCGTCCCTGAGGGTTGGCGGTAAACTCATTGCGGCTCAGTTGGTGCTGACGTTTGTGCTGGTCATCGCTGCCAACCTTATCGTCTATCGCCTCACGCGCACGACCGAGCCCGACGAGCTCACGCGCTGGGCGTTGATGGTGCTTGCCGTGTGGATCGCTCAGGCCATCATCCTCAACGTGATCGTCAAGCCGCTGTGGTCGCGTCCGCGCATGCGCGTGATCGAGGTCACGCCGGGACTCGATTTTCAGCCGTGGTGGGTGATCGGTAACCCCGACAAGTGGACTTATATCGCCGCCGGCGTGATCAAGGACGGCTTCAAGTCGTTTGCGAGCGGACACACGGCGCACGCGGCGATCGGCCTTATGCTCGCCGGGCTTCCCGCGGCGGCCTTTAAGGAAAAACCGTCGCGTCGCCGCGTGATTTTTTGGGCGGCGGCTGTGGTCGCGGCGCTCGTCGCGCTTGGCCGCATCGTGATCGGAGCGCACTTTTTGAGTGACGTGAGCTGCGGCTTTGCTCTGGTGCTGGCGCTTGAGTGCCTTGCCGCGCGCATTGCCTATCCCAACGGCGTACAATAGCTCCGTTTGAATCATCTGGCCGATACCCGGTAAGAGAGGATTGCCATGCTCGCGTTCAACAACGATTATTCCCACGGCGCATACCCGGCGGTACTGCAGGCGCTCGTCGATACCAACATGGAGCCGCAGCCCGGCTACGGTACCGATGCACATACCGAGCGTGCCAAGCAGCTTATTCGCGAGGCCTGCCAGGCCCCCGATGCCGACGTGTTTTTTCTGGTGGGCGGCACGCAGGCCAACGCGACGGTGATCGACATGTTGCTCGCGCCGTACGAGGGCGTCGTTGCTGCCGAGACCGGCCACGTCGCCTGCCACGAGGCGGGCGCCATCGAGTTTGGCGGCCACAAGGTGCTCACCATCCCCGGCTACGAGGGCAAGATGCACGCCGAGGACCTCGAGAACTATATCCAGGTGTTCTACGAAAACGAGAGCTACGAGCATACGGTGTTCCCAGGCGCCGTGTACGTGAGCCTATCGACCGAGTACGGCACGCTGTACTCCAAGGCCGAGCTCGCGGCGATCCATGCGGTGTGCCAGAAGCGCCAGATTCCGCTGTTTGTGGACGGTGCCCGCCTGGCCTATGCGCTGGCGTCCGATGAGTGCGATATTACCCTGCCCGAGCTGGCACAGCTGTGTGATGTGTTCTACATCGGCGGCACCAAGTGCGGCGCGCTCTGCGGCGAGGCTGTGGTGTTCTGCGGCATGCACGCTCCGGCGCATCCCATTCCGCGTATTAAGCAGCACGGTGCGTTGCTGGCCAAGGGCCGCCTGACGGGCGTGCAGTTTGAGGCGCTCTTTACCGACGGCCTGTATTTTGAGATTGGTCGCCAGGCGATCGAAACCGCGCAGGCGCTTCGTCGCGTGCTGCACGAGCGCGGTTACCAGTTCTTCTTGGAGACGCCCACAAACCAGCAGTTTGTGATTCTGCCCAACGAGGACATGGCCCGCATTCGCGAGCATGCCTCGATCGAGTACTGGGAAAAGTACGACGAGACCCACACCGTGGTGCGCTTTTGCACTAGCTGGGCCACGACGCAGGAGGACATCGACGCGCTGGCGGCTGTCCTGTAGCCTGATGTAATGACGAGGGGCCGCCCTGCGCTGGGTTTGGCGCAGGGCGGTCTTTGCTTTTTGGGGGAGAAGGGTTGTATGACCGAGATGTCCGAGCCGACGATTCGCCTGGCGACGCCCGATGACGCGTCGGCGTTGCTTGCCATCTATGAGCCGTATGTGCGCCAGACGGCGATTACCTGCGAATACGAGGTGCCGAGCGTTGAGGAGTTCGCCGGGCGCATCGAGCGTACACTCAAGCGCTATCCGTATCTGGTGATGGAGCTGGACGGGCGTCCGGTAGGCTATGCCTATGTGAGTTCGCTCAACAGCCGCGAGGCATACGACTGGTCGGTCGAGACGTCGATCTACCTGGCGCGCGACGTGCGCCACGGCGGGCTGGGTCGCAAGCTGCACGACGCGCTCAAGCAATGCCTGGTCGCGATGGGCATCACCAACATGTGCGCCCTCATCGCCGTGCCGCACGACAAGGACGACGAGTACCTGACGCACAACAGCCAGGATTTCCATGCCCATATGGGATATCGCCTGGTGGGTGCCTTCGATCGCTGTGCCCAAAAGTTCGGTCGCTGGTACGACATGTGTTGGATGGAGTTGGTCCTAGCCGAGCGCGTTCCCAACCAACCCAAACCAATCTGGTTCCCCGACCTCCCCAAACCTACCATTTAGGGACAGGTTAATTTTGGCAGGTTAGCCGATGGGCTCGGTGTATTTGGCACGGTCGGTGCGCTGGATGCGCTTGGAGACATGGAGCGGGCGGCCGTCGGTGTCGTAGACGTAGTCGGTGATTAGGATCAGCGCCTGCCCGCGCTCAACGTTGAGCAAAAACGCCTCGTTTTGCGAGGCATAGCACACCTCAAAGGTCTTGTGCCCCTGTGCCGGCGCGCGATGGAATTCCTGGCGCAGCGTCGCGTAGAGCGAACCATTGATATCGCGATCGATGAGTGCTTCAAAGCTCGGTGGTAGATAGGTAGTCTCCAGGCACAGCGGCGCATCGTCCAGATAGCGCAGACGGACAAGTTTGACGAGCTTGCTGCCCACGGCCGCATCAAAGAACTTAGCTATACTGCCGCCCGCCTTGGTAAAGCCCGAGTCCACCGTGCGCGTGGTGGGCTTCATGCCCTGACCCTGGACCTGCGCCGTATAGCTCGAAAACACCAGGTTGTTCTCGTGGAGCGCCGGCGTGTCGGCCACAAAGGCGCCGCGCCCGCGCTCGGTTCGAACCAGACCCTCATCAACGAGCACCTTAAGGGCATGGCGTACGGTGCTGCGCGACAGCCCCGATTCGTCCATGAGCTCCATCTCGGACGGCAGCTTGTCTCCGCGTGCGTAGATGCCGGCGGCGATGCGGTCGCGAAGCGTACCCGCCAAGCGCTCGTATTGGCTCAGTTTCTTTTTAGATGAAGCGTTCATACGATCAGCCTATATCTAACTTGTATGCTTATCTAAGCAAGCATGTATTCAATACGACAACAAAACAGCTGGTAGCCAATTATCAAAAACCGCATCAGCAAAAATTCTAAGATAAATATAGCATACAACTAGTCGACATAACCAAAACATGTATGTAACTTGTATGCCTGTGATGAGCATCAAACGAGAAGAAAGGCTGATGCACGATGACCACTCAGGAACAGGTTAAGGATGTCGTTTCCCAGGTTTTGGCTGACAAGGCAGACAAGGGCGGCATCAAGCGCGTCGTGTGGATTGGCGCCGGCGGATCCAACGGCGGCAACTATCCTGCCCAGTACTTTATGGAGCACGAGGCCACGCAGGTCGTGAGCTCCAGCTACACCAGCAACGAGTTCGTGCACGCCACCCCGGCCTACGTCAACGAGAACACCCTGGCCGTCGTCGTGTCCATGCGCGGCACCAAGGAGACCATCGTCGCCGCCCAGGTCGCCAAGGACCACGGCGCCAGCACCATCGCAATCTATGTCGACGAGTCCGGCCTCACCGAGGTCTGCGACTACAAGATCCAGTATGACAGCCTGGCCGTCGACGAGTCCTGCATGGGCCGCACCAACTCCGCCGTCGTGACCATGATCGCCATGGAGCTTACGCAGCAGACCGAGGGCTATGCCGAGTACGAGACCGCTATGGCCGCCTTCGACTTGGTCGACCCCATCTATCGCAAGGCCGTCGAGTACACCCGTCCGCTTGCTGCCAAGTGGGCCGAGCAGAACGCCGACAAGCCCTGCATCAACGTGATGGCTCAGGGTCCGCTCTTTGGTGCCGCCTACGTCTTTAGCATCTGCAACGTGCAGGAGATGTTGCAGATCGACTCCTGCACCATCAACACCTGCGACTTCTTCCACGGCCCCTTCGAGATCCTGGACAAGCGTACCTCGCTGTTCCAGCTCATCAGCGTCGGCCGCAGCCGCTGCAACGACGAGCGCGGCATCCGCTTCGTCAACCAGTACGGTGGCGAGCGCGTCTATCAGCTCGACGCCAAGGAGCTCGGCCTCAATGACATCAAGGACAGCGTGAGCGAATACTTCAACCACCTGATCTTTGCCCCGATTCTCAACAACGTGTACATGCGCGCGCTCTCTGCCGTCACCCACAAGGACTACATGACGCGCCGCTACATGTGGAAGCTCGACTACTAGGGGATAGAGCGGCCTAACAGCTCGATGTCCTCATAAGTTGCGGTGGAATAGTTCCTGTTTGGGGGTTTGAAGCCTCTATTTAGGAACTATTTCACCGCAACCGCCAAGTAATCCGCTGGGGACGGAGGAAAACGGATCACTTTTCCGCTCACCGATTTGTGTCTTGAAAAATGTATATAACGACTATAACGTAGTACGAAACATATTGGAAACGATACCGAGGAGGCTGCGTTGAAGAAAAGCAATCTGGGCTATGTGCTGGTGCTGATCGCCGCGCTTATGTGGGGCAGCATCGGAATCTTTGTAAAAGGCATCTCGGCCCTGGGTGTTTCGTCTCAGAGCATGGCGGCCTTTCGCCTGTTGTCGGGTGCCGTCTTAATGGCTCCGGTCTTGGCGTTCATGGGTTGCCAGGGAGGTGCTCGTGAGGGAAAAGCATCGGGTCCCCTGGCACTGTTCAAGGCAAGTCCTAAAGAGCTAGTTCCCTGTGCGCTTCTTGGCATTATCGGCCTCGCCACCGCTAACACGCTTTATTACGAGTGCATGAGCGAGGTGGGCATGTCCACGGCCTCGGTGCTGCTCTACACCTCGCCGGTGTTTGGCGTCATGCTCGGCCGCGTGCTTTATCGCGAGGATGTGACTCCCAACAAGCTCGTTGCCATCGCTTTTAATATCGGTGGCTGTGTACTTGCAGTGACCAATGGCGACCTTTCCGGTTTCCATTTTTCGGTTTGGGGCGTCACGTCGGGCGTGATCGCGGGCTTTTGTGGCGCGTCGCTCGCGGTGTTTAGCCGGATAGCAACCAAGACGGTCCACCCGCTGGCTGTCACGTTTTGGGGCCTTGTTTTTGGCGGTGCGGTTATGGCGGCTATCGCGGCTCCGTGGCCAGATGTCGCCGCGGCAATGTCGCCACAGCTGCTGCTGTTGTTCTTTGGTTTTGGACTCATCCCTACAGCCGTGGCCTATGTCTTATATATGCAGGGTCTGTCCATGGGGCTCGAGACGTCGAAAGTTCCCGTCGTAATGTCATTCGAGACGGTCGTCACCGTACTGGTGGGCATTGGTGTCTACGCCGAGCCCGCCGGCGCGATTAAAGTCCTGGGCATCGTGCTGGTGCTCGCGTCCATCCTGATTATGAACACCGACTTCTCCAAGCTGCGCAACAGTGTGTTTGTCGGTCATGTCATTGAGAGCATGACCTTTAAGCCCAACGCGTGGTGGACCGAAAAATCTCAGGACATGGATCTGTTTAAGGAACGCACCGGCATTGCGCTGGAACCCACCGTACAGGAAAGCCCCTGGTACTTCGTGCGATAGGGGATTGCGCGCAGGGTCTGACCTGGGGTTATCCAGCTAGCGCCGGCCTACCTAGCCAAACGTTTCGAGTACGTTAAACCCGTCAACGGTCGATTTTCACCCGCGAACGGTCTTTATACTAATTAGCAATATAAGCAACGTATAAGACGTTATAATGACCATAACGAAAAGGAGGAGGCAAGATGAATCAGATCATTCTCGCATCTCATGGCGGCCTGGCCGCAGGCGCCAAAGACACGCTCGAGATGGTTCTCGGCGACGTGTCGAACGTCCACGTCGTGTCGCTTGCTCGTGACGACAAGGAGCCCATCACCGATAAGGTGGACGCCATGATCGCCACGTTCAACGCGGACGACACCGTCTATGTGCTGACCGATATGCTCGGCAGCTCGGTCAACAACAACATGGTCGAGCTTTCCAAGAACGGCACGAAGTTCACGGTTGTCAGCGGTTTCAACATCCCGCTGGCACTGACGCTCGCTATGAGCCCCGCCCCCATCAAGGGTGCCGAGCTCGCGGCCCTCATCAACGAGGCCCGCACCGGTCTGACCAACCCCAATGCACCGGTCGAGGCTGCCGCGGCTCCCGCCAAGAAGGCCAAGGCGTCCCGTCACAGCTCCGGTCCCGCCAAGATCGTCCTCGCACGTCTTGACTACCGTCTGCTGCACGGCCAGGTCGTCTTTACCTGGACCACCAAGGTTCAGGCCGAGCGCATCATCGTCGTCGACAACGCTGCCGCCAACGATGACATCAAGAAGGGCGCTCTTAAGCTGGCCAAGCCCCAGGGCGTGCGCCTGAACGTCTTCACCGTCGAACGTGCCCTCGCCAAGATGGACAAGCTCAACACCCTCGGCGAGCGCGTCATGTTTGTCTTTGGCAACACTGCCGAGATGCTGCAGTTCTGCCAGGGCTACAAGCTCGACGCCATCAACCTGGGCGCCACCGCCAACCACGACGGTGCCGATCAGATTGGCGGCAAGGACAGCTCCGTCTTCCTCGACGCCACCCAGAAGGCCGACGTCAACCAGCTGCTCGACATGGGCATCAAGCTCTATGTCCAGCAGACCCCTACTTATCAGAGCGTCGACATCGACGCCAAGCTGTAATCAACCAGGCTTTTGCCTGACTGAAAGGAGAAGGGTATGAATACGTTCATCAGTGCGGTGCTCGTCGGCCTCGTCGGCGTGTTCTGCATGTGGGACTCCCGCCTGCTCGGTCGTCTTAACTTCGAGCAGCCCCTCGTTGGCGCTACGCTCGTCGGTCTGCTGCTGGGCGATGTGCCCACCGGCCTTGCCGTCGGTGCCGCCGTCGAGCTCGTGTCCATGGGCCTGGTGCAGGTCGGCGCTGCCGTTCCGCCCGATATGGTCCTGGGCGGCATCGTGGCCGCTGCCTTTGCGTGCCTGACCGATGCTTCCGCCGAGACCGCCATGACGATCGCCATCCCGGTCGCCGTCCTGGGTCAGCTCCTCGGCATCGTGTTCCGTTCCATCATCGCCGCCCTCACCCATGTGGCAGATAACGCGATCGATAACGGAAAGTTCAAGACCGCCTACCGTATGCACATCTGCGCCGGCTCCGGTCTGTACGCCGTCATGTACTTCCTGCCGATCTTCCTCGCCGTCTTTGTTGGCACCGACCTGGTTCAGGCCATCGTCAACATGGTTCCCGAGTGGCTGTCCACTGGTCTTAACGTTTCGACCAAGATCATGACCGCCTACGGCTTGGCCCTGCTGCTCACCATGATGATCAAGAAGGGTATGACTCCGTTCCTGTTCATCGGTTTCCTGCTCGCCGCTTACCTCAACCTGTCCGTCATCGCGGTCGCTCTGATCGGTGTGTGCCTGGCTGTCGTCTTCATGGGCTTCAAGTTCAACGGTTCCCATGCAGCCGCCGGTGTCGATTCCGACTACGATCCGCTCGAAGACGACGAAGACTAAGGAGGAACACACTATGGCAACCGCAACCAAGGACGTGTCCCTGAACAAGAAGGTCAGCCAGTTCTTCTGGCGCTCCTGGGCCATCCAGGCCTCTTGGAACTACGAGCGTCAGATGAACATGGGCTTCCTCTACGGCATGGTTCCCACGCTCGATCGCCTCTATCCGGATGAGTCCGACCCCAAGCAGCTTGCTGCTAAGAAAGAGGCTTACCACCGTCACATGGCGTTCTACAACTGCACCCCGCAGACGAGCGCTTTCATCCTGGGCCTCGCCGCCTCCATGGAGGAGGAGTACGCCAAGGATCCCGAGAACTTCAACCCCGATTCGATTAACGCGGTCAAGACCTCCCTTATGGGCCCGCTTTCCGGCATCGGTGACTCCTTCTTCCAGGGCACCATCCGCGTTATCGCCTTTGGCTTGGGCGTTCAGCTGGCTCAGCAGGGCTCCATCATGGGCCCGATCCTGGCCCTTCTCATCTCCATCGTCCCCTCCGTGCTGATTACTTGGTTCGCAGCCAAGATGGGCTATCAGGGCGGCCACGAGTACCTGAGCAAGCTTCGGGGCGGCGACCTCATGGAGAAGCTCATGTATGTCTGCGGCATCGTGGGTCTTATGTCCGTGGGCGGCATGATCGCCACGCTGATCGGCGCCACCACCCCGCTGCAGTTCGCTGAGGGCACCGTCGTTATCCAGGACATCCTGGACAGCATGATGCCCCAGATGATCTCCCTTGGCCTCACCGGCCTTATGTACTGGCTCATCAAGAAGAACGTCAACACCGGTTGGCTTCTCGTGATCGCCATTGTGGGCGGCATCGCCCTCTCCGCGGTCGGCATCCTGGCTTAGTCGCGACTAAGCGCCTAACCGCTTTCCCCCGGGGGCCTGCCTGGCATCCCATACCCCAGGCAGGCTTCCATCCCCAAAATGCGACAATGGGACAGTCCCTTTGTCGCATCCTCAACGGGCCGGCGACTCGGTCCAAACCACGGTAACCCTGCGAGCGCCCGGCAATGTGGCGCCGCAAAAATTGAAAGGAATGTGTCAGATGTACGAGATCGACCTTAACCTCCCTAAGCAGATCGTCGCTGACGTCCTGTCCAACCACGAGATCCGCAGCGTCGCCTTCGTCGGCTGCGGTGCCTCCATGTCCGACCTTTACCCCGCCAAGTACTTCCTGGCCAACAACACGGACAAGCTGAACGTTCAGATCTTCACCGCTAACGAGTTCAACTACGACACGCCTTCCTGGGTCAACGAGCACACCTTCGTGATCACCTGCTCCCTCGGTGGCTCCACGCCCGAGACCGTCGAGGCCAACAAGACCGCCAAGAAGCACAACTGCCCGGTCGTCTCCCTCACCAACAAGGCTGGCTCCGCTCTGACCGTCGACGCTGACTACGTCATCGTTCACGGCTTCCATGCCAACTTCGCTGCCAAGTGCGAGAAGCCCGGCTACGCCATCGCTCTTGCTGTCGAGATCCTTCAGCAGACCGAGGGTTATGACCACTACGAGGACATGATCACCGGCCTCACCAACGTCTTCGAGCTCTGCGAGAACGCCGCTCAGTCCTGCAAGAAGCTCGCCAAGAAGTTCGCCGAGGACTTCAAGGACGACAAGATGATCTACTTCATGGCTTCCGGTGCCTCCGAGAAGATGGCTTATTCTCACGCCGCCTTCCTGTTCACCGAGATGCAGTGGATCGACGCCGCCGCCTACAACACCGGCGAGTACTTCCACGGCCCGTTCGAGGTTTCCACCGAGGGTAAGCCCTACGTCTTCTTCATGTCCGATGGCGCTACCCGTCCGATGGACGCCCGCGCCCTCACCTTCCTTAAGCGCATGGGCGCCAAGGTCGCTCTGATCGACTCCAAGGACTACGGCCTGGCTGACGCTGTGCCTGCGAGCGTCGTCACCTACTTCAACCCGCTGCTGCACCTCGCCGTTATGCGCGAGTACGGCAACCAGATCGCCGAGGCCCGTCAGCACCCGCTGACCATGCGTCGCTACATGTGGAAGCTTTCCTACTAATCACAAGTAAGTAGACCTTACGGGTTGATTGAGAGGGGATGGGGTTTGCGCCCCGTCCCCTTTTTGCTTTGGGGAGGGCGAATCCGTCGCGTCGCAAAACCCCAGATAAAACCTACCAAAATAAACCTGTCCCTTTTTGGCAGGTGGGAGGAGATGCGTATGATCAAGGCAGTGCTGTTTGATATGGACGGCGTGCTGGTTGATACCGAGTGGTTCTACAACCGTCGTCGCGTGGCGTTTATGGAAGAGAAGGGGTTCCACTTTGACGAGATCCCCGATCTTTCGGGGTCTAACGAGCCGGCCATTTGGGAGGCGCTGGTGCCCGACGATGTTGAGCTGCGCGAGCGTCTGCGCGTGGAGTACAAGCAAGTCTACAGCCCGGTCCACCCCGTTCCGTATGCCGAGCTGCTCAACGAGCAGACGGAGCCGGTGATGCGCAAGCTGCACGAGCGTGGCGTGAAGTGTGCCATCGCGAGCTCGTCCTATCGCGAGCTGATCGACGAGCTGGTGGAGATTGCCGGTATCGCCGACGTGCTGGACTACACCATCAGCGGCCACGAGTGCAGTGCGTTTAAGCCCGATCCCGAGATCTACCTGCGCGCCATGGAGGCGCTGGGGGTGGAGCCTGCCGAGTGCCTGGTTATCGAGGATTCGCCGATGGGGATCGAGGCTGGCAAGCGCTCCGGCGCCCGCGTCCTGGCGCTGCGTCCGCACGAGGGCGTCAACCTCGATCAATCGCGAGCCGATGCCGTTATTGATAATCTGACCGACATTTTGGCCGCTTTGTAGTGTCAATCCGCCGCGAGAAGCACGGGTTCAAACGTTTTTTGCGGTGGACTGGCTCAATTTGGTTTAGATTTTGATCCGTTTGGCTTCGATTCGGACTAAGTGAGTAGACTTTTTGGCGCAGGCCGAGCACAATGCATATCTTCCTTTGTAAAACCGCAGGTCACAGGGGTGGCGGTTTTGGGTGTGCTCTGCAGGTCGCGTAAAGTCTACTCACTTGTAATTTGGGCCTTTGGTCGTGGGGTTGCTGGTCTCGCTTTGGTTGTCGGGAGAGGGTGAATTGAAGCGCCCCCGCACGCTCCATGCTACAATCGCGGGCATGCCCCACAACTAGATTTGCCTTCGAAAGGAGCCTCCGTGGCGAACGCCATCGATCAGCTCACGGACCGAGTGCTCGTGCTCGGCCGCCTCACCATCGTCCGCCGCGCCATCACTGCTGTGGCGGTCACCATTTCCGCCGTTCTCCAGACATTTCTGATCCAGGCGTTCATTCAGCCCGCCGACCTGCTTCCGAGCGGTCTTACCGGCGTCGCGGTCCTACTCGATCGCGTTACCTCGCTGGGTGGCGTTCATATCGACATCTCGCTCGGCATGCTCGCGCTCAACATCCCCGTGGCGCTCCTATGTTGGAGCGGCATTAGCAAGCGCTTCGTCATCTTCTCGATGATGCAGGTCGTGCTCTCGTCGCTGTTCCTCAACGTCTTTCACTTCGCTCCATTTTTGGGCGACAAGATCATGCTCATCATTTTTGGCGGCGTGGTCTCGGGTCTGGGCGCTGCCATCGCACTTAAATCCGGCGCATCCACCGGCGGCACCGACTTTATCGCGCTGTGGGTTTCCAACCACACGGGCAAGACCATCTGGGGCGTCATCTTTGGTTTCAACTGCTTTATCCTGGCGATCTTTGGCTTTATGTTTGGCTGGGACAAGGCGGCGTATTCCATCGTGTTCCAGTTTATTTCGACCAAGACCATCGACAGTTTCTATCGTCGCTACGATCGCGTGACGCTGCAGATCACGACGCGTAAGGCAGACGAGGTCATGACTGCCTACGTAAACCATTTTCAGCACGGCATTAGCTGCGCCGAGGTCGTCGGCGGATACAGCCGCGAAAAGATGTACCTGCTGAACACCGTTGTCTCGACCTACGAGAGCCAGGACATTATCAAGTTGGTGTGCGACGTTGATCCCGGCGCCGTGATCAACGTGTTCCACACGCTTAACTTTGTGGGCGGCTGGTGGGGCGGTCATGTCGACGAGCCCATGCCCACGGCCGTTCCCGATCCCGACAAGCCCGCACGCATGGCCAGCAGGCAGGCGCGCCTCGGCGAACAGGACAGCCTGCAGCAGGACGACGGCAAGTAGGGTATTGGCATTTTGCCGGTCCTGCGCAACCCATCCGAACGAGCCCCCCGAAAGCCCCGTTGCTTTCGAGGGCTCTCGTTTGTCCAGATAAAACCTACCAAAATGAAGCTGTCGCTTTTTGGTAGGGAGGGTGTATCGTTTTATCAATATGAGGTAACATGAAACTAGACGTTATATACGTATGAGATATTTAGCTATTTTGATAAGAGTGATCAGATATGCCTGCGCCCAAAAATGCACCGCTTTACCAGCAGATTTATGACGAAATCAAGGATGCGATCGAGAAAGGTGTTTATGCACCCAAGGAGCGTATTCCGTCCGAGCTTGAACTAGCCGAGCAGTACGAGGTGAGCCGTATTACGGTGCGCCGCGCTGTCGAGGAGCTGTGCTCCGATGGTTACCTGGTTAAGCAGCAGGGCCGCGGCACCTTTGTCTCCACGCCGCACATCAACCGCCAGTTTCACGCCTCGACGCTGCAGACGTTTACCGCGCTGTGTGCCGGCAACGGCATGAAGGCCGGTGCGCACGTGATCGATCGCCAGATCGTTCCGGCGCGTCAAAACGAGATGGAGTTCTTTCGCCTGCAGAAGGATGCGCTGTTGCTGCATATCAAGCGCGTGCGCACGGCCGACGGCGAGCCCATCTTTGAGGAGAACATCTTTGTGCCGTTTGACGCCTACCGTGAGCTGTTGACGGCCGATCTTGAGGACAAGTCGATTTTTGCCGAGGTCGAGCGTGTTGGCGGAACGCCGATTGTCTCGGTTGGCTACCGTACGGTCGAGGCCGTTCGAGCTAACGCCGAGCAGGCGGCCGAGCTGGGCATTGCTCCGCACGATCCGCTGCTCAACCTGCGTGCCGGCTTTACCGGTCCCGATGACGAGCCGGTTTTGATGGGTAAGCAGTACTACGTGGGATCGCGCTACGTTATGGTCATGTAAGTTACGCGGTTTTACCAAACCGCGTAACGGCTCGACGCTGCAAACGCCCCTAAGCGGCAATCTGACGTTCAATCGTCGGTCGCGTACCCAAAGTACGCTTCCCTCCTCTTTCACGTCACCTTGCTCGCTTAGGGGCGTTTTCGCTGACTTATGCTCAACCAGCGACGTTTGCGCGCTTGTCAAGAGATTAGCCGTTGGGAAAGTGTCCAAAAATCCCACGCTCGTTCCTTTTGGATTGCGTTGCCCGTGGCCGACGGCCGTGCGGCACCGGTCCGCGTGGCGGCGTATAATCGGCGGCAGATGACTTGGACGTTAGGAAACCATGACCGATAGCATGCAGCAGATGGCGCTCGACACGCTCGGCGCCTATTTTGGCTACACCTCGTTTCGCCCGGGACAGGACCGCATGGTCGATGCGATCCTTGCCGGTCGCGATGCGCTGGGTGTTATGCCCACGGGCGCCGGCAAGTCCATTTGCTACCAGGTGCCCGCGCTCATGCTGCCCGGCATCACCTTTGTGGTGAGTCCGCTGCTGTCGCTTATGGAGGACCAGACCCGTGCGTTGCTCGCGGCGGGTGCGCGACCCAGCTATCTCAACTCCAGCCTTACTCCGGCCCAGCAAAACACCGTGCTCAAGCGGGCGCGCGAGGGCCGCTATCAGCTTATGTACGTGGCGCCCGAGCGCCTGCTCGAGCCGCGTTTTATAGCCTTTGCGCAGGAGGCCGCGGCGGACGGCGGCATCGGCGTGCCGCTCGTGGCCATTGACGAGGCCCACTGCGTGAGCCAATGGGGCCAGGATTTCCGCCCCGCCTATCTGCAGATTCGCGAGTTCATCGATTCCCTGCCGCAGCGCCCTATCGTGGCGGCCTTTACCGCTACGGCGACCGAGCGCGTGCGTGCGGACATTCAGCAGATGCTCGGCCTGCAAAACCCCGCGACCGTGGTGACGGGTTTTGATCGCAAGAACCTCTACTTTGGTTGCGAGGAGATGGGAGACAAGGCCAAGACCGCGTGGGTGCGCGACTATGTGATCGCGCATTCGAGCGAGAGCGGCATCGTGTATTGCTCGACCCGCAAGACGGTCGATGCGCTGGCCGCGGAGCTTGCCGAGGCACTGGGCCCCAGCGGCATTCGTGTGGGGCGCTACCATGCCGGCATGGGCAACGACGCCCGCCGCCAGAGCCAGCGTGCCTTTATCGACGACGACATCCAGGTGATGGTTGCCACCAACGCCTTTGGCATGGGCATCGACAAGCCCAACGTGCGTTACGTGATTCACAACAACGTGCCCGAGAGCATCGAGGCCTACTACCAAGAGGCGGGTCGCGCCGGCCGAGATGGCGACCCGGCCAGCTGCCATCTGCTGTGGAACGGTAACGATTTCCGCATGCGGCGCTTTTTGATCGACCGCGGCGATGCGGCCGACGAGGCGCTTGACGACGAGCAGCGCGCGTGGGCGCTCCAGAACCGTTATCGCCTGCTCAGCCAGATGGAGGGCTACTGCAATACCACCGGCTGCCTGCGCGAATACATGCTGCGCTACTTTGGCGACGAAGCCGCGGCCGAGCATGCGGTTGCGGCTGCTGCGGGCGGCACCACAGACGACGCCGAGGGCTGCGGCAACTGTAGCAACTGCCTCACGAAGTTCGAGGTCGAGGACGTCACCGATATGGCCCGCGCCGCCGTGCGCTATGTGGCCACGCGCCCCATGCGCTTTGGCAAATCGCTGGTCGCCGACGTGCTCCATGGCGGCAACACCGAGCGCATTCGCCAGATGCATCTGGACGAGGACCGCGGCTACGGTGAGCTGTCGAGCGAATCGGTCGGGCGCATCAAGGACATCATCGGCCAGCTGTGCGGCCGCGGTTATCTGGCCACCTCGCAGGGGCAGTACCCGGTCGTGGGACTGGGTCCGCGTGCCGGCGAGGTCGAGGACGAGGCGTTCGCCTTTACCGTTAAGCGTCGCGCGTCCAAGCGCAAGGCCTCGGCCCGCGCCCGCCGCGCCGTCGATCTGCTGCGCGAGGAGGCCGAGCTGGATCAGCGCCCGCGCGTTGGCGACGATGCCGAGCTGTTCGAGCGCCTGCGTGCCCTCCGCAAGGAGATCTCGACCGAGCTGGAGATGGCGCCGTATATGGTCTTTTCCGACAAGGCCCTGCGCGGCCTGTGCCGCCTGCGTCCGCAGACGCGCGAGGAGCTGATCCAGGTCAACGGCATTGGCGAGAAAAAAGCCGACGCCTTTGGCGAGCAGTTTATGGCGGCGATTGAAGAATTTGAGTCCGAGCATGCGCGGGATGGAGTGTAACGATGGCATTCGACGATAAAACCGACCGCACTGACGTGCCCGCCGTGCCGCTGTACCAGCAGGTCATGGACGACCTAAAGGGCGAGATCGCGCGCGGCGTGTACCCCGCCGGCTCGCGCATCCCTGCCGAGATGGAGCTCGCGAAGTCCTACGGCGTGGGGCGCATCACCGTGCGCCGTGCCATCGAGGAGCTGTCGCGCGCGGGGTATCTCAACCGCCAGCAGGGGAGGGGCACGTTTGTGTGCGCCCCCAAGCTCAAGCGCAAGATTCGCCAGAAGGGTGACGTCCAGAGCTTTACTGAGGGTTGTGCTGCCAACGACATGGTGCCGGGTGCGCGTCTGGTGTCGCGCACGGTGGTCGCGGCGACGCACGAGGATGCGGCGTTCTTTGGCGTGGAGCCCGGCTGCGAGCTTATCGTGGTCGAGCGCGTGCGCACGGCCGACGGCATCCCCGTCATGCTCGAGAACAACGCCTTTGTGCTCGCCGACCATCCCTACCTGCAGACGCTGGCCGACGAGGACCTCACCGATAACTCAATCTTTGCGCTCGTTGCCGAGCATTCGGGTCGCGCGCCGCTCAAGTCCGACCCCTGCACCGTGGAGATTGCGCTTGCAGATACTCAGACGGCCCCGCTGCTGGAGGTGCCGGTCGGCGAGTCTCTCTTCTATATGGAGGCCTACTTTACCGACGCCGGCGGGCGCCCTCTACTGCTCGGCCGCCAAAAGATCGTGGGCTCGCGCTACGTCTTCGACATCTAACGTCCACAGATAGGACAACATAGAACAAATTTGCAGAGATGACTTCACGGGCGTTGTTACACGTGCTATAAATAGGACAACATAGAACGACAGCAGGTACGAGCTGTCGTCGTTCAAAGCCGCCCCACAAGGAGGAGCATCAGCATGAACGCACATGATCTGGTTCAGGAAATCATCGAGCGCAAGGGCAAGATCGAGAATGTCTTTTGGATCGCTTGTGGCGGTTCGATGATCGACCTGATGCCGGCCAACGAACTGCTCAAGCGTGAGGCCACCACGTTTACCTCGACGGTCTACACGGCGCGCGAGTTTTGCCTGATGGCTCCCAAGAGTCTTGGCGAGAAGTCGCTCGTCATCGCCTGCAGCCACAGCGGCAACACGCAAGAGGTCGTTGACGGCTGCGAGATGGCGCTGGCCGCCGGTGCCGAAGTCGTTGCCCTCACCGACTGCGAGGGCTCAAAGATCGACAACGGCAAGTGGACTACCTGGGTCTATCCGTGGGGTGAGGGTGTGTCGCAGGCTGAGGTGCCGCAGGGCATCGGCGCTCTGATCGCCGCCGAGTTGCTCGACCAGCAGGAGGGCTACGAGGCACTCGCCGACATGTATGAGGGCCTCAAGCAGATGGATGCGCTGCTGCCCGCCGCCCGTGAGAAGGTCAACGCCGAGCTGGGCGCCCGCTTTGCCGAGCTCTGCCAGCAGCACAAGTTCTTCTATATCCTGGGCTCCGGCCCCAACTTTAGCCAGACCTACGCTATGGCCATCTGCTCGCTCATGGAGATGCAGTGGCAGCACTGCTGCTACATCCACTCCGGCGAGTACTTCCATGGCCCGTTCGAAGCCACCGAGCCCGGCGTATTCTACTTTGTGCAGCTCGGATCGGGCGAGTGCCGCCCCATGGAGGAGCGCGCGCTGGCGTTCCTCAACACGCACACCGATACAGTCATGGTGCTCGATGCGCTCGAGTACGGCGTGGGTGAAGTGCCTGCCAGCGTGCGTTCGTTCCTGGAGCCGATCTTCTTCTACAACATGAGCTGCGAGCTGCGCGCCGCCCGCGGCAAGGTGTTCGACCACAGCCCCGAGATTCGTCGCTACATGGGCATCGAGCAGTACTAGGTACCGGGAATAACCTCTCACGACGGGGCTTCCGCCAAGTGCGGGCCCCGTTTTGCTTTGCCAAGAAAGAAATGGGGATTGAACATGCGCGTTCTTGATTTGACTCACACTATTAGGGAAGACATGCCGGTATTTCCCGGAGCCGATACACCCAAGCTGCAGCCGGCGAGCACCTACGAGCACGACGGATTTAAAGAGACGCTCATGCAGATGTACACCCATACGGGGACGCATATGGATCCACCGGCGCATCTGTTTGCCGACCGCACGACGCTCGATGCGTTTCCGGCAAGCCAGTTTATAGGCAGGGCATTGGTTGTCGATTGCCGCATGCTCGCCGAGGGTGAGGCCATTACTGTGGAGCAGCTCCGTCCCTATGGCGACAAGGTGACCCAAGCCGAGTTTTTGCTGTTTAACTTGGGTTGGGATAAGCGCTGGGGAACCGAGGCGTACTTTGGCGACTATCCTTGCGTGGACGATGAGGTGTTGGAACTGATCATCGACGGCGGCTACAAGGGCATCGGCTTTGATGTAATTGGACTCGACCCCATCGCGGACGAAAACCTGACGCGCCACAAGAAGTTGTTCCGCGCATGCGATATCGTCAACATCGAGAATCTTAAGGACTTGGACTGTTGCGGCGACGATCTGTTCTGGTTTAGCTGCGCACCGCTCAAAATTGAGGATTGCGACGGCTCGCCCATTCGCGCAATCGCGTGGTTTGAGGATTAAAGCGCCCTGTTCCATCTGCCGAAGAACATTCACCTTCGATTCGCAAGCGTGCCGTGTGAGTCAAAAAGCGGGTCGCGCCGGGGATTTCCGGCGCGGCCCGCTTAGTATCGCGCATAGATTCGCAAGGTTGCGGTAGCCAGCGGCCTACTTTGCGTCGTAGGCCTCGGCGTCCCACCAGTCGAGCTGGGCGATGTTGTCGCGGATGTGCTGGCAGCTCTTGTGGAAGCCCTCGAGCTCGTGCTCGGACAGGTCCAGCGTGTAGACCTCCTCGACGCCCTCGGCACCGATCACGCACGGCAGGGAGGTGAAGATGCCCTCCTCGCCATACTGGCCGGTCATGAGCGTGGAGGCGGAAAGCACGGCGTGCTCGTTATGCAGCACGGCGGCGCAAACGCGCGCGGCGGAGTTGGCGACGGCGTACTCGGTGCACTGTTTGCCCTGGTAGGTTACGTAGCCGCCCTTGCGCGCGAGCTCCTCGACCTCCATGTGGTCAAAGGCGTACTTGTCGGGGTTCTCGGCCTGAAGCTCGTTAAGGCTCTTGCCGGCGATGGTTGCGGCCTTAAAGGCGGCCAACTGGCTAAAGCCGTGCTCGCCGATCATGTAGGCGTCGATGGACTTGGGGCTCACGCCGACCTTCTTGGAGATCTCGGTGCGCAGGCGGGCGGAGTCCAGGCCGCAGCCCGAGCCGATGATCTTCTTGGGATCGTAGCCGGTCAGGTGCCACAGCTCGGTGCACACGACGTCGCAGGGGTTGGAGATGCTCACGAAGATGCCGTCAAAGCCGGCGTCGACGATGCGCTTGGCAAAGGTGCGGGCGGCGTCGGTGGTAAAGAACAGCTCGCCGTCGCGGTTGCCGGCGGCCAGCGCGACCTTGCCGGCGGCGTTGACGATGACGTCGCAGCAGGCAAGCTCCTCGTAGTGGTCGTAGCAGTTGACGATCTTGGTGTTGTACGGGACAAACGAAAGGGAGTCGCGCAGGTCCTGGACCTCGGACGTCACCTTGGCCTCGTTGATATCGCACAGGTACAGCTCATCGGCAATGCCCTGCATGAGCAGACTGTTGGCAACATGTGCTCCTACGTGGCCCTGGCCGACCACACCGATCTTACGCGTTTGGTACATATATGTATCCTTTCGGCCGAGTTTTTCGCGTCGAACCATTGTAGCGTCCTGCTGCCACTTTGCTAGGCTAAAGCGCCATAGATTTTTGGGCATGCCTTAATCTCTACTTTTGGAGTGATTTGGGCCGCTGACGGCATCGCCGGGCGATGTACTCGCGCGGATGGGGCCGGTCGTTGTACCATAACTGCAACTGACTCGTAAGGAGCATTCATGCCCATTCGCATCCCCGACGCCCTCCCTGCCGCCGCGCAGCTCGAGAGCGAGAACATCTTTGTCATGACCGAGTACCGCGCGCTGCACCAGGACATCCGTCCGCTGCGCGTGCTCATCCTCAACCTCATGCCCACCAAAATCGCTACCGAGACGCAGATCATGCGCAAGCTCTCCAACACGCCGCTGCAGGTGGAGGTGGACCTGCTGCGCACGAAAACGCACGAGGCCACGCACGTGAGCGCCGGCCACCTGGAGACGTTCTACCGCACGTTCGACGACATCCGCGACATCCACTACGACGGCCTGATCATCACGGGCGCGCCGGTGGAGCAGATGCCGTTCGAGGAGGTCGACTACTGGCCCGAGCTCTGCCAGATCATGGATTGGTCCACCACGCACGTGCACTCTACGCTGCACATTTGTTGGGGCGCGCAGGCCGGCCTGTACCATCATTACGGCATCCAGAAGTACGACCTGCCGGCAAAGGCGAGCGGCGTGTTCGAGCATTATCTGGTGAAGCCGCAAAGCCCGCTGGTCCGCGGCTTTGACGACCGCTTCTATGCCGTACATTCGCGCAACACCGACGTGCGCCGCGAGGACGTGGAGGCCGAGCCGCAGCTTGAGGTCGTGGCCGTGTCCGACGAGGTGGGCCTGTACATCGTCAAGTCGACCGACAGCCGTCGCTTCTTTGTCTTTGGTCACCCCGAGTACGATACCGACACGCTGCGCCTGGAGTACGAGCGCGACGTGAAGCGCGGCCTCAACCCTCAGGTGCCGGCGCATTACTTCCCGGGCGACGACCCCTCCGCCGATCCGCGCAACGTCTGGCGCAGCCAAGCTCAGCTGTTCTACACCAACTGGCTCAACTACTACGTCTACCAGACCACGCCCTACGACCTGGCCCGCGCCGGCGAGGAGCACTAGGCTGCGATGGTACTGCTGTAGCCGTGGCTGATATGGCGGCGATTAGGCGCTGATGATGTGGGGTAGCGGCAGGTCGTGAGCGTCGGTGGGAACGCGGTCGACGTGCTGCTCGTCAAAGGCGATGCCGATGATTTGGCATGCGGGCGAGAGCATAGGCAGGTAGCGGTCGTAACAACCGCCGCCGTAGCCCAGGCGCGCGCCGGTTTGGTCGAAGGCCACGAGCGGCACGACGATCATGTCGAGAGCTTCGGCAGGCATGATGGGGAAGCGGTCGCTGTCGATGTCCGTGGCCGCGAAGGCCCGCGTGGGGTGGGCGATAAACGGAGCCGCGGACGCATCGTCGGCGGCAACTGCCCGCATGCACATGCGCTGGCCACAAGCTGCGGCATCAATTGCCGAGAGCATGCACGGATAGGCTACGCGCCAGCCGCGCACGGCGGCCGCAACGGCAAACGCGGCAGGGTCTGCCTCGGAACCCATCGCGGCATAGACGGCAACGGTGCGCGGCGCCGCGGCATCCAAGCGGCCCAGCAGCTCAACCAGCCGCGCACAGATATCAGCAGACTTCGCCGCCCGCACATCCAAATCGAGAGCATCGCGCCGAGCAATCACCGCCCGCCGCAACTCAGCCTTGTCCATCCCGGCCCTCTCTCCCAAACCTACCAAAAAGGGACAGGTTTATTTTGGCAGGCTTTATCTGGGCAAACGTCGAAGCCGCCACAAAGGCGCCCTTTGTGGCGGCTTCGACTCGACGTTGGCTTCACAGCGCCGCAGCGATCGCTTCAGTCACAAACTTATTGAGTGACTCACCCTTCTTTGCCGCTGCCAGCGCTGCTTGCTTGTGGAGCTCAGAGCCCGTTCTTACGTTGAACGAGCCCTTAAAAGCCCGCTCGGGTTCCTTGCCCTTCTCGGCGCAAAACTCAAGGTAATCGTCGACGGCGTCGTGGAAGCATTGCTCCACTTCTTCAGCCGTGGAGCCTTCAAATACGATTGCGTCCCTAATGCCGGCGACCATACCTGTTAGCACATGCTGTTCGGCATCGAACTCGACCGGGGCGAAATAACCCTTGTATGCCAAAACGTTACTCATGACTACCTCCGACATCTTGCAGAAAGCGAACGATGTTTCGAATGGTCCCCGCTGTCAATTCGTCAGATGGATGAGGCGCGTGCATTACGAACATCCTGCCATCTGATGGCCTGTAGAAGCGAACGCGCGATCCGGATGTCTTGCCTTTGCGGTCCATTTCAAAGCCATATGAAGCCATAACTTTAAGAAAGTCAGCGAATCTATACGTTGAAGGACAGCTAAGCAGCTGGGCGATGAGTTTATCGGATCGAGTCATCCCGCCTCACATTCTGCAACTATATTCTAGTTGCAATTTCAGTTTGATGCAAGCACCTCTACTATAGAACATGTGTGCGTATAGAACAAGTGTTCGAATCACAACTGAGGAAGGAGACAGGCACCTTTGTGGTGGTCTGTGCTGTGGAGTGGGCGTCTGCGGCGGTTTGTCTCAATCTGTAACAGTAACTCGGCAAAATTGGACCTAGATGTTGCAGATTGAGACAAACCGCCGCGGTGGGCTGCGCCACCCCGCTCAAACCGCAGAAAAAAGGTAGATTTTCAGACATGTCCCAAAAATCTACCTTTGCCGTGCGTTAGCCCATCAGGTCGACGACGTTAAAGTCGGCGTTGCTCTTGGCGATGACTTCGCGGCCGCCAAAGACGCAGGTGGGCGACTCGGCTGCGATGCGCGTCACGTCGGCGCCGAGCGAGCGGAGCTCACCGGGCGTGGCGGCGAGCATCTGGGCGCGGCGCTCCTCGCGTGCGTGCGGATCGAGCCCGGCCAGGTAGGTCGTGTTGCGGCGCTTGGTGAGCGCGTACGGCTTCACCGGTGCGTCCATGCCGCTCACGCAGCTCACGATAAAGCCCTCAAAGGCGGCCTCGTCGGGCCCAAAGCTGCCAAGCCATGCACCCGCGCGCTCCACGCGCTCAATCGAAGGATCGATCGCCGGGTCGCGGTAGGTGTAGAACGCCGTCTGACGCTCGCCGGCTGCGCGGAATCCGCAGCCGTACGCACCGCCCTTCACGCGAATCTCGTTCCACAGGTAGTCGTAGGAGAGCGCGTTGGCGGCAACCGCCCAGGCGCCCGTCACGTCAATGCCCAGACGGCGCGGATCGCACGCGCGCGCCGCAAAGCAGATGTCGCTGGGGATGACGAAAGCCTCGTGACGGTCGCGCGGCTCCGGCACCACGAGCGCGTTGCGGCCGGCATCGGCGCCGTCGCCCGCGCCAAGCCCCAGGTCGCCCGCGGCATCCCAGTACGAATTGAAGTCCTCGTCGCTGCCGGTAAAGCTCGCCAGGCAGCCATCGGCCACAAAGATGCGGTCTGCCAGCTCGGCAAGCTTGGCACGCAGACCGTCCAGGCGCTCGTCAAAGTGCTCGAGCAGATCGCGCAGGAACAGGTAGAAGTCCACGCCCGAAAGCTGCTCGCGCACCACGGCCGAAGGCGAGCTGTAGCTCATCGCGCGACCGAGCGCCGCCGAGTGGCCGTTGTTGATAAAGCCCTGCTCAAGCCCAATGCGAATCTGCGTGAGCACGTCGCGCACGCGGTCGGCGTCAGCATCGAGCAACAGCGTGCTCGACCACACCTCGCGCGGCAGGCTCGCCAGCGCGTCGATCTTTTCGGACAGGGCACCGGCGCTCACCAGCAGGTAGGGGCGCACGCCGTCCACGTCGGGCTGCGTCATGACCTCGGTCGTAAAGCTCAAAAAGCCCAGTTTGCCGGCAAGTAAATTGTCGAGCTCCTCGGCCGAATGCTCGCGTGTGGGCAGCTGCTTGAGCAGGCGGCAGAGCAGCGTCACATAGGGCAGATCCTCAAACGCGACGCAGCTCAGGTCGAAATACTGCATGGCGTAGGCCAGACGATTGGTGGGGATGCCGTGGCGCAGGCAGGGGATGGGCGCGGTCGTGTCCACGACTAGCGGCGGCTCGGGGCGCGCCTCGCCAATGTCGGACACGCGCAGACGCGGCAGTGTGGCCTTGGCCTCGGGTGTGTCTTCCGCCTCCTGTGCGGCACGCAGTGCTGCCGTGCGCTCGACCACGTCGGCCAGCTCGGCATCGGTCATGGCGTCCCGCTTGGCTGCCAGCTCGGCGGCCTCGGCACCCTCCGAACCCTCGGTGGCGTCCACCGGCACCAGCTCGACCAGTGCCATGTGATCGTTCTGCAGCACCAGTTCGCGCAGCAGGTCCTCAAAATAGCTGCCGTCCAGCTCGCCACGCAGCTCCTCGTACACCGGGCCGTACTTGAGCGCCAGCGTCGCGGCGTCGTCATCGTAGAGCCAGGTGCTCAGCGCGTCGCACGCAATGGCCACGCCGTCGGCGATACCGTAGTCGCGCTGGCGCAGGTCGTATTCGTTGCTGCTGATGATGGCTTCCAGGCGCTCGCGCGGAACGCCATGCTCGCATAGGTCGCGGCAGGCGTCCTGGAACACGCGGCGCAGCTCGCGCGCCACGCCGGGCTGCGCGTTTTGCAGCATGATGAGCTCGTAGGGCTGCAGGCTCTCGGCCGCGGTGTAGCTCGCCACGTTGCCGCCCAGGCCGGCGGACAGAATGGCCTTCTTAACCGGCGCTTCGTTGGAGCCCAGCAGCGCCTCGAACAGGATATCCGCTGCGATCGTGCGCTTGCGGTCGAGCGCGCTGCTCAGCACAAGGCCCAGGCCCACCAGGGCGTTCTCGGGCGTGGTAGCCATCTCGATGCGCTTGTACTCGCAGGTCACGGGCGCCTGCACGCCCAGCGGATTGGGCGCCAGCGTGGACGGATTCTCGCCGGCGGCAACGGCTGCGTCCATGCGGCGGCTCGCGGCACTCGGCTGCGACAGATAGCGCTCGTCCAAAAAGGCCAGGGCGCGGTCCACGTCCAGGTCGCCGTAAAGCGTGATGTAGGAGTTGGAAGGATTGTAGTGGCGCGCGTGCGTGTCCAGGAACTGCTCGTAGGTGAGCGCGGGAATCGCGCGCGGGTCGCCACCGCTTTCGTGCGCATAGGCGGTGTCGGGATAGAGCGCGGCGTTGACGGCGTCGTCCAACACGCTCATGGGATCGGACAGCGCACCCTTCATCTCGTTGAACACCACGCCGTTATAGCGCAGCGTGCCCTCGCGCAGTCTGGCGGCGCTGCCGTCGCCCTCGCCTTCGGCGCCCTGCGGCAGGTCCAGCTCGTAGTGCCAGCCCTCCTGCTCAAAAATGGTCGGCTTGGTATAGATGGCCGGGTTGAACACCGCGTCCAGGTACACGTCCATCAGGTTGTACAGATCCTGCTCGTTGGTGGTGGCAACGGGGTAGATGGTCTTGTCGGGGTAGGTCATGGCGTTGAGGAACGTCTGCATGGAGCTCTTAATCAGGTCGACAAACGGCTCCTTGACGGGAAACTTGGCCGACCCGCACAGCACTGAGTGCTCAAGAATATGGAACACGCCGGTGGAATCGGCCGGCGGCGTCTTAAAGCCAATGGCAAAGGCCTTGTTTTCGTCGTCGCATGCCAGGTACAGCAGGCGAGCGCCCGAGGCAGTGTGTCGCAGCACGTAAGCGTCCGAGTCGAGCTCGGGCACGGTCTCGCGGCGCTCGACGGCAAAGCCGTGGCAGGTAGTGCCGGGCACCAGCAGTGTAGCGGCTGCGGCGCGCGGGTCGGTTGAGGTGGTGGGCATATGCAGTCTCCTTTGACGCCCCAGCGGGGGCGAATCGAGTCGAATCCTCGAGAGTATACCCATATGGGGCCGCGACCCTGCGGCGAACTGGAGACGATGCAGCCGGATTGGGCATAGGTCCCGCGTGCCCGCCGCACGAGCGTGGAAAATTGGACACTCGCCAAACGAGAGTGGATATTCGGACGGACGAGCGAGGATTTCCGGATACCTATCGAACGAGAGTGGATATTTGGACGGAATTTGCCGCAAAAGCCCCAAAAACCGTCCAAATATCCACTCTCGATATCCGACCGTCCGAAAATCCTCGCTCGTCCATCACTCGCGTATCTCTCATCTCTCACTCATCTCTAATACGAGAGATAACAGAAAGACGAGAGATAAATATGAGAGATAACTGAGCAGCAAAGAGACAAGCAATCATGGTATTATCTCAATACCGATTGTTCTACCAGCAATAATATGTATAAATGAAGCAAATGGTAGACATTCCATCTCTATCTATCTCTTATCTCTAAGCTGAGAGATAGAGAGATAGATGAGAGATAATTACGAGAGATAACTAAGAGACGAGGGAAATCCATTCGCGGCATTCTTCGCAGAACCAAGCGAAAGGACGTGCAGATGAACGAAAACGAACTGACCGGTCTGCTCGAGTCTTTAAGGCGCATGGGCTCGGACGATCTTAACGTCGAGGTCAAGGAGAGCGCCACGACGCTTTCCCGCGACGTGTGGGAAACGGTGAGCGCATTCGCGAACACTGCCGGCGGAATCATCGTGCTCGGAGTGAGTGAGCGCGCAGGTTTTGTCCCGGTTGAGAACTTCGAGACCGAGAAAGTGCTCAACCAGTTTGTGTCAGGCATGGGTGATGCGGGCGGTCGAGGAAAGCTGGCCAATCCGCCCAAATACACGATCGAGCGAGTGGAGCTTCAGGGCGTCATCGTTCTCGTCATTACGATTGAGGAGCTCGATCCGTCGAGCAAGCCCTGCTATGTCATAGAGCGGGGCGCCCAGGGCGGCAGCTACAAGCGCATCGATGACAAAGATGTGCCGCTTTCATCGACCGAGGTGCTCGCATTGGCGTCATGCGGTCGAGCGACTCCGAGCGATCGCGACGCGGTGGCGGGTGCGGGCGCGGACGATCTCGACGAGACGCTGGTCGACCGTACGATAGATCGGGCTTTCTCGTTGACGCCCCGGGCAATGCGCGGCGCGCCGGACAAACAAACGAAGCTGGAGCGCCTAAATATCCTTGATTCCCAGGGCAATGTCACCAAGGCTGGACTCCTAGTTGTGGGCACCTACCCTCAGCAGTTCTATCCCAAGCTCTTCATTGACGTGGCTGTCCATGCGGGAACTCAGAAGGGCATGGCGGGGTCGCTGAGATTCATGGACCGCACAATCTGTGAGGGAACGT
>WGSN01000021.1:0-38518 GCA_014871645.1 Collinsella sp.
AGGGCACGAGCTGCTTGGTGAGCACCAGGCGGCCGAGCATGGCGAAGCCCATGGCAGGCAGGATGTTGGCGGCAACGCCAAAGCCAGCAAGGACAAAGGGCGGGATGAAGTCGAGCAGGCCCTGGATGGCGTCAGCACCCAGATAGAACGACAGCGAGCACAGCAGGAACGCCATGATGATACCGGTCAAACCGATCAGGAAGTGCATCGCATAGACACCCTTAAGGTTGCCCTGGCCGGAGTAGACATCAGCGCGGTCGACCAGGATCGGCAGGGCGGCGTTAAGGATGTTCTTGATGGCAAGGCACAGCGTGGCGATGGGCATGGCAAGCGCGATGGCCGCCTCGGTGCTCTGGCCCAGCTGGATAGCGAAGGCGCAGGCGAGCACGCCGCCGATCGTCTCATCAGGCGGCACGTAGGCGCCGATGGAGATCGAGCCCATGAACAGAAGCTCCAGGCTGGCGCCGATCGCGAGGCCGGACTGCAGGTCCCCCAGCACCAGGCCCACGAGCGGGCACAGGACGATGGGGCGGAACGCGTAGAGCGTACCGAGCTGGCAGTCGAACTTACCAAATGCGGCGATAAGTCCGATGAGGATTGCTTGGGTAAGCATACATCCCCCTTTCCATATAGGACACTACGAAGAGCTCAGACTCTTCGAATTTAAACGCCTAGAGCACGCTGGCGCAGTCGACCTTGGGGTCATCGGCCAGGGGTCGAATCTCGACCTCAACGCCACGATCCAGCATCTCGCGCACATCGGCTTCCTCGGCCGCGGTCAGGAAGATCTGACGAGAGACCTGACGAGCGTCGGGACGCTTCTCGTCCTTGGGCTTGGTGTTGCCCAGGTTGACCGACTTGATCTGCGGGCAGCCCTCAACAAGCTGCTTTGCCTCAGCGATAGTGGCGACGCAGATGATCATCTTGTACTTGTCGGTCACGCCCGAGTTGATAGCTTCGATTGCATGCTCCATATCTTTGATGACGAGCTTGCAGCCGGCAGGCTTGCCCATCTTGAGCGTCGCCTTCCACACCGGGTCGTTAGCGACCTTATCGCCCACGCAGAAGATGCAGTTGGAGCCAAGGCCCTGAACCCAGGAAACTGCGACCTGGCCATGAAGCAGGCGATGGTCAACGCGAAGTAGCTGAATCATAATGTGACCCCCCAAAGGTCTTGTGCCGTCATACGGCGTGTCAGTAGGTGCTGCGGATTAGAACTCTTCCTCCTCCTCGTCATCGACCAAAAGATCGTTGACAAACTTCACGCGCGTATCGTCCGCAGCGACGATGGCGCGAATCGTCTCCTCAACCGGCGCCGACTCGTCAGAGAACAGCAGCTGGATGAGCAGAGGAAGGTTCATGTTGGTAACGAGGTACGTGCGGGGACGCGTCTGGACGATCTTGGTGAACTCGTTGTTAACGCTACCGCCAAAGAGGTCGGTGCAGACAACGACATCATCGTCGGCAGACATGCCTGCCAGCAGTTTTTGGGCCTCCTCGGCCACGTCCATGCGGCCATCGACGAACATCGAAAGATCGTGGACGTTGTCGCGAGCGCCCGAGAGCAGCTCGACGCTCTCCTTGATGCCGGTGGCGAAGTGCGCATGGCTGGCGATGATGTACTGTCTCATTCTGTGTTCCTCTCAATAGCCCGGCACGTTCCCGCACCCGTTTTCTTTAGTAGTCGAACTGGTGATAGTAGCGACGATACTTGAGGTTGTGCTTGGTGACCGTCTCGTAGTAGCGAGCCAGGCGGTCGGTCACGAGCACCGTCAGAATCCACGGGGAGACGATGACGCGGAACTCGTCGTCAAGGCCGGGGATCGCGAACTCGGCGGTGTCGATGATGTTGATGTCGGTGTCGCCGGTCACGCCGCGGGTCAGGAAGGCGCGGACGCGCTCGTCGAGCTTGCGGTTCTCGTCCTCGCCCATGAACAGGAACACGGGGACGCCGGGCTCCACGAGCTCGAGGGTGCCGTGGAAGAAGTCGGCCGAGGTGATGTAGCGGGTGCGCTTCCACTGCATCTCCTCCAGGATGCACATCGAGAACAGGATCGTCTCGCCCCACAGGGCGCCGGAGCCGATGAACATGGTGTAGGGGGCCAGGGCGTACTTCTTGGCGAGCTCCTCGGCGCGCGGCTCGAAGCGCTTGCGGATGTCGAGCATGTCCTTCCAGATATCCTTGGTCTGCTCGATAAACAGATCGAACTTGGGGAAGCAGCCGCGGCGGTTGAGCAGGCGCAGGCCGAAGCAGTCGGCGAGGTAGTAGCCCTTCTCGCAGCCGCCCGAACCATGGTCAGAAGCCATGGCGACGCAGTTCTCGGCACCCACAGCCTGGCCGATGGGGCCCTCGGGCTTGGTCATGGCGTAGACGCGCACGCCCATGCCCTTCATCTTCTTGACGGCCTCGAGGACCTCGGGGGTGGTGCCGGACTCGGAGGCGGTGAGCACGACGGACTTCTCGGTCATGCGCTTGTGGCCCATGGCGTTCCACTCGGCGGCGTGGATCAGGTAGACCTCGAGGTCGCGGTCGCCGAACTTGTTCATGAGGTACTCGAGCTGCATGAGCTCGTCCCAGGTGCCGCCGACGCCCATCAGGAACACGGCGTCGTAGCCCTCGTCGGCAACCTTGTCGGCGAGCGCGGTCATCTTCTTGCCGGTCTCGTAGAGCGCCTTGCCGTCCTCGAGATAGCCCTCCTGGTCGAAATGCATGATCTCGATCTTCTCGGTTTCCTTCATTTGTCTCTCCTTTCTGGGGTTGTTTCCACATCCCCCATGCCAACGGGCATCAAAACCCGCTTACATTCCGTAACACTCGGCCGCTTTGGCCTTAAGCGCATTGACTGACTCTTCGTAGCCCTCTGCCTTGACCTCCATTTGCTTGGAGACGGCATCAAGATACGGGTGCACGTCCCATGACTTCAGACGCTCGGCTATCATGGCCGCAATCGTCTGGAAGAACACAAGATTGGGAATTGCGCTGAGCAGCGGAGCCACCTGAGGCACCGCAACCTCGTGAGCCCTACCCTTGGGATGGGCCGTGAGCAGCACCGTTTTTGTCGTAACGTTCGATAGCGCATCAGCGATATTCGCAAGACGCTCCGACCCCTGCGGATCGTCGACGATAAACACCAGATAGCCCGGAACGATCTGCATCTCGGGACCGTGGACGAACTCCTCGCCTTCGTGATGCATGGCAGGAATCTTGATGGTCTCGCTCAGCTTGAGGGCCGCCTCTTCGGCAACGCCATAGTTGGGGCCGTTGCCGACGACCATGGCGGGCGTGTGCTCAGAAAGCTCGAGCATGCGGTCTTGGACATATGCCTCGGCGGTCTTGCACATCACGGCATTGGCCTGGATAGCCTCACGCAGGTCGTCAAGACGCTGGGCAACGCCCTTGGCGTCAATCGTTCCGCGCGCCTGACCGCCGTAAATACCAAAGAGCACCAGGTACTCAACGAGCACCTCGACGCCCAGAGTCACAAAGTCCACCGACTCGACGCCCACACCGTAGTCAAGAACGATGTCAGCGTGTTCCTTGATGGGTGCCTCGACGTTTGCCGTGAGCGCAACTGCAGCCATATCGTGTGCGCGCATGTAATCGAGCGCCGCAATCGTATTGGTCGAATAGCCACTCTGCGAAACGGCAATGTTGAGCACATGCTGCGGATAGGTGTGTTCAAAATCGACGAAGGCCTCGGGCGTCACAACGGACACCTGCATTTGCAGGGCATCTTGCAGGTAATCGCGGGCGCAATCGGCGGCATGGCGCGACGAACCCGAAGCAACGATGCGCAGCGCGTCAAAAGAACCGGACTGGAAAATATCAACGAGCTGCGCTACCAGCTCAGACGAACGCTCGAGGTTCTCCCCCATACGCACATGGGCAAGCTGAACGTAATCGAGCATCTTCATCGTCTCACCTCGTAACAAATTATTATTTGATACCAATCACAGTTACAGGTTACGGCTTTTTGATACCTCTTTGTCGATTAATTTATCCCCATCGGCGAACGGTCGATTTTGAGCCCTGTAAGGTTGTATATACAGCTGACCCAACGATCAAAACTGGTTAGTTTCCCAGCCGTTATTCACAAAATACCAGCTAGTACGTATAGGTGTAGCCGCCCGTATCGCCACGATTGAAGGACTTTACATACTCGATAGCCTGACCGCTCGCGTCATAGCTCACGCATTCCAAAAGCAAAACAAGATCGCCCTGTTCCAGTCCAAGGAGGCCGGCATCTCGTGCGCCCAGCGCTTCGATATCGAGCTTTTCCTGTGCCATGACTGGCTTTCGGCCCAGCATCTCATAGGTCTCGTACAAACTGAAGACCGACACGTCAATATCTTCGATGGTTGGGAACAGCAGGCAGGGAATCAGCGCCGTCTCAATCGATACGGGGCTACCGTTTATGCAGTTCAGGCGTCGAACGGAATAGAGCAGGTCGTCCTCGGCGATGCCAAACAGGTCGGCGTAATATGGCCCCGCATAACGCTTGGAACGCGCGAGAATACGGACGGACGGCTCGCCGCCCGAAGCACGGACCGATTCACGGAAACCGACCGTGCGTTCAAAAAATGCAGGTACTTTCTGCGCCACAAAGGCACCTTTTCCCCGAACACGGCGAATCTGCCCGCGCCGAACCAGCTCATCGACAGCGCTTCGGATGGTCAAGCGTGTCGTACCAAATTCCTCGGCAAGGTCTTTTTCGGACGGAATCATGGAACCCGTGGGATATATACTGCGCTCGATACGTTCCTCGATGCGGCGTCGAATGCGCATATAAACCGGGGTGGCATCTACTGTTTCAGCCATTGTTCACCTGCCACGCTCCTCATGCCGTTCTCTTCGCCGTTATCGGCAAAGCGGAACTTTGTGGGCAAAATCACCGATTTGCAATGCTCCACAAAACGCATGTCCTTATCAAATTCGATCGAGCTCTCATAGAACACCGGCGTTCCCTCTTCTTGCTGGAGCAGCTCGGCCTCTTCGGCGTTCAAACGCGAGATGGAGATATGCTCACGTCCATGCTCAACACGCACGCCACCTTCTTTGAGCAAGACATCGTAAAGGCTCTCACACTCAAAATCGTGTTCGGGAAGCGATGGGCACAGGGACAGGTTAACGTGAGCGGTCTCGATTGACGCCGGCTCGCCCTCAATAAGTCGAACGCGCTGCATGCGGAGCAAGGGAGCGCCTACAGCCACCCCAAGCTTGTCGGCAAGCGCCTCATCCGCCTCGATGGTCCCGGTGGAAACCAGACGAGAAGAGGGGTGCAGGCCGGCAGTCCGTACAGCATCGGAAAAGTTATACGTTTCCTGGAAGATGTTCAACGGCTTGGGAGGACACACATACGTACCCGATCCGCGACGGCTCTCGAGCGTTCCACACGAGATAAGCCGCGTGATACCGGCACGCAACGCCGTACGCGAAACGCCAATCTCTTCGCACAGCACGCGCTCGGCCGGCAGGCGATCGCCGCCGGCAAGCTGATGGTGCTGGATATACCAAAGAATTCCCTCAACAGCACGATCTTTGGGGGGAATTGCATAAGATTCGCCTGCCATTGCACAGACTCCTCATTCAGACACGTATGCCGCCAAAATTAGGCCAGCCCTCCCATGGCATCAAATTCGGCCTTGATCTTCTCGGCGACATTCCGATACGACTTATATAGACTTGAATCGCGTTTGACCTCGTCGGTCATAACGGGAATCTCTAATTTGGAAACCTCGTCTTTTCCCGTCTGAACCGCCACAACAACGCCCATACCAAGACACATATTACGCTTGGCAGCGTTTATTTTCGCCGCCTTGGCAGGGTTTGCCAGGATACGCTGGGCAAATTCCTGTTTAGAGACCGCTTCTTCGGCCTCCGGATCGCCCGCCTCGGCCACTTCGCACTGCAACACGTCCGCATAGTCAAAAATCTTCGGCTCTGCACCACGCTGATGCACGGCCCACTTGCGATGTGTGGCATCCTGGTAGATAGCCGGCAAAAACGTAAACCGCGGCGGGTCCAAAATCGTATCCGTGATGGTAAACACATCGGGATCAAAGGCATCCTGCGGGTTTTTCTTCTTGAACAGCCCCATATCAGCCTCCCGTACTAGCATTAAACAACTCAAGCTGAATATAGCACCAATTTCAAGCCGCCGCCTTACCCTATCGGTGCGCGGCGTCTATAGCTCGCCCAGCGGAAGAGTTCACGGACGAGGGCCGGGGTGCCTGCCTTGTTTTGAGAAGTGGGCTCCGCGAACTTCTCAAAACAAGGCAGGCACCCCGGCCCCGCCGGCAAATAGCGGACACTCCGCATGCAATCTATGCAAACAAACAAGTACGCTTAGCTACATTCGGTAAGATCGAGCACGCTGCCCTTCACGATAAGCGCCGGCTCCAGGACGACCTCTTCGGCACGCCTGCCGCCCCTACCGGCAAGGCGCTTGGACATGCAGCCAAAAGCATGCTCCGCAAGGATACCAGGATCCTGCTCAATCGCGGTCAGCGCCGGCTCAAAGAGAACGTCGGCGGCCGAGTTGTCGTAACTCACCACCGAAATGTCGCCCGGAATGCTCTTCCCCATCTCGTGTAAGCGCTTGAGCAGACCAAGGGCAATGTTGTCCGAACTTGCGAACACAGCGGTGGCATCAGTTGCGAGCACCGCCTCCGAGGCCTCGTAGGCACTCGGAATGTAGTACTCGCTCTCAAACTCCAAACGTGCGTCGATAGGCAGGCCAACCTCGCGCAGCGCGCGCTCATAGCCGGCAAGTCGCTTACGCCCCGTATTGGAACGGCGCGCGTTAACCAAGCAGGCAATGCGACGGTGGCCCTGCTCGATCAGATAGCGAGTGGCCATGTAGCCACCCATCTCGTGGTCGAACATCACCTTGTCGCACTCGAGCCCCTCAATGGCGCGGTCGACCATCACGGCAGGGATAGGCAGATGGCTGACTTCTTCGCGCAGGGCGCGGTCGTCGGAGAACTCGTCGCCCACAACCAGGAAGACGCCATCAACGCCGCGCGTTACCAGCTGGCGCAGCAGCTCCAGATCGTCGTCGGCACTTCCACCCGAGCTGGTAATGAAGAGCGCATAGCCGTCCTCGCGGCAGCGCTTTTCCAGGCTACCGGCGAGCGAGGCAAAAAAGCGGCTCTCGATGTTAGGGACGATAAGGCCCAGCGTGCGCGACTCGCGCATGACCAGACTACGCGCAATCTGATTAGGAACATAGTGGTTGCGCGCCGCGACCTCCTTGATGAGCTTGCGGTTTTCTTCCGAGATGCGACAGGGCCGATTATTGAGAACAAGCGAGACCGACGAGGGGGAAAGCCCCACCTCCTGGGCGATCTGCTTGAGGGTGACTTTGTTGGCCATCTCGCTCCTTCCAGGTTTACGCGCAATCTCTTGAAAGTATAGCGACCACCCCTCTACCTCGGTGATAAACACTTTACCAATCCGGTAGACGGCTGTTTTATCGCCGCCAGCGCACCAAATCCGTCCGGGTGGGGTATATTGCAATCGATTGATGACAACGACCACCAAAAGGCGGATATTCGTATGCACGAGAACGACTTTTTTAACGAGGACCTGCTGTGCGCGCTTGCTGGCGTTGCCGGCGAGGACAACGTGCTGATGAGCGAGCCCATGCGCGAGCACACCACGTTTAAGATCGGTGGCCCGGCCGACGTCTTTGTCACGCCCGATACCGAGCAGGGCCTCGTCGCCACGCTCGACACCTGTTATCGCTGCGACCTGCCGCTCACCATCGTGGGCAACGGCTCCGACCTGCTCGTCGGCGACAAGGGCATCCGTGGCGTCGTCGTGGCGCTGGGCGAAGGCCTCTCCAACATTACGGTCGACGGTACGCACGTCACGGCGGCGGCCGGCGCCTTGCTTTCCGATGTCGCCGCTGCGGCAGCCGAGGCCGGTCTCACCGGCATGGAGCCCATCTCGGGCATCCCCGGATCGGTCGGCGGCGCCTGCTACATGAACGCCGGTGCCTACGGTGCCTGCATGGCCGATGTGCTGGAGTCCGTGCGCGTCTACAAACCCGCTCGCCAGCTCGACGACGGCACCCGCGGCAGCGGCAATATCATTGAGTTCGATGTCGATGAGCTCAACCTGGGCTATCGCAAGAGCCGCATTGCCGACGACGGCTTCATCGTGCTTTCGGCCACCTTCAATCTCGCTCCGGGCAACGCCGCGATGATCAAGGCCGACATGGACGACTACCGCCAGCGCCGCGAGGACAAGCAGCCGCTCGACATGCCGAGTGCCGGCTCCACTTTCAAGCGCCCCGAGGGCTACTTTGCCGGCAAGCTCATCATGGACGCCGGCCTGCGAGGACACGCCGTTGGCGGCGCGCAGGTGAGCGAGAAGCACTGCGGCTTCATCGTCAACGCCGACCACGCCACCGCCGCCGACGTCGACGAACTCATCCGCCACATCCAGGCAACCGTCAAAGACCAATTCAACGTAGACCTAGAACCCGAAGTCCACCGAGTAGGCGAATTTTTATAAAAAGAAGGCCCCGAAAGGGGCCTTCACCATATTTATTCAGATAACCCAGTCCGGTGTGTCGCGCCCCGAACCCGGAAGGTCCGGGACCGCGGGCGAGGCATAAGGTTGCCTGCTCTACAGTCCTGCGCAAGACGAAGGCCACATTAAGTGGCCTTCTTTGCGTGCGGAACTCGCGACCAACCTTATGCCTCGCCCGCGGTCCCGGACCAACTTACTTCAAACCGCAGCTACGACAGCGCAATACCGCCAAGCCAGCCCCAGCGCACGCCAGAGCCAGTGCCATAGAAGCTAATAAACGAATCGAGCGACTTAGACGTAATGGCACCCTCGTTGCTCATAACGATGCCTCCGCCAACGTAGATACCCACATGACCGTAGATAAGGCCCGGCATGCCGGTGCCGCTATGCGATGAGTCGGCCACGATCATGCCCACCTGCAGCGCCGAACGATTGGAGCTGTAGCACCAGGCGTTAAACATGTCGCACGCATTGCCGCCAAAGTAGCCCACGCCGGCGTTGCGGAACACGTTGGTAACCCAGGCGGCGCACCAGTTCAGGCCAGGCGAAGGCGTGGAGTAGCATGCATTGACGACAGCCTGCTGCTTGCCCGAGCCGGCATTCTGCTGCGGGGTGCCGCCGGCATACGAGCCGCCACCCGAGCTTGAACCACCCGAGTAGGAATTGTTCTTGTTTGCGGCAGCCGCGGCAGCGGCAGCCTTCTTGGCAGCCTCCTCGGCCTGAGCGGCAGCAAGAATCTCGGAATCGCGCTGGGCCATGAGCTCTTTGACATCGTCGGAGAGACCGTTCAGAACCGTCTGGACCTCCTGCTGCTTGGCCTGCATGTCCTGCATCTGTGCAGTCTGCTGGTCCTTGAGCTTCTCCAGGTCGGCCTTCTGCGACTCGAGCTCGGACTTCTGCGTATCGAGCTCTTTCTGGATGGTCTGGATGTCCTCGATGGCGTCGCGGTCGCTCTTGTTGATCTTCTCGACGTAATGCGCGTTGGCGACGAGCTCCTCAAACGAACCAGAAGCGAGCAGCAAAGACAGAATATTGGTACCGCCCGACTTGTAGCTTGCCGCCACGCGATCGGAAAGGTCGTTACGCTTCTCTTTGAGCTCGGCCTTCTTGGTGTCGATCTGAGCCTGCGTCTCGTCAATCTGGCCCTGTACGCCCTCGATATCGCTGAGTGTCTGGGCATTCTTGTTGGCGAGCGACGCGTACTCATTAGCGATGCTGTCGAGCTGAGCCTGGACCTCGTCGAGCTGGGCCTGGGCGGCATTCAGTTTGTCGGTGGTTTCTTGGCTGGCCTCAGCCGCATGGGCGCGGGCGGGCAGGCCAAAAAGAACAGCCGCGGAAGCAGCGCCGAAAAGAGCCTTAAGGGCAGTGCGGCGCGAAAGCTCCTGCGTAAAAATGGAATCGTTGTTTGGTGACATATGTACTCCGTTACATGCTTATTTATATGTCGCTCAACTCAAACATATTAACGCACATCGCGCTTGTCCCAACTATTTCCACGAACGGCTGGAAAAGCATGGTCAGCGGCTCGCAAATACGCCCCACACGAAAGGTAAGGATTATGCAAATAACACCCTATGAGTACGTTAACATCAATCCTCTGGTTTTCCTGCCCCGCGTGTTTTGGGCGCCCCCAGCTGCGCTATACTCCCCTCAAGAAGTGTTCCTGATTCGATAGGAGACTACATGTCCAAAGCACTCGACCCCAAAGACACCTGCGTCCTCGTTACCGGCGGCGCCGGCTTTATCGGCTCGCACACCGTCGTTCAGCTGCTCGAGGGTGGCTACCAGGTTGTCGTCGTCGATGACCTCTCCAACTCCAGCGCCGTTGCCATCGACCGCGTCAAGACCATCGTGGGCGATGAGGCCGCCAAGAACCTCACCTTCTACGAGGCCAACGTGCTCGACCGCGATGCGATGAACAAGATCTTCGATACCCATCAGATCGACCGCGTCATCCACTTTGCCGGCTTTAAGGCCGTCGGCGAATCGGTGAGCAAGCCCGTCGAGTACTACCACAACAATATCGAGAACACCCTGGTGCTCATCGATGTCATGCGCAACCACGGCTGCAAGTCCATCATCTTCTCGAGCTCTTCGACCGTCTACGGCGATCCGGACAATCCGCCCGTCACCGAAGAGGACCCCAAGAAGCCCGCGACCAACCCCTATGGTTGGACCAAGTGGATGATCGAGCAGATCCTCATGGACGTCCACACCGCCGACCCCGAGTGGGACGTCGTGCTGCTCCGTTATTTCAATCCCATCGGCGCCCATCCGTCGGGCCTGATCGGCGAGGATCCCAAGGGTATCCCCAACAACCTGGTGCCTTACGTCGCCCAGGTCGCCGTCGGTAAGCTCGAGGCCGTTCAGGTCTTTGGCAACGATTACCCCACCCCCGACGGCACCGGCGTGCGCGACTACATCCACGTGTGCGACCTGGCATCTGGTCACGTGGCCGCCCTCAACTGGATGAACGGCAAGACCGGCGTCGAGATCTTTAACCTGGGCACCGGCACCGGCACCTCGGTACTCGAGGTCGTCGCCGCCTTCTCCAAGGCCTGCGGCAAGGAGCTGCCCTATGTGATCCGCGAGCGCCGTGCCGGCGACATCGCCGCCAACTGGTGCGATGCCTCCAAGGCCGAGCGCATGATGGGTTGGAAGGCCCAGTACGATATCGCGGATATGTGCCGTGACAGCTGGAATTGGCAGAGCCACAACCCCAACGGCTTCGCCGACGCCGAGTAGCAAAAAGCCTACATACCGTTCTTGCCCCGATCTCACGATGTGAGACCGGGGCTTTTTCATGGCGCGTAACCGTTTACCGAAAATGGGCCAACTTTTTAATCTCGCCTATACATGTTTAAACAACATGTTCTACAATAGATGTATCGAATCAGAACACCGGGGGCGGACTGCTCTTCCATCGGCAGGCTGACCCCACAACAAGAAGGTTGGTGAGCGCATTCATGGAGCGTGCAAGCGGTGTCCTCATGCCTGTCTCATCTCTGCCAGGACCATACGGCATCGGCGGCTTTGGCTGGAATGCCTACGACTTTGTCGATTTTCTTGCCTCGTGCAAACAACATTACTGGCAGATTCTGCCCCTTACGACGACGAGCTATGGCGACTCGCCCTATCAGTCGTTCTCGGCCCGTGCGGGCAACCCCAACTTCATTGACTTTGCCGAACTCATCGAGGCCGGCTATCTGGAGCAGTGCGATATCGACGGCGTGTACCTGGGCTCCGACCCCAGCAATGTCGACTATGGCGCCATCTTTGGTGGCCGTCGTCAGATTCTCGACCGCGCCGCCGAGCGCTTTACCGCCGACAAGCCAGCCGACTTCGACGACTTTGTCCAAGCAAACGAAGACTGGCTCATTCCCTACTGCGAGTTCATGACCGTCAAGGAGGAGTGCGGTCTCAAGGCATTTTGGGAGTGGCCCGCAGAGCTCCGTACCCGCGGCGAGGCTTCTGCCAAGGTCTGCGCCGCCCATCCCGCGCGCATGCTCTACCACCAGATGACGCAGTACTTCTTCAATCGTCAGTGGAGCCGCCTCAAGGCCTATGCCAACGAGCGCGATATCCTCATCATCGGAGACCTGCCCATCTATGTCTCGCGCGACTCCGTTGAGATGTGGGCCACGCCCGAGCTCTTTAAGATCGACGCCGCCGGTAATCCCGTGAGCGTCGCTGGCACGCCGCCCGACCAGTTCTCGGCCACCGGCCAGTACTGGGGCAATCCCATCTACGACTGGGACGCCATGGAAGCCGACGGTTTCTCCTGGTGGGAGGGCCGTATCCGCGCCGCCCTCGACATGTACGATGTCATCCGCCTGGATCACTTCCGCGGCTTCGAGGCCTATTGGGAGGTGCCGTTCTCCTCACCCGATTCGTCCTACGGTTCGTGGACGCAGGGCCCCGGCCTCAAGTTCTTCAAGACGCTCGAGGAAAAGCTCGGCACGCTGCCCATCATCGCCGAAGACCTGGGCTTCCTCACCCCCGGCGTCATCGACATGCGCGACACCTCGGGCTTCCCCGGCATGAAGATCTTGCAGTTCGCCTTTGAGGGCACCAACTCGTACTACCTGCCGCACAACTACATTGCCAACACCGTCGCCTATGTCGGAACGCATGACAACGAAACGGCACGCGGCTGGTATGAGGGAACGGCCACCCCACGTCAGCGCGAGCAGGCAGCCCTGTACACTCACCAGCAGGCAGGCGAGTCCATGGCCGATGCGCTCAACCGCACCATCGCCGCCAGCGTGAGCGATACCTGTATCTACACCATGCAAGACCTGCTCAACCTGGGCAACGAGGCGCGCATTAACACCCCCGCCACCCTGGGCGGAAACTGGACCTGGCGCATGCTCGATGGCGCCATCACCCGCGAGCTCGAGCACAAGCTCACCGACTGGACCGAGACCTACTTCCGCATCCCGTCGGAAGCCGAAATTGAGCTTCCCCAATAGGAGCCACCGCGTCCGACCCCACCCCACCGTGCGGACGCAACCGCTTTTCCCGCGCGAGGCCATTCCAATCCCTCGCGCGGGCTTCTTTTGTATTTCTGACATGTAATCAACCCATCACAGGAGGAAACATGCCCCGTATCAATCTCGCAGAACTCGCCGAGCAGTCCTTCGGAACCTCGCTCGAGCAGCTCGATGACCGTCGTATTTATAAGCTGCTGGTCAAGCTCGTGCAGGAGCGCTCTGCCGCCCGTCCGCTCAACAACGGCAAGAAAAAGCTCTACTACATCTCTGCCGAGTTTTTGATCGGCAAGCTGCTCATCAACAATATGATCGACCTTGGCATCTATGACGAGGTTAAGGACCAGCTCGTCGCCGCCGGCCACGACCTCAACAAGATCGAGGAGTTCGAGGTCGAACCGTCGCTCGGCAACGGCGGCCTGGGCCGTCTGGCCGCATGCTTCTTGGATTCCATCGCCACGCTGGGCCTTACCGGCGACGGCGTGGGCCTCAACTACCATTACGGCCTGTTCCGCCAGCGCTTTGTCGACAACCAGCAGAAGGCCGTCCCCGACGAGTGGCTTGGCGAGCAAGACATCCTGATCGACGACGACCGCTCCTACACCGTCGAGTTCGGTGATTTTGCCGTTACTTCCAAGCTCGTCAACATCGATGTGCCCGGTTACGGCCAGCCCACCAAGAACCGCCTGCGCCTGTTAGACCTGGCAAGTGTCGACGACGGCCTGGTCCCCGGCAGCTCCATCGACTTCGATAAGACCGAGATCGCCAAGAACCTCACCTTGTTCCTCTATCCGGATGATTCCGACGAGCAGGGCCGCCTGCTTCGCATCTACCAGGAATACTTCATGGTGAGCAACGCCGCCCAGCTCCTTATCGACGAGGCCATCGAGCGCGGCAGCAACTTGCACGACCTGGGCGACTACGCCGTAGTCCAGATCAATGACACGCACCCCACCATGGTCATCCCCGAGCTCATCCGCCTGCTCACCACCAAGCACGACATCGAGCTTGACGAGGCCGTTGCCATCGTGCGCTCCATGGTCGCCTACACTAACCACACGATTCTTGCCGAGGCACTCGAGAAGTGGCCGCTCACCAGCCTGCAGAAAGTCTCCCCTGCCATCGCCGACATTATCGTCAAGCTCGACGAGGTCGCCAAGGCCGAGCACGACGACCCGCGTGTCGCCATCATCGACGAGTACGACACCGTCCACATGGCCCACATGGACATCCACTTTGGCTTCTCCATCAACGGCGTCGCCGCACTCCACACCAAGATCCTGGAGGACACCGAGCTTCACCCGTTCTACGAAATCTATCCCGAGAAGTTCTCCAACAAGACCAACGGCATCACCTTCCGCCGCTGGATCCATGGGGCCAACCCCGCGCTCGCCAGCCTGCTCGACGATGTGATCGGCACCGACTGGCGCAGCACCGGCGATCTGAGCAAACTCGCCAAGTTCGCCGACGACAAGGACGTTCTTGAGCGCCTGGCCGCCACCAAGGTCGAGGCCAAGGCCATCATGCGCCAGTTCATGGCGCTCGAGCAGGGTGTGACCATTCCCTCCAACGCCATCATCGATGTTCAGGTCAAGCGTATCCACGAGTACAAGCGCCAGCAGATGCTCGCGCTCTACATCATCTGGAAGTATCTCGACATCAAGAACGGCAATAGACCTAAACACCCCGTCACCATCATCTTTGGCGGCAAGGCGGCACCTGCCTACACTATCGCGCAGGACATCATCCATCTGATCTTGACGCTGTCGCAGTGGATTGCAAACGACCCCGACGTGGCTCCCTACCTGCAGGTTGTCATGATCGAGAACTACAACGTCACCGCCGCCGAGCGCGTGATCCCCGCCGCTGACATCTCCGAGCAGATTAGCCTGGCCTCCAAGGAGGCGAGCGGCACCTCCAACATGAAGTTCATGCTCAACGGCGCCCTAACCCTGTGCACGCTCGACGGCGCCAACGTGGAGATTGCCGAGCTCGTGGGCGACGAGAACATCTATACCTTTGGTGCCTCGTCCAAACAGGTCGAGCAGCTCTACGCCGACGGCACCTACGATGCCGGCACGCTCTACCGCAAGCCCGGCATCAAACTGCTGGTGGACTTCATCACCAACCCCGCCTTTATGGCAACCGGCAACGCGGAGCGCCTGCAGCGTCTGCACGACGACATCAAGGGCAAGGACTGGTTCATGGCCCTGCTCGACATTGAGGAGTACATCCAGACCAAGGAGCGCGTGCTGGCCGACTATGAGGACCAGGACGCCTGGATGCGCAAGGCGCTGATCAACATCGCCAACGCCGGCACCTTCTCGTCTGACCGCACGATCTCCCAGTACAACGACGAGATTTGGCACCTGAGCTAATTTCGTTTCCTTTACCCATCCTCTTGAAAGCGGAGTCGTGGCAACGCGGCTCCGCTTTTTGTGCCCGCACGCTACCCTGTGACCCGACTCGACCGAAGAATCTCGATCTGTAACAACTACTCGGTAAAAACGGTCCCAGCTGTTACAGATCGAGACATACCGGCCCCTCCCCTTGGGTTTATCTCAATCTGTAACATCTAACGTCCGAAATCGGCCCTACCCGTTACAGATCGAGACAAACGACCGGTCAGACAATCCCAACACAAAGAAAGGCTCCCCTCTCGCCCAGTGGACGGGAGGGGAGCCTTATATGTGACCACGGCAAAAGGATGGCAAAGCCGCAGTCGCCCAAAAGGAGGGCCTGGATACACCGGGCCTAGATAAGGTTCTTGCCAGAGACCTTATCGAAGAGGTGGGTCGCGTTCTTCTCGAACTTAAACCAGATGGTGTCGCCCGCCTTGAGCGCGCCCTTGGCCTCAAGGTCGACAACGGGAATGATCAGGACGAACTGGCCATCGGGAGCGGTCACGTGAACGTGCTCGGTCGAACCCATGAGCTCGGTCACCTCGACGGTGCCCTGGAGCGCACCCTCCTCGCCCTTGTCGGCAAGCAGAATCTGCTCGGGGCGCACGCCGGCCGTAATCTCCTTCACGTCGCCGCCGTCCCAGTTGAGAGCAAGCTGAGCGCAGGTCTCGGGAGCGAGCGCCACGTTCATATCCTCGGTCTTGACGGTAAAGCCGTTACCCGAGCGCACCAGCTGGGCATCGAAGAAGTTCATCTGCGGCACGCCGATAAAACCGGCGACGAAGATGTTCGCGGGATGGTTGAAAACCTCCTGCGGCGTAGCGATCTGCTGGACGACGCCGTCCTTCATGACCACGATGCGGTCGCCGAGAGTCATGGCCTCGGTCTGATCGTGGGTAACGTAGATAAAGGTGCCCTTAATCTCGTGACGCAGCTTGATGAGCTCGGCACGCATCTGGTTACGCAGCTTGGCGTCCAGGTTGGACAGCGGCTCGTCCATCAGGAAGACCTTGGGGTCACGCACGATGGCGCGGCCGATAGCGACACGCTGGCGCTGACCGCCAGAGAGCGCCTTGGGCTTACGGTCGAGGTACTCGGTAATACCCAGGATCTCGGCAGCGGAGCGAACCTTGCGGTCGATCTCGTCCTTGGGGACCTTCTTGAGCTCAAGCGTAAACGCCATGTTCTCGTACACCGTCATGTTGGGGTACAGAGCATAGCTCTGGAACACCATGGCGATGTCGCGGTCCTTGGGAGCGACGTCGTTGACGCGCTTGCCGTCGATGAGCACGTCACCCGAGGTGATGTCCTCCAGGCCGGCGACCATACGCATCGTCGTGGACTTACCGCAGCCAGAGGGGCCAACGAGGACGATGAACTCCTGGTCGTGAACGGTGAGGTTAAAGTCCTCTACAGCGAGCACGCCGTCCTCGGTAACCTTGAGGTTGTGCTTCTTCTCCTCGGTCTTCTTCTTTTTGCCAAAGAAGCCCTTCTTTTTGGACTCGTTGTTGGGATACACCTTCTGAACATGTTTGAGAACGATCTCGGCCATGTCTCTACCTTTCGATACGCGGCGCCGCGCTGAGGGGCGCCGCTAAAACTTGCAAAACAGTTACGGCATCAGCCCTTGACGGCACCTGCCACCACACCGTCGATGATGTACTTCTGGCAGAGGATGTACATGATGACGATGGGGACAACGACCATCATGATGCAGGCCATCATGGGGCCGAGCTCGACGTGGCCGTAGCCGCCGCGGAAGTACTGAATCAAGATAGGAATGGTCTTGTACTTGGTGGAGTCGAGCGTAAGGTAGGGCAGCAGGTAGTCGTTCCAGACCCACATGGTCTCGAGGATGCCGACCGAAAGATAGGTGGGCTTCATGATGGGGAGGACGATCTTAAAGAACACCTGGACCGGGTTGCAGCCATCAATCATGGCCGCCTCTTCGATCTCGAGCGGGATGTTCTTTACAAAGCCGGCGAACATAAAGACCGCCAGGCCCGCGCCAAAGCCAAGGTAGATAAAGCAGATGTTGAACGGCGTGTTGAAGCCGATGCGGTCCGCCAAATTGGACAGCGTGAACATGAGCATCTGGAAGGGCACGACCATCGAGAACACGAACAGGTAATAGAAGAAGTTCGAAATCTTGCTGTTGACGCGCACTACGTACCAAGCGCACATGGAGCAGCACACCAAAATCAGAACGACCGACGTGACCGTGATGATGAGCGAGTACATAAACGCCGAGGCAAAGCCCTGCTCGTTAAGAGCGTGCACGTAGTTTGCAAGGCCGTTGAACGTCTCGGGCGTGAGCAAATCGAACGCCGTGGTGGTGCTGATTGCAGTTCCCTTTTTAAAGGAATTGAGCGCAATCATGAACACGGGGTAGATCCACGCGAGCGACAGAATCGTAAAGAAAATCGAGAGCGCGCGGTTAATAGCCTTATCGCGTTTCATTACTGCTGCACCTCCTTGGACCTCGTGGCCTTAAGTTGGATCATGGAGATTGCTACGACCAGGATGCAGAAGATAACCGCCTTGGCCTGACCGATGCCCTGCCATGCGATACCGGCACGCGAATAGAACGTGTTGTAGATGTTCAGGGCGAGCATCTCGGTGGAGTGCGCAGGGGCGCCGCCGGTAAGGGCGAGGTTCTGGTCGAACAGCTTAAAGCCGTTGGTGATGGACAGGAACAGGCAGATGGTGATGGTCGGCATCAGGTTAGGGATCTTAACCTTCCAAAACGTCTGCCATGCCGTGGCGCCGTCGACCTTGGCGGCCTCGATGTAGTCGGACGGAATGGACTGCAGACCAGCGATGTAGATGATCATCATGTAGCCGACCTGCTGCCACAGGGTCAGGATGATAAGGCCCCAGAAGCCAGCAGCAGAGTTAAGAGCGATGAGCTGGGCGCCCACGTTGGAGAGCAGGCAGTTGATCAGAATCTGCCAAATGTAGCCCAGCACGATGCCGCCGATCAGGTTAGGCATAAAGAAGATCGTACGGAAGATGTTGGTGCCTTTGAGCGCCTTGCGGGTGAGCGCCTGCGCAATGGCCAGGGCGATCACGTTGATGAGCACCGTCGACAGGAAGGCAAACGCCACGGTAAAGAAGAACGACGTGGAGAACTGCGGATCGGACAGCGCGCGCACGTAGTTCTCGATACCGACAAAGTGCGCGTTACTAATGATAATAAACTGGCAGAACGAGAGATAGAAGCCCTGGATAAAAGGGATCACGAACCCGATCATAAACGCCAGGCACGTGGGCAGCATAAAGAGCGGCCACCAGCGCTTGAGTGCTTTGCCCATAAAAGGGTCCTTTCAATATGCAGGGGGCGGGCAAACCAACGTCTGCCCGCCCCCTGTCGCTAATCAGATAGCTTGGGCAGCAACTGCTTACTCGGAAGCGGCCTTCTCGGTCTTCCAGCCATCGACGAAGGCGTTCTTGACGCCGTCCCACTTGCTGTTATCGGCAGCGTAGGCAATCAGAGCCTGCTTGAGGTTCTTCTTCCACTCCTCGGAGGGAATGTAGACGAAGTCCCAAGCGACGGTCTTCTTGCCGTCCTTGGCCATGGCAACGGCCTGCTGCGAGAAGACGTTGGTGGTCTCCTTGGCGCTCTTGAACGGAGCGGTCAGACCCATCTTGTCGGCGATGATGCTGGTCGGGGTGTCAGCGGTGACGCACCAATACATGAAGTCCTCGGTGGCCTTCTGGGCATCCTCGGAAGCCTGGGAACTGACGCACCAGTAGTTCTCGCCGCCGGAGCACAGGCCCTGGTTCTCCTCGCCGTCAACACCGATGTAGATCGGCATCATGCCAATCTGATCGTCGGTCATGCCGGCCTTGACGAGGTCAGAGTAGGCCCAAGAGCCGTTCTGGTAGAAGACGGCCTTGCCGGTTGCGAACTCGTTGGTGGCGTCGTCGCCGGTCTTGGAAGCAAGCTGCGAAGGATCGCAGGTGGAGTCGGTGATGTACAGGTCGAAGATCTGCTTGTAGTTGTCGAGGAACTCACCCTTGATCTCGTCGTCCTCCTGGTTGTGCTCCTTCTCAAACTCGTAGTAGAGCGGCATGTTGGCAAGGTGGGTGGTGTAGCGCCAGCTAGAGGAGTCGTCCATGCCGGCGGAAGTGAAGGCACCCTCGACACCAAGCTCGTCCTTGCGGGCCTGGATGTCATCGGCACAAGCCTTCAGCTTGTCGAAGGAGTTGATGTCCTCGGCCTTGTAGCCAGCCTTCTCGAGCAGCTGCTTGTTGTAAATAATGCCGAAGCTCTCCTGAACCCAGTCGATGCACACATCCTTGCCGTCGGACTGCAGAGCCAGGGAGTCATCAATGAGCTCACCGCGGAGCTTGGTATCGGACAGGTCGGCGCAGTAATCCTTCCAGTTCTTAAGACCGGTGGGGCCGTTGACCTGGAACAGGGTCGGAGCGGAGCTCTTGGACATCTCGGACTTAAGCTTCTCCTCGTAGGTGTTGGAAGCGGCGGTCACGATCTTGACCTCGACGCCCTTCTCCTTCTTATAGGCCTTGGCGATCTCCTTCCACTCCTTGTCGACCTCGGGCTTGAATTGGAGGAAGTAGACCTCGGCAGCGTCACCAGAAGCGGAGGAGCCGGAGCCGGCAGAACCACCGCAACCCACGAGGCCCAGACCAAGAACTGCAGCCGCGGAACCAGCAAAGCCCAGGAACTGCCTTCTGCTCATTTCGTTCTTCATTACAATCCACCCTTTCACACCGTGGCGGCACCCTTTGCCGCCGCCTTCGGAGATTGGCTCGGGGACTTTGCCCCTTTTGCTGATTTGAACGATACGCTATTTGGCTAGTTGTTTGAACAAGTATTACTAGAGCGGTAGAAAAACTTCGGTGAACGGTAATTTCAACTTGATACTTGACAAGTTTTGTATAAACAATTATTTGTTATCGAATGCAGAGAAAACGCCCGGTCAAGCCGATGTACCGTCGGTTTGACCGGGCGTTTTCTCTTTGAGGCCATGAGTCTCGTCAGGCTGCGAGCTAGCCGGCTATCGCTTGGAATTGACGCGGTAATGGAAGATCTCGGGGTGTGTGCGAGTGTGCGTCACCTCAAACAAGATGCCATCCGAGGTGTACGACTGACTCTCCATGACGGCAACGCAGTTATATTTGCCGAGGTCAAGATAGCTGCAGTCCTCATCGTTGGCGAGCTCGACACTCACCGTACGACGGCTCGCCATCACTTTGACACCGCGCTTGTGCTCCAGATAGCCGTAAATAGAATCTGCCGCGATCTCGGGAGTCAGGCCCTTGGCGATCGACGCCAAAAAATAGCCATGGTCCACTTGGCGCGCGTTGCCGTTGAGGCTTCGGACACGCACTACGCGAATCAACTCCTCGCCCACCTTAAAGCCCAGGTGACGAGAGAGTTGCTCGGTGCAAACCAGATGTTCGAAAGACTTAACGTCCGTCGATGCAACGGCATTGTTGCGCTTTGCAAACTCGCCAAACGACTCAACCTCTTCGAGTGCGCCCAACATGTCGGTTTCGCCCTTAAGCCAAATAACGCGCACGCCCTTGCCGTGTATAGGCTGCACAAACATCCCGTCGGCCAGCATACCCAAGGCGCGACGGACGGTATTGCGAGTGCATCCGAACTCCGCGGTCAGCTCGGCTTCGGTTGGCAGCATCTCCTGAAACGCATAGGTCCCATTAATGATGCGCGAGCGTATTTCTCGGTAGATTCCTTCGTATATCGCTTTTGGCATTGTTTCACCTCTACATTATTCATTTCCGGCTAGGCACGATAGCATTTCTTAAAGTTGTTTAAACCGAATATCGGTAAAGCGACAGGATTTAACCGTTGACGGTTTCTGTCATGCCCAAATCGGTTTCGCTCAAAACTGCCGGTACGACAATCGTCTGGTCCTCTACAATGAATCCATTGTTTAAACGTTTCCCCACGCGCAACGCGCCTCGATATTCGGAAGGCAGAACATGCTGCAAAAAATCCAACGCTTTGGCGGGGCAATGTTCGCGCCCGCCATGCTGTTTTCTATATCAGGCCTCATGGTCGGCGTCTCCGCTCTCGCAACGACTGCGGACATCGTCGGCGATCTCGCCGTATACGGAACCCCTTGGTACGTTTTCTGGGCTATCATCCAGCGCGGCTCGTGGACGGTCTTTAAACGCCTCCCGCTCCTTTTTGCCGTAGCGCTGCCCATCGGTCTTGCCCAAAAACAACCGGCTCGTTGCTGCCTCGAGGCTCTCGTCGCCTATTTTGCCTACTGCTTCTTTTTGAGCGAGATCATTAAGCTGAGCGGAGACAACCTTGGGCTTAAGTACCCGTCATCTTTGACCCCCGCCAACGGCATCACCGTCATCGACGGCATCAAGACGCTCGACACCGGCATTATCGGCCCGCTGGTGGTATCGGCAACCGTCGTCGCCATCCATGACCGCTTCTACGATGCCAAGGTTCCCGATTGGCTCGGCACCTTCTCGGGCTCCTCGCTGGTCTACCTCATCAGCTTTTTTGCCGTGTTTGCCCTTGCCGCTATCTCGGCCGCCATCGTGCCCTCCGTATACGCAATGACCGAAACGCTGCGCCATGCACTTACGAGCGTCGGCCCCTTTGGCGTGGGCATCTTTGTGTTTTTGGAGCGAGCGCTCGAGCCTATGGGGCTGCACCACCTGCTCTACATGCCAATCTACTACGACAACCTGGTCATTAACGACGGCATCTACGCCACGTGGAGCAGTTTGCTCCCCATCCTCTCCCATAGCACGCGCCCCCTTAATGAGCTTGCGCCGTGGGCCGGTTTTACCGCCACCGGCTGGGTCAAGCTCTTTGGCCTTCCTGCCATCGCAGCTGCGTTCTACTCCACCGCAAAACCCGAGCGCCGCGCCGGCCTCAGGGTCATCCTTGTTCCCGCCATCATCGCCTCGGTGGTTTGCGGCGTTACCGAGCCACTCGAGTTTCTCTTTATGTTCACCCACCCCGGGCTCTTTTTGCTCTACGCCGTCTTATCGTCTTGCCTTGCCACAACCATGAATCTCTTTGGCATCGTCGGCATCTTCTCGGGCGGCCTCATGGAGATGGCAGCCTTCAACTTTATTCCGCTCATGCGCACGCATGCCGGTGCCTATCTTTTGGCGCTCGGTATCGGCCTTGCCTTTAGCCTCATCTTTTTTGTTAGTTTTCGAGCACTCATCTTGGTCTATGACCTTAAGACTCCGGGCCGCGAGGATCATGCCGTCAATCGCGCGGCAATCGATTGTTTAACGGGAAGCGACTTTGCCAAAGAGCAATCTCCCAATGACGAGGTCAAAAGTCGATCCGATCAAGATCACGTCCTCGCTGAGCGGGTAATTCAGCTTTTAGGTGGCGTTGGCAATATCGTGGGCGCAACCAACTGCGCCACGCGCCTGCGCGTCGAGGTCGCAGACCCTTCCATCGTTGCAGATAACGCGTCGTTTGTCGCGGTGGGCGCCAAGGGCCTCATCATTACGGGCAAGACCGCCCAGGTGATTATCGGCATCTCCGTTCCCCGCGTTAAAGAGCATTTTGACCAGATCATGGGCCTCGAGCCGGAATTTGTGCCCACCACCTCGGCCTCCCCTGCCGCCAGCGCAGCCCATAAGCGCGGCAATATTTGCTTCTTCGATATCGACGGAACGCTCGCCTGGCAAGACCCCAGGCTCGCCCAAGACCTTCCCGAAGACGAGCGGGACCTCTCCCCCTATCCCAACGAGGCGGTTTCGCAGGCAATCCGCGAGTTTGTCGCCAACGGCAATATGGCCTTTATCTGCACGGGACGCACCCTGAGCTGCATCCACCCCAAACTTCTTGAGCTGCCTTGGACCGGCATCGTCTGTCTTGCGGGCGGTTACGCCGAGATCAACGGACACGCAATTCGCGATCTGTCGATGACGCCCAGCATGCTGCAGCGTCTTGCCCCCTACCTTGAGCAATCGGGCGAGGTCATCCGCTTTGAGGGCCTCAACGGCGTCGTGCGCATGAGTGCCGATGCGCCCGATGCCCCCGGATACGCGCGCACCCTGGGCGACGCAGTCACGCAGCTGCAACATTACAGTGTCTACAAGATCTTGATGTCTACATCACTCGCCAACCACATCGCTCAAGATAAGGCACTTGAGCCGCTGCTGTGCTTTAACGAGCTCGAACTCGAGGTAACCGAAATCTCGCCCCGCGAATGCACGAAGCGCGGGGGCATCCAGTCTGTACTCGACGCCCTCGATCCCCACCACGGAACCGTATACGGCATCGGCGACGCCAGCAATGACGTCTCGCTGATGAACGCCGTCGATGTCGGTATCGCCATGGGCAATGCGCCGGACTATCTCAAGGATAAGGCCGATTACGTGACCGACACCGTCGATCACGACGGTGTCGTTGCGGCGCTCGAGCATTTTAGGCTGATTTAGGCGCGCTCCATCAAACGCACGCCCGTTGTCCTAAATCGCCAAAACTGCCGCGCCAAACGCCCTAATGTGGCAATATGTTGTCTGCATATTGCATCAACGCAACCTCAGAAAGAATGCGAGAACCCGTGTCCAGTCCGTTTACCAGCTTTTTAGCCCAGCACTTTGACCAGATTAACGCCTATCTGGCCACGTTCTTTGACGGACAGGCGACCTCTGCCGATATCGAGCGCTACCTGTACGCGCCGCTCTCGGCTTTTACGGCCAACGCCGGCAAGCGCCACCGCCCGCTTATCTGCATGCTCGCCGCAACCGCAGTGGGCGGTAGCTTTGAGAGCGCCCGCAGCGCCGCGGCAGCCATCGAGCATTTCCAGTCGGGCGCGCTGATCCACGACGACATCGCCGACAACGGACAGCTTCGTCGAGGCAAGCCCTGCATGCACCTTACCGAGGGCACGGGCCTTGCCATCAATTGTGGCGACCTGGCGCTCACCATGGTCACCAAGACGGTTCTCGACGACCCCACGCTGGAGTCCGACGTGAAGCTGCGCGTGCTCCACGAGCTTACCGAGATGATCGTCCGCACCATTGAGGGTCAAGCACTCGACCTGGGTTGGGTCCGTGACGGGCGCTTTGATATCTCGGTTGATGACTACCTGGACATGGCGACGCACAAGACCGCGTTTTACAGCGGAGCCACGCCGCTTGCCGCCGGAGCCATTATCGGCGGCGGCAACGATGAGCAAATCGAAGCGCTGCGCGCCTTTGGCCTGCACACGGGCCTTGCCTTTCAGATTCAGGACGACCTGCTCAACCTTGTCGGCACTAAGGAAGCCGCCAACAAGGACTTCCGCACCGACATCACCGAGGGCAAGCGCACGCTTGTCGCCGTACACGCCCTCTCTGATGAGCGCCACCACGACGAGGTCGAGGCGATTCTTTCCTCGGGCACCGATGATCCCGCGCAGCTCGCACGCGCCGTGGAGATCTTCCAGGAGACCGGCTCCATCGATTACGCCCACACTTACGCGCTCGACCTGACCGCTAAGGCCAAAGCGGCCATCGAGAACGTTGAGCTTGATCCGCACGCACGCGAGCTGTTCCTCTCCATGGCAGATTTCTTTGTGGAGCGCCTTAACTAACGGGGGTTATAAAATCTGTCAGCAGCGTATTTAGGCACAACTTGCTACACTGTTGAGTGCATGTTTATGCATCCCTTTGCGTTGTCTATCCGACAGACGCTCAAATAGTACGAATGGTACGCCGAAAGGGGTTCGTTCATGGAACCTATTACAACGGGCATGCAAGGAGCAGCCGTCGAGGACGTGCAGTCTCGTCTCCTGCAGCTCGGCTACACGATTGATGCCGCCGAAGTCACCGACAAGTACTTTGGAGCCACCACTGAGCAGGCCGTCAGCACCTTCAGGCTCGACAGCGGCCTTGCTGCCGGTCATGCCGTCGATATCCCCTGTTGGAGCGCCCTTGTAGACGCTTCGTATAAGCTGGGCGACCGCACCCTCTATCTGCGCATGCCCAATTTCCATGGCGCCGATGTGCAGGCCCTGCAGCGCGCTCTCAACGTTTTGGGCTTTGCCTGTGGCGAAGACGACGGCTACTTTGGTCCGCATACCGAGGCCGCCCTGCAGCAGTTCCAGGAAAATGTCGGCCTGTTTGCCGACGGCATGGCCTTCCAGGACACCTACGCCTACATCAACCGCCTGCACCATGTGTGGGAGGGCAAGCCCTCGGTCACCGAAGCCGAGTCCCGCATCGGTTTTGCTCGCGCCGCCAACGTGCTCGAGCGCTTCCAGATTGCCGTTATCGGCGAGGACCCCATCGCACGCAGCGTTGCGTCGCGCATGTGGAATATCGCCACGGCAACGACCGACAACAGCGGCATGATGCTCTGCGACTCCGAGGTCCCAACCGACGTTGACCTGGTGCTCGAAATCGCAAGCGACGAGCTGCCCGCCGACGCCGCACCGCGCGCCACGATTGCCCTCGCCGAGTGCCACAACCTGGCCCAGCGCATCCGCACCGCCAATGTCGCCGCGCAGCAGAAGCCGGCTCGCATTCGCATTGAGCTCACGGGCATGACGCGCTACAACGGCACCTTCACGGCCAGCGACGCGCAGACACTCGCCGTACGCCTGCTCGATGGCGTTTGCGATGCCCTCGCAGATTAGGTAAACTAAACGAGTTGCTTTTGGGCAACACCACACATTGGGACGTAGTTCAACGGTAGAACTCCGGTTTTTGGTGCCGGCTGTTGGGGGTTCGAATCCCTCCGTCCCAGCCCTTAAGAACACAGCGCTCCAGGCCCTTATGAACCTGGAGCGCTTTCTTGTGGGCAAGCGGAGGGATTCGAACCCGCAAGGAATCTACCTATATAAGACAGACGCCCCAGGCCCATAACGACCAAGAGCGCCTTGCATCTAGAATTATCAGCCCTGTTCCGAAAAGCGAGCCGCATGCAACAACCAAGTAACCACAGGCCCCGGGAGAGCGGGGACACCGGCTTAGGTTTATCGCGAGTTCCGCACGAACAGGAGGCCACTTAATGTGGCCTCCGTCGTGAGCAGGACTGTAGAGCAGGAAACCTAAGCCGGTGTCCCCGCTCTCCCGGGGCCGGCGGAATCTAGTTGTTCAGCATGCGGTCGAAGCTTCCCGAGTCGCCATCCCGATAGTCTGCGGTCATCAGAATCTCCTGCGGAATGCGCCCGCCCTCGCGTAGCACGTTGCGGAACTGCACGCGCGTAACCATGGGCAGATCCTTGATCGTCGCTGCCAGGTTCTGCGGCACGCCCTGGTTGGCAGCCGCGGGCTCGCACTCGCCGCCGGCCTTCACGCGACGCTTATGCTCGGCGAGCATGGCGCGGTACATGCCGGCATGCAGGCGAATCTCAACCACATTGGCATTGCGAGCCTGCTCGACGATGCGCGCGCCCTCGCGATCGATATCGCCCACGTAGTAGACGTAGTTAAAGCGATAGCCAATCTCGGCCAGATAATCATCCAGTGCGTGTGAGACGCTCGCCTTGCAGCCGCCGCCAAAAATCACGCCGCCCACCTTGGTACCAAAGAGCTTGGCATGTTTGCGTCCGCGCAGGAGCTTGACGATCTCGTCGTAGGTATCCAGGTTCTCGACCATAATGAACGGCTTGTCGGCACCCAGCGTAAAGAAGCCCGTAAAGTGCACGGGGCGATTGGGGGCGACCTTGATCGCCTGCATGCTGATGCCCTTTTCGGTCATACGCCTGATCAAGCGCTCACCGTGCTTGCCGTCAAAAGCCTTCTCGTCGTTAAAGATCTGGTAGGCACGCTGGCGGCGCGAGGCAACCGGCGTATCGGCACCTCGGTTCTGCTCGATCCAAGCCTGGATGCTTGCGATTTCCTCGGCAATCTTGCGGTTGGACATCTCGTTGTGCTGAGTGCGCTGCGAAGCCTTTTTGCCGTCCTTGCCCTCGACCTTTACGATCTGTGTCTGCTGCTCTTTGATCTTGGAGAGCGCCATAGGCGTAGGGACAACTTTGAGCAGCTGCCTGCCTAAAACGCGGGCAAGGGCAAACGCCGAGACCTCGCCGTGGGCGGCCGACTCGGGCTGCCGGGCAGCAGTATCTGCTGCGGCAGACTCCGGCTTCTTCTGAGACTTGCGCTTAGAATCGCCTTGGGAATTGCGCTCGCGCTTCGGCATAGGCGCCTGCTTCTGCGGACGATCGGACTTGCTCTCCTTCGCCGGCTGGCGCTTAGGCTGCCCCGAAGAAACCTCGACCTTCGCATCCTCGTCCTGCGGCGTGGTCTTCTCGGCTGCAGTCTCGGCATGGGAACTGCGGCCCCCACGATGGCGACGGCGGCGAGGCTTGCTCGACGCGCCCTGCTCCGCCTGCTCATCAGTAGGCTGCTGGCCCTTGGCCTCGGCATCAACCTCAAGCTGCGGCTCAACAGGCTTTTGCTCGCGAGCCGCCGGCTCAACGGCCTTCTCGTCCTGGGTGGTCGAAACCGACTCGCCCTTCTCCTGATGCTTTACGGGATACGCGCGTCCCGCAAAACCGCGGCCGGGACGACACGAACCTGGAGCCTTCTTGGCAGACTCTTCAACATCGTCTGCAACCTCAGAAGACTCTTCAACCTCACGCGCGGCATCCTGCGCTGCAGCCTTAAAGTGAGCACCGCGACGACGCTTGGGCTCTTGGGCCTCCACGGGCTTTTGCTCCTTCGTGGGCTTCTGCGACTCGGCAGCAACCTCGGTCTCAACAGCCTCGGCATCCGTCTCGCCCTTTCGAGCAACGGCGCGACGGAAGCGCTCCTGCTGGGCGCGGCGCTGTGCATCGCGCTTGCCGCCCCCGCCAAAACCGCCGCGTCCTGCCTTGGCCGTAAAGGCACGCACGACGTTCTCATCGAGCAACTCATCGGTATCGACATGCTCACGCGGAGCAGCTTCTTCCACAGCAGGCACGTCAGCGGAATCCTCGACGACATAATCCTCGACGGACTCGGCAGGCTGCTCCTGGGCATCGCGGATCTCGGCATTGATGGTATAGAACGCCGGGCGCCCGTTAATGCCGCTACCCTCGATCTTGGTCACGATATTTGCCGCGATAAGCTCATCGCGCATCGCCTTGGTGTCACATTCCTTATCGACGGAGCGGAAAATTTGCGCCAGCGCGCTCGACTTGATCTTGAGCGCCTTGCGGCAAAGCAGGTCGTAGGCAACCAGCTTGGCACGCTCAGCAGAAAGCGATGTCTGGCTGCTCAGACGCTCAGCCAGGGCATCGACATTATTTTGGTTATCGGAATATACCGTCTTGGCCACGGGGCCCCTTTCATATGCACACATATACGTCTATATGGTACAACGCGCGCCCTTATCCACGCAAAACATCTGCGAGAGCACTCGAGCGTCACCCGCTTTTGCATGAAAAAAGACCGAGCCCGCGAAGTCGCGGACCCGGTCTTTCCGAGTCAAATGGATGGGAGATTCAACCCGTCCGACCGACTAGGCCTTGGCGGCCTCGGCGTCAGCGGGAGCCTCGGCGGCAGCGGCGCGACCGTACTCGGCCTTGCCCATCTCGGACCACTCGGGCTCCTCATCAGGCATGGAGCCAGCCTCCTTGCCGAAGAACTCCTTGAGGCAGTTGACGGCGACGATGAGGCCCAGGACCATCAGCAGGACGGCAAAGACGAGCTGCAGGCCCTTGGTGGCGGCGACGGAGACGGCGGCCGTGGTGGCGGTAGCCGGGATGGTGCCGAAGAAGCCGTAAGCCTGGACGGCGGCCATGCAGCCCATGGCGCTCTGGACCAGCGAGGTGAAGGTGCAGCAGAGCAGGAAGGCGACGGGCACGTAGAGCATCCAACCCTTGCGGCCGGTGCACTTGCAGAACACGGCGAGGGTGATCATGGTCATGCCGCCGAGCAGCTGGTTGGAAGCACCAAAGAGCGGCCAGATGTTGGCATAGCCACCAAAAGCGAGGGCGAGACCGGGAAGCAGGGTGACGACCGTGGCAAACCAGGGGTTGCCGAGGACCTTCATGTAGCCGGCCTTGGACTCGATGGCCAGGGCGTCGTTGGTCTGGGCAAAGAACTCGGAGAACGAGGTGCGGGCGATGCGGGCGACGGCGTCGAGCGAGGTCAGGGCCAGAGCGGAGACGTTCATGGTCATGAAGACGGTAGCGAGCGTGCCGTCAACACCGAAGGCCTGCATACCGCGGGAGATGCCAGCGGCGAAGATCTGGAACGGGGTGGAAGCGACACCGGCGTTGAGGGCGCCGGTACCGGCGGTGTTCATATCGGAGAACATGATGCCGGCAACGATGATGGCAAGGATGCCGACGAAGGACTCGACGATCATTGCGCCGTAACCGACCTTGACGGCGTCCTGCTCCTTCTCGACCTGCTTGGAAGAGGTGCCGGAAGAAACGAGGCTGTGGAAACCGGAGAGAGCACCGCAAGCGACGGAGACGAACAGGACCGGGAACATCATGCCGGAGGCAGTGGAGAAGCCGGTGAAGACCGGAGCGGTGATAGTGGCCTGACCGTTGACGCCCAGGACGACGATGCCGAGGACAGCGCAGACGATCATGACGATCATCATGATGGAAGTGAGGTAGTCACGCGGGGTCTTGAGCATCTGGATGGGCATAGCGCCAGCGAAGACCAGGTAGACCATGACGACGGCGAACCACTGGAATTTATCCAGGTAAACCGGGAACTGCATACCGACGGCGAACATGAGAACCATGAGGACCACGCCGGTGACGAACTCGGCAGCGCCGGTGAGGTTGAACTTCTTCTGGGCCCAACCAAAGGCGATAGCGACGAAGGTGAACAGGATGGAGATGGTACCAGCGCAGCCGGCGGCATAGGACTTGGTGAAGTCGATGGCACCGGTAGCAGCACCAGAAGCGTCAACGGCCGGGGTGAACATGAACGTCTTGCAGACCATGTCGGTGAAAGCGGCGATGACGATGATGCAGAACAGCCAGCAGAACAGCAGGAACAGGCGACGGCCGGTCTTGCCGATGTACTTCTCGATGAGCTGAGCAAGCGACTTGCCGTTGTTCTTCATCGAAGCGTACAGAGCACCAAAGTCGTGGACGGCACCAAAGAAGATGCCGCCGACGAGGACCCAGAGCACGACGGGCAGCCAGCCAAAGGCCATGGCGACGATCGTACCCGTAACAGGGCCAGCACCGCAGATCGAGCTGAACTGGTGCGAGAACGCGGTGAAGGCGGAGACGGGCGAGAAGCTCTTGCCGTCCTTCATGCGCTTGGCCGGCGTGAGGGCCTCTTTGTCAACGCCCCACTTGTTGGCCAGCCAGCGGCCGTAGCCCAGATAGCCGCAGGCGAGCACCGCCGCGGCCACAACCATGAGCAAAACTCCGTTCATTACATTTCCTCCTCTAAAAAGAACTACTCAGACATAAAAAATGAGGGCCGTCGGTTGCGCTCGACGGCCCTCATCTTCATCAGCCGCCCGTTATCGTACGGGCTAGCTGTATGTGCTAACCCGCATCAGATAATTACTACGCTGATAATGTTTAGCTGATGCGTGAACATGTCTGAGAAATCCTCTTCAATCATGATGTGAACGATCCGTGCGTGTTCACATCCCCCAGTGGTTGAAAAGGAGTATGAAACTTTAGTTACCTAAAGTCAACGCAAATATGTAATGAATTTTCAGCTTTTTTTGAATTTCTCGGTATAAAACGCCACTGACCTCGGACTTTACCCCACGACAGTTTTTGCATGAGAGATGCCCCTGAGAGCCGCGGGAGCCGGGCGGCGCATATGAACTTTCCTGCTCTACAGTCCTGCGCAAGACGGAAAGCACATTAAGTGCTTTCCTTTGCGTGCGGAACTCGCGATAAAGTTCATATGCGCCGCCCGGCTCCCGCGGCTCTCAGGGGCTCCCATCCCAAATGCGGAGCAAAGCTCCGCACACCAACTTTTTCTTTCAGCTAAAGAACGCCGGAAATTCGACGCTGGCTTGTTAACCTTGCTGGACGTTGTCGACGCCAAACCAGCTCAGAAGCTATATCGATACAGAAAGGTCCCCGACCGGAGGGGCCGGATATAAGGTTTATCGCGAGTTCCGCACGCAAAGAAGGCCACTTAATGTGGCCTTCGTCTTGCGCAGGACTGTAGAGCAGGAAACCTTATATCCGGCCCCTCCGTCCGGGGACCGCGCCGTACCAGCTACAGCGTCATGTTTGGATCGGCGTCGACGTCGAACGGCGAGATTTCACCTCGGTCGAATTTACGGCGAGCGACCTCCGCAATCATGGCTGCGTTATCGGTACAGGCAGACAAGGGCGGCACCGTTACGCGAATCCCCTGACGCCCAAGCTTCTTGATCATCATCTCGCGCAGATGCGGGTTGGCCGAGACGCCGCCACCGATGCAGTATTCCTTGCATCCGGTAGCGTGCAATGCGTTTTTGGCCTTCTTGTACTGCACGTCAAAGACAGCTGCCTCAAACGAAGCCGCCAGATCGGGCAGGTGAATCGTGCGCCCGGCCTTGGTCTCCTGTTCAATGTAGAGCGTCACAGCGGTTTTAAGGCCCGAAAGCGAGAAGCGATAGTCTCCCCTGCTGTTAAGCGCACGGGGGAAATCGATCGCCTTGGGGTTGCCCGTCTCGGCCAGCTTGGAAATGATGGGGCCACCGGGATAGCCCAGACCCAACGCCTTGGCTACCTTGTCGAAGGCCTCGCCCACAGCGTCGTCGAGCGTCTCACCGAGCACCTCGTAGTCGCCCCACGCCTTCACGTGCACGAGCATGGTGTGCCCACCCGAGACAAGCGTGAAGATAAACGGCGGTTTGAGGTCGGGTTGCGCCAGCAGGTTGGCAAACAGGTGCCCCTCCAGATGGTTGACGCATACGAGCGGCTTACCGGCAGCGTAGGCAAAGCCTTTGGCAAAGGCAACGCCCACCACGAGGGCGCCCACCAGGCCCGGACCCTGTGTCACGCCCACGGCGGCAAGCTCGCTGGGAGCAATGGCTCCACCCTCAAGACCAAGCGATGCTGCGGCATCCTCGAGCGCCGCATCCACGACACTCACAATCACCTCAACGTGTTTGCGCGAGGCGATCTCGGGCACCACGCCGCCAAAGCGGGCATGAAAATCAATCTGTGTCGACACCTGGTTGGCCAGCATATTGCCATCCGCATCGATAATCGCCACGGCCGTCTCGTCGCAGGAACTCTCGATAGCGAGCACCAGGCGGCGGCGCTCAATTTCGGCGCGCTCCCCCTCGGAGCGCCCAGGCGCAGGCAGCGGCCATACGCGTTGCTCGGCTGCCGTCGGCTCGGGCGAGGCGTTATCGACCGGAAGTACGAGGGGAAGTGGGGCCGTCATGACGATGGCGTCTTTGCCGACACCGTAGTAGCCACGACGACGACCCACCTCGGTAAAGCCCAGAGCGGCATAGAGCGCAATCGCGCCCTCGTTGCCGTCCTCGACCTCGAGCGAAGCCGTGGTGCAGCCGAGCATCTGGGCATCATAGCTCACATGCGACAGCAGCTTGCGGGCAATGCCCTCACGGCGATGTGCCGAGTCGACGGCGACATCCAGAATCTGCACATCACCGTCCACGACCATACCGCCGGCAAGGCCCAGCAGCTTGCCGTCGTCGTGTGCCACCCACCAACTACGCGGCGCAGCGACGTCCTCGCCCAGTTCGGACAGGAACATGCCCGGCGTCCACGCCTCGTGTCCGGCACCTTCAAAGCAGGCAGCCTCTAGCGCGCTCGCGCCCTCGGCATCCGCCGCGCCCATGGGACGGAACTGCAGATGACGACCGGCGAGCTCATCGGCAACGCCCGTAATTTCGCTCTGCGCACTCTCGGCAAGACCAAGACGCTTGCGCTCGTTTTCCTCGGCATCCGAAAGGCGCGTGTAAATCGGCAGGACGCGAGCCGGATCGCCGTCACCCGCAGCGTGCGCAAGCAGCAAGCCCTCGCCCGAAGGCCACCACAGGTCGCGCTCCACGCAGCGGGCGGTCTCGTCCTCACCCAGCAGCTTGCCATAGCGCACGAGACCGTCACCGGTCAGCTGAACCTGGTCCCAGTCCGCTGCTCGGCGCCACTCATCGAGCGCCACGGCGGCCTTGACCACGTGTTCGCGCTCAAATTGACGCTCGGGGCCCTCATCGACCAGCATATACAGCGCCGGATATACCTCACCGCGCATAGCATCGGCCAAGATACCAAGCTTGCCGCGCACGCCAGCCTTCCACGCCGTCCAAGCGCAAGCGTCAAGCGTTGACACGCCCAGCAGCGGAACATTGGCACCACGTGCGAGGCCCTTGGCAGTGGAGATGCCGATGCGCACACCCGTAAACGACCCCGGGCCGCGGCCGACCACGTAGCAACCAACATCGCTGCGATCCAGACCGGCTTGAGCCAGCACACCATCAACGGTATTCACGAGCTCAACGTTGGCGTGACGGCGACACATGTGGTCGCCACTCACGAGCTTCGTCTCGCCCGTCTGTCTATCAATCCAACTTGCCGCGCAGGCAAGCATGTCGGTCGAGGTATCGAGCGCCACCACCAGCGCGTTGTCGTTATGCAAGCTCATCTTGTACAGCCTTATCAATCAAATGGGAAAGCTCCATTGCGCGGTCACCGTGCGCCTCGAGCGTTATCGTTCGCACATCGCTGTCGCCCTCATCACGCTTGAGCGTCACCGAAAGATACTCATCCGTCAGCTCGTCCTGGAATTGTTCGCCCCATTCCAGCAGGCAAGCACCCTCATAGCCCAGCACATCGAAAATGCCCGTATCCTCGAGCTCGTAGGCATGCTCCAGGCGGTATAGATCAAAGTGAAACAGCGGAATACGACCTTGATCGTGAACGGCCATGAGCGCAAACGTAGGGCTCGTAACCATATGCCCATCGCCCAGCCCGCGCGAGACGCCCTTGGTAAAGTGAGTTTTGCCCACTCCCAGGCCACCGGTCAGGATGAGCACATCGCCGTCCTCAAGGCACGGTGCAATTAGCTCGCCAAAGTACTCCGTATCGGCAGCGCAAGTCGTTTTGTAAGTACCTACCCCCAGGCGCTCCAGGGACATATATGCTCCTTATTATTCCGAGGCGTCCTCTGGTGCGGGATGTCGCTCCAGATAGTCGCCCAGCATCTTAAAGTCTTCCTCCAGCAGCTCCTGCCACGCCGGATTGCGCAGCGCTGCTGCCGGATGGAACGTGGGCATTACTACAAAATGCCCCATCTGGTGGAACCTGCCGCGCAGCTTAGTAATGCCAATCTCGGTCTTAAGCACAAAGTGCGTCGCGGGGTTGCCGAGCGTCACGATAATATCGGGCCAGATGCTTCGAATCTGCTCACGCAAAAACGGCGAGCAAGCCAGCACTTCCTCGGGACGCGGATTGCGGTTTCCCGGCAGGCGGCACTTAAGCACGTTGGCAATGTAGACGTCTTCGCGTTTGAGGCCCGCCAGCGACAAAATGCCGTTGAGGTCCTCGCCTGCCGCCCCCACAAAGGGCTCGCCCTGCAAATCCTCATTGCGGCCCGGCGCCTCACCAATAAACATCACGCGAGCGCGGGGGTTTCCCACGCCAAACACGATATTGTGACGCGACTGGTAGAGCTGGCAGAGGTGACAATCGCCCAGAACGGCCTCAATTTCCTCGAGTGCGACCTCACGTGGTGCCTGATGGGTATGGCCGGGGATGTGCATGACGCCCATAGCGGCTCCTACACGTAGACCTTGTCGAGACGCATGCCAAAGCCGCAGGCGACCTCGTAGTTAATCGTTCCGCGCAGTCGGGCCATCTCGTCCATAGTGATCTCGGCATCGCCATCGCGGCCGACAATGATCATCTCGTCACCATACTCGGCCTCGGGAATCTCGTGTGCCGGGTTGGACTGAATGGCGACCATAAACTGGTCCATGCAGATATTGCCAACCTGATGCACACGCTCGCCGCGATACAGCACATCCATACGATTGGAAAGCGTACGCGATAGGCCATCGGCATAACCGATCGGCAGCGTGCAGATCTGAACGCGCGTACGCGGTACGCGGTAGGTAAAACCGTAGCCCACGCCCTCACCCATCGCAGGGTGTGCCACGCGCGTCACACGCGCATGGACGCTCATAACGGGATCAAGCTGCATCACGCGGCCACTCAGCTCGCACGGCTGCATGCCATACAAGCCAACGCCGGCGCGGATCATATCAAAATGCATCGAGGGGTCGAGCATCGAGGACGGCGTGTTGGCGCAGTGCACGATACCGCACTCAAAACCCGCATCCTTAATGGCCTGAACGGCCTCGGTAAAGCGCTGGCACTGCAGTTTGTAGTCCCAGCCCGAAGGTTCATCGGCCGTGGCGAAGTGCGTAAATACGCCGTCGCACTGAATACCGCGATGGAAATTTATACCGCGGACAAAGTCGAGCACCTGCGTGTAGTGAACGCCGATACGATTCATGCCCGTCTCGATGGCGAGATGATACTTGCCCACTTTGCCCGCCGCGACGGCACATTCGCCATACGCAAGAGCAAAGTCAGACGTATAGACCGAAGGCATGATATCAAACTCGAGCAACGTCGGAATGGCCTCGATAGGCGGCTCGCTTAGGATGAGGATGGGTTTCGTAATCCCGCCCTGTCGGAGCTCAACGCCCTCGTTAACCGTCGCCACGGCAAACATGTCGGCACCGGCCGAATACATGATCTTGGCGCACTCAACAGCTCCATGACCATAAGCATCGGCCTTAACCACGCAGCACAGGCGCTGACGTGGATTCAGCAAATTCTTATAGGCCCTCGTGTTGCGACGGAGCGCCCCGCGGTCGATCTCGACCCAGGACCAGCGCGTCAAATCGGCTTTATTCATGATTAGTCATCCGACCCTTCGTCCATGATTCCCAGATCTTCGAGCGCATCCTTTGCCGCCAGTTCCATGGCAGGACCGATCAAGTCGATAAGATCGGTCGCGATGACGCTCTTCTCACCATACTCCGTCACCGCGGCAAAACCGGCGTAGCTGTGAAGTGCGACGGCGTACGAATACAGCAACTCCCAACGATCCATCTCGTCGCGCATGGTGGCAAGCGTGCCGGCCAAAATACCCGCGAGAACATCACCCGAACCGGCAGTTGCCAGAGAAGCCGGACCCGAGAGCGGCAGCAGCACACGCTCAACGCCACAGATAGCCGTCGTCGGCCCCTTGGCAATGACAACCAGGTTGTCGGAGCCTGCAGCCCAGACAACCTTCTGCGCGGCCGCAATCGCGGTACCAAGGTCGTTCACCTCGTCACCGGCAACCAGACGCGAAAGCTCACGATAGTGCGGCGTCATAACCAACGGCTGCTCGCGACGATACATCTCGGGGTTACTATCAATACCGTCAATGGCAATCTTAGCAAGGCAGTTGAGTGCATCGGCATCCAAAATAAGCGGTACATCAAGCTCGAGCAAGCCCGAAACCACCTGCATAGCGCCGGCAGATGTCGTCATACCGGGACCGCACAGTACACAGCTGTACTTCTTTGCAATCTCGCACACAGTCATGCGCGCAGCGGCGCCAAAGGAGCCGCGGGAATCAGACGGAATAGCAAAGACGGGAATCGAAGGAAGTGCCATGCGAATAAGATTGGCGCAGGCGTCAGGAGCCGCGACTGCCACGTAACCAGCACCCGCGCGAGCTGCAGACTTGGCCGCCATAATGGCAGCACCAGGATATTGCGCAGATCCGGCGACAATAAGCACAGAGCCACGGGAATACTTATCGATATTCGTAGGTAGTGGGGCAAAGTAATCAACTAAGTCACCGGGCTCGACAATCTCGGCGGCGTGGTCGACATCATCGATGACCTCGTCAAGACGGTCGTAAAGATTGCCGCAGATCAAATCGCCAGCATACTCAGGACCATCAGCGCTATACAGACCAATCTTGGGCGCAATCATCGTCACCGTATGCTCGGCACGAATGCAGTCGTCATCAACAACGCCCGTCTCGGCATTCAGGCCCGAGGGAACATCAATGGATACGACACAATCGGCGCATTCATTGACCGTAGGAATCCAGATGGAGAACGGCGCACGCAGATTTCCGTGGAAACCGGTACCAAAAATGGCATCGACAACAACATCGGCCTTATCGATCAAAACCTCGAGTTCGTCACGCGAGGGGCCGACGCAAACGTGCACATCGCGGCCGGCAGTACGACGAGCAACATGACGTGCCAGAGCAGCAGGAATCTCATCCGGCTCAACCGGAGAAACGATATCCACGTCCACACCCTTATGGCTCAGGATATCGGCGGCAACCCAACCGTCGCCGCCATTATTACCAAAACCGACCAGAACGAGAACCCGATCGGGATTGAGCTTCAAGACCTCGTTGGCGGCAAACTCACCCGCTAGCTCCATAAGCTCGGCCTTCGAAGTCCCTTCGCGTTCGATGATATCCTCGAGACGAACGACTTCTTCGGTACTCAAAACCGGTTTCATCTATGCTCCTAGCGTATCTTGCGAAGCATCGCCCAGGTGCTCCGTCAATGCTGAATTCTGCAGCTGCTCAAGCTCATCTAAAACAGAGCGAGCCTCTTTAAATGTCTGCGCTACGCGTTTCTTGGTGCTCACCTTTTCCTCTTTTGGCTTAGGCCGAGCATCTTCGGTAATCGCGATGGCATTCGCAACGGCCAAGTCTCCTGTAAGCGTAATGGAAAGAGCGACCTCAACAACACCCAGTTCTTGAGCGATCTCGAGAGCACGGCCCGAAAGCAGCGCCTTCGGTTTGCCGAGTTTATCACGCGTAACCGAAACATCCTTGCGACCCACGCCTTGACTAAAACCCGTGCCGAGAGCTTTAAGTACCGCCTCGCGCGAAGCAAAGCGGCTCGCATAGTGAGCAGCGGGACGCGATGATGCATCGCAATACGCACGCTCTTCTTCGGTAAACACACGCCGAGCAAACGACGGCGTCTTTTCAAGAATTGATTTCATGCGGGAAATCTCGACGATATCAACGCCGATACCAGCTTCAGCCATGTTCACCTCCATATCGCACAGACTAAGTTATTGTAGCCCGTTCGCAGAAGATGCGACAAACGAGGGTTATAAAACACAGCTACTATGTGAGACCCTTGATTCTCATTTTCATTGCAACAGCCTCAGGACTCAGCGCAACGCGTTGCG